>JAPKXY010000044.1 GCA_026394605.1 Methanoregula sp.
TCGTGGTCTTACCCGCACCGTTCGGGCCGAGGAAGCCGAAGATCTCCTTTCTCCAAACATCAAATGAGATGTTATCCACGGCAGTGGTGGTGCCGAAGCGTTTCGTGAGATTACGGACTTCAACAGCTGTCTGCATCCGAACCATCCAAATCAGGATATTATCAGGTTCCACCCCGTTTCAGGAATGGGGTTTTACCGCCCGGACCTTGACGCTGTGCACCGACTCCCCGATGGTGTGGAGCTCGTCCCGGGAAAACGAAAGGCTGGCGAGTACTGCCTGCGCCGTGGGATCGTTTACCATGAGCTCGATCGGGTAGGAGGCCTCTTCCAGCACCTCGACTGTTGAAAACCCTGCCCCGCGGATCAGGTCAAGGTACACACTTTTCTGCACCGCACCGGCAAGGCAGCCGACATACGCAGCGACCGATGAGAGGACTGATTCCGGAAGATCGCGTTCCAGCACGATGTCCGAGACCATGAGCGTGCCACCATCCTTCAGCACGCGGAAGGCCTCTGAAAAGACCCGCGCCTCCTTCAGCACGCGGAAGGCCTCTGAAAAGACCCGCGCCTTATCAGGCGAGAGGTTGATGACGCAGTTTGAAATGACGAGGTCGACTGTGCTGTCGGCGACCGGCAGCGACTCGATCTCACCGAGGCGGAACTCGACATTTTTCACGCCGGCGTTCTTTGCATTCTCCCGTGCCCGTGCAATCATCTCCGGCGTCATGTCCACGCCAATGACCCGCCCGGTCTTCCCGACCCTCCGGGCAGCAAGGAAGCAGTCAAAGCCGGCACCGGATCCAAGGTCAAGGATCGTATCGCCTTCATGAATCGCTGCATGGGCAAGCGGGTTCCCGCAGCCAAGCCCGAGGTTCGCGCCATCCGGAACAGCCCCCATTTCATCGGACGAGTACCCGACTTTTTTGCTTATCTGTTCTGCAGCATCTGCCCCGCCGCAGCAGGGGGAGGGGCCGCAGCACCCGCAGCCACCTTTCGCAACCTTCGCATAGCCCTCCCGCACCATCTCCCTGATATCCTGCGGTTCTTTCTTTTTCATTATGGTACACCTCCAGAGTACTCATCAGTCCAAGGCATCAGCCTTTCGCGAACCAGCCCCTTGTTCTCAGACATATCTTAACCAGCAGGAGCATCGTGGGTACTTCTATCAGAACGCCTACCACTGTCGCAAGGGCTGCCCCTGAAGAGAGCCCGAACAGGATCGTCGCGGTCGCGATCGCCACCTCGAAATGGTTCGACGCCCCGATCATCGCCGAGGGTGCTGCATCCTCGTAGCTGAGGTGAATTCCCTTCGAAAGGACGTATCCGATGGAAAAGATGAGGGTTGTCTGGATAAAGAGCGGGATAGCGATCCAGAGGATGGTAAGCGGCCGTGTGAGGATCACCTCTCCCTTGAAGCTGAAGAGGAGGACGAGTGTGATCAGGAGTGCGGTGATGGTTATGGGCGTGAGGTAGTGGACAAACTTTGTATTAAACCAGTCCCTGCCCCTGGAACGGACGATCAGCTTCCGCGAGATATAGCCTGCGACAAGCGGGAGCGCGACGTAGATCGCGATCGAGAGTGCAAGTGCCTCCCACGGGACCGGGAGCTTGCCCACGCCGAGCAGGAAGCCGCCCAGCGGGCCGTAGAGGAAGAGCATGGAGAGCGAGTTGATCGCGACCATCACGAGTGTATGTCCGTCGTTTCCCTTCGCAAGGTATCCCCAGACAAGCACCATGGCGGTGCAGGGCGCAATCCCGAGAAGGATGCACCCCGCAAGGTAGCTCCGCCACAGGGGTACCTCGAGCATCTTTACGCCCCCTTCAAGGACAACGGTCCCGACCCCGTACATGGCACCCACCGGCAGGTCGAGCCCGAACGGCATCTTCACAAGGTCGACCGCATCCGGGCCGATGAATGTGAGAAAGAGTGTCCCGAGGAAAAAAAGTGCGATTGCATACATGGTGAAGGGCTTGATTGCCCAGTTGACAAAGAGGGTTAGGCTGACGGGTTTAATGTTTGCGCCTGCCTTCAGGACCTCGGCAAAGTCGATCTTTACCATGATGGGGTACATCATGAAAAAAAGGCAGACTGCAATCGGGATCGAGACGACCGGCGCCTCGCCGATATAGATGGAGAGGCTGTCAAGATACTTTGCCGCCGCCGGTGCAAAGCGCCCCAGCAGGATGCCAAGGCCGATGCACAGGGCTACCCAGACGGTCAGGTACTTCTCGAAGAATCCCAGCCCCTTTGGCTCTTTTGTTACACAGGATTCGCCCGGCATAGCATCAGCGCCCCGTGATCAGCACCTGCCCCCGCAGGCAGAGAATAGTGCAGTCTCTCCCATCTTATGTTCCCCCGGTCAGGATCCGCTTGATCTCCGGCACATCCGCCACCCTGCCGGAAACCCTGAGCTTGCCATCGACGATGATCGCGGGCAGGAGCATCACGCCGCGTTCCATGATTGCGGCAATATCTTCAACTTTTTTGATGTCCACCGCAATGCCAAGCTGTCTGACTGCAGCCTCCACATTGCTCATCAGCCGTCTGCAGTTCTCGCAGCCCATGCCAAGCACTTCAATTCTTACCATCCTGTTCTCTCCCATCAACTTCTTTGTCTCTTCTCTCGTTGCCAGCCCGGCCCTGAACATTTTTTCTTTCAGCATGGCGGTATTCCCGCATGATCGCATCAGCGTACGCCTCCGCTGCTGCAGGAGGAATATAATGATAAATCTTCACCCGCCTCACCAGCGCCTCGCGGATCCTGCGGTCATCCGAACGTCCGAGCCCCCCCACCTCACTGATGCTCTCGTCCAGCATGCTGATCCCCGTGAGGATCCCGTTCACATCGACCTGCCGGATCCTCCGGAGTGCATCAGCGGCACAACACGGTGTGTCAGCCATGATGATCACATCGCTTTTTTCCTGTTTTTCTTCTTGTATCTTCAGGCATTACCCAAGCACCGCATTAAACAGGTAGCCGGTCAGCGTGAACGAGATAAACAATATCGCCGCAAAGATTGCGAGCAATTTTATCTTTATCACTTTCCGGAGGATGATCATCTCGGGCAGCGAGAGCCCGATCACCGCCATCATGAACGCAAGCGCCGTACCCATTGCCATCCCTTTTGCGGTGAGGACTTCCATGATCGGGATCATGCCAGCCGCATTCGAGTAGAGCGGGATGCCGATCAGCACCGCGATGGGGACGGCGAGCGGATTATTTTTGCCAGCGATATTGACGAGGAAATCCGCGGGGGCGTACCCGTGGATGACGGCACCGATCGCAATCCCGAGCAGGATGTATGGCAGCACCTTGAGCGTGATATCGCGGGACTCGTTCTTTGCATAGATGAGCCGGTCTTTCCATGGCATCACTTTTTCCGCACTGTCAGGGATTTTGCATTTGTAGACAAACTCCTCGACTTCGGATTCGAGCCGGAGACGACCGATGATGATCCCCGCGATGATCGCGATCACCAGGCCCGAGATGATGTAGAGCACCGCAATCTCCCAGCCGAACATCGCAAGCAGCATCGCAGCCGCGACTTCGTTGATCAGCGGGGATGCGATCAAAAACGAGAACGTGATCCCGAGCGGTACGCCGGATTCCACAAAGCCGATGAAGAGCGGGACGGCTGAGCAGGAACAGAACGGCGTCGGGATACCAAGGATCGCGGCAAGGATGTTGCCCAGCCCCTCAGTTCGTCCCGCCACCCATTTCTTTACTTTCTGCGGCGTGATGAACGAGCGGATGATGGCGACACCGAACACGATGATGGCAAGCATCACCGTGACCTTGATCGAATCATAGACAAAAAAATCAATCGACGAGGCAAGCGGGCTGTTCTGTCCAAGACCAAGCACCGTGTAGGTAACCCAGTCAGCAAATTCCTGCAGCATCAGCATACTCCTTTACGCTGGTAGTAGTCCCTGCACGCTTTTTTTATAAAAAAACCTGCATCTCATGTCAGTCTTTTCTCTCATAAAACCGGTTATTGTTCCCATACAAGGGCGGCGAGCACTTTTTCAACGTCACACCACTGTACATCTGCCATGCCGTTTTTCTCTATCCCAAGGTCTGTTGCTACCAGGTGGATATCTGCCCTGATTCCTGCCGCATCGAGTTTTTTTGAGGCGCAGTGGTCTGAACAACCTTCGATAACGATGACCTGGTCTGCCTCATCCACCGCGTCTGTTATGGCACCCTCGCCCTTGTGCGCCCGGGCCCATGCGATCGTACCCGGGTGCCGGGAAATGAGTGTCGTTGCCACCCATGTTGTCAAACGCCCGGTGTTGGAGTGACCGGAACAGGTAATCAGTGCTTTCATGCGGGCTCTAAATAGGCAGGCCAGTACATACCGTCACTTCGGTGAATTTCGGACTGCATCGACAATGGTCTGTACATCGCTCTCCGCATACAGTGGCCCGGGCGTCTTTTCGATCCCGAGCCCGGTGATTATGACATACCGGTCAATAAAAAGTCCCTGTGCGTCCATGATCTTTTTAGCGCACGCAACCGGGCAGCCGTCGATCACAACCCGCTCGTCTGCGGCTTTTCCCACACCGATCAGCTTGTCTACATTCCCGCCAACCCCGGCAAGGCAGGACCCGCTCCCGAACCCTTCGGTCGTGAGCCGGCACGCCGCCGCGTTTGCCAGCTGCCCGACATTCGATCCGATGCCCGAACAGGAATAGATGATGCAATTTGTCCCGTTGCTCCCGCAGGTGCATGATGATCTCTGCTCTTCCATGGCCTTCACGTCATTTCAAATTTTATTGAAACATTGTGAGCAGGGCACGATTATATATCTTTCCATTTCATATTATTTTGAAATGAAGCGCACTCAAAAGTCCTGCTGCGGTCCAACACATAAGCGCACACATACAAAAGAGATGGAGATCCCGGAACCGATCCGGGAAGAACTCGATCGGATGGGTGGATTTGACGCTCTTGCCGGGTGTATCCCTGCAACGGATGAGCTCGAAAAGAAGAGCCGGATATATCATGCCCTTTCCGATCCCCTGCGCCTCACCATCCTGCACCTGGTCAAAGACCAGCCGCTCTGTGTCTGTGTGATCAACCAGTTTATGCGCATCGCGGACTCGAAACTCTCGTATCACCTCACCATTCTCAGGGAGAGCGGGCTCGTTGAGGGCGAATATCACGGGAACTGGATTATATACCGCATCACGGATGAGGGGTGCAGGTATCTTAATCTATAAAAAAAAAAAGATTCGTCGCAAAGCACGTGCGGGGAATAATAATAATCGGTGTACGAAACGCCGTTTCTGCGTACCTGACCGCTCAGGGGGTCGATGATCACCGGCAGGTAGCGTGGGGGAGCGTGAAGTGCTGTCCGTCCCGTCGTAGCGGCACGCGGCCGAAATGCCGGTACAAAAGCCAATGATAGCAAAAACGAAAGAGCCCAAAATCCCCCCGTAACTATAAAACGGCTCTATAGAAATCATCGTTTTTCATAGCGTTCTTGGGGGCTTCGCCCCCGCCACTGCGGCACTTATAAAATAATCTGATGATTATTTTCTCGAATATGTCCTGCCATCTGGCACGACAGATATCCTCCCTTATGATATCCGTGGAAATCCGTGTCAACATGGATTTCTATTACTAATGTGAGATCAGAGATTTCTACAGAGCCTATAAAACCACATTTTTTATAAACCCCTGATGCCAAGGTCTATACCGGTATGACGAAGTTCGACTGCACCTTATGTGGGAAATGCTGTATGAGTTTTGGTGAATTCATCAAAATTGAGAGGAAGCTCACCGACAGGGATTATTACTGCCGGTATGGGATCACCAACGACATGTTCCTTGTCCACATACAGCCGGATTATGCAGATGCGTTTGCTGATCAGAGCCAGCACGAGGCCCATCCCCAGTGGTGCCCCTTCATGAGAAAAAATAACGATGGAAAAGGGTTTATCTGCGCCGTGTACCCGATGCGCCCCGCGATTTGCAAGGAGTTCCAGTGTTACCGGATGCTGATCTCTAAGCGTGAAGGGCAGGTCTGCGGCAAGGTACTGGGGCACAATGAGCTCAAAACGTCCGATGAGGAACTCTTAAATGTCTGGAAAGATCATATCGCCCCCCTGCCTCACCCGGTTGACTCTGAAAACCATATCGATCATTCACATATTCATCATGCAAAAGAATCCCACACGCGTGATTTTCATGAGAAGGACACGGCGTGGATCAATAATGTGATCACCGTCCTTGCAGCGCACGGTTATCAGGGGGAGCCGGTAGAATAGGTTACCGGAAGGAAAAAATATTATTTTCCAAGATGCTGGTACACCGCCAGCTTTGCATCGTTCGCTACCTAAAGAGCGCCCATTCCTCGCAGCTTGTGCCGTTTGTGAAGGTGCACATGCCGTACTCGCTGCCGTCAGTATTTTTCTTAATTTTTAGTCCTGCCGCCCAGGTTGTCGCAGTTCATCGACGCAGGATGTGCAATGCCTGCACCAGGCTGCGCTACCTGCGTTGCAGGCCGGGCAGGAGGCGCCTGTGCCGGTGCTGCAGGTTGCCGGGTGCAGCCGCAGACAAGGATGCCGGCAACGATACAGAGGAAAGCACGTGCCAGAACGTGGATGTTCTTCATCATACAACGCCGGAGTCAGGTCAGGCCCGGATCCTGATATAAGCGGCGGTTTTTTTTAAAATTGGCGCCAGAGAAATGTTCAGGTATGCCCCGCTGTTTTCATTGCAGATATATATTTTTTCAGTTCCTGCACCATGAACTCCGGATCGTGCTTTGTTTTTTCCACGATATTCACGATCGCACTTCCAACAATCACAGCATCAGCACCGGCATGGTTGCATGCTCTCACATGATCGGGAGTTGAGATCCCAAAGCCAAGCGCAAGCGGGAGACAGGTGTGCTTCCGTACGCGGTTCAGGAGATCGATCGCCCCTTTTGAGACCTGGCTGCGCACGCCGGTCACGCCCAGGACCGAGACGAGGTAGAGATAGCCGCTGGCCCGGTCCGCGATCTTTTTGATACGCTCATCAGACGTTGTCTGCGCAACGAGAAAGATCGGGTCGATGCCGTACCGGGCTGCGATGGCGGTGACCTCATCGGATTCCTCAACCGGCAGATCGGCGATCAGGATTCCGTCGACACCGGCATCGCGCGCATCGCGGTAGAACCGGTCGACGCCGCGTTTAAAAATCGTATTGTAATAGGTGAGAAGGACGACCGGTATACCGGAGTACGACCGGAGTTCTCTGACAATTGCAAAGACTATGTCCGGCGTGGTGCCGGCAGCGAGCGCCCGTTCGTCCGCCCGCTGGATGGTCGGGCCGTCAGCGACCGGGTCCGAGAACGGCACACCGAGTTCGAGGATATCGGTTCCCGCATCGATAAGCGCCCGTGCGATCCGCCCGCTGGTCTCCTGGTCCGGATCACCACCTACGGTAAACCCGATAAAGGCAGTCGAATCCCGTTGTAAAAAAACATCATCAATCCTTCCCATCACGCACATCCCTGGATTTTTGCCACTTCCGCCACGTCCTTGTCGCCGCGCCCTGAAAGGTTGATGATTACGACATCGTCTTTGTCAAACCGGTCCGCGTTCTTCATCACGTACGCGACGGCATGGGCGGACTCGAGCGCCGGGATGATCCCCTCCATCCGGGAGAGAAACATGAACGCATCGAGCACCTCACGGTCCCGGACCGCATCATACGTTACACGGCGAGCATCTTTCAGCATTGCATGCTCCGGCCCGACACCCGGATAGTCCAGCCCGGCGGCGATACTGTGGGTCGGGAGCACCTGCCCGTACGCGTCCTGCAGCAGGTAGGAGAGTGCACCATGGAGCACGCCCGCATCACCGGCGCAGAGCGTTGCGGAATGCTCCCCTGTCCCGATCCCCTTTCCTGCCGCTTCGACCCCTACAAGTTCAACATCGTCAGAAAGGAACGGGTAAAAGATGCCGATCGCATTCGAGCCTCCTCCGACGCATGCAACAATCGTGTCAGGCAGCCTGCCCTCTTTTTTCATCACCTGTTTTTTAGTCTCCCTACCGATTACTGCCTGGAAGTCCCGGACCATCTGCGGGTACGGGTGGGGACCGACAACAGAGCCGATCAGGTAATGTGTGTCCCGCACGTTTGCCACCCAGTCACGGAGCGCCTCGTTGATCGCGTCCTTGAGCGTGCGGGTGCCTGACCGCACCGGTATCACCTTTGCGCCCATCAGCTGCATGCGGAAGACATTGAGTGCCTGCCGCTGTGTATCGGTCTCCCCCATGTACACTTCGACAGGGAGCCCGAGCGCCGCACCGGCGATTGCGGTTGCGACCCCGTGCTGACCGGCACCGGTCTCGGCGATCAGCCGCTTCTTACCCATCTGTCGTGCCAGGAGTGCCTGCCCAAGCGTGTTGTTCAGCTTGTGGGACCCGCCGTGGACGAGGTCCTCGCGCTTGAGATAGAGCCGGCACCCGAGCTCCCGCGACGCGTTCCTGCAGAAGGTGAGCGGTGTCGGTCGTCCCGCGTATTCAGAGTGGAACGCAGCAAGGTCATGTGCGAACTGCGGGTCGTTTTGGATCGCACCATACGCTTCTTCCAGTCCGAGCAGTGCACTCATCAGCGTCTCCGGGACATACTGCCCTCCGTAGATTCCAAATCGTCCTTTTTTTACCATGTTATTCTTCCCTGCACGCTTTGACAAATGCCCTGATCTTCGCAGGATCCTTGACACCGGGACGTACCTCAACACCCGATGCGACATCGACAGCATACGGGCGGACCCGGGAGATTGCCTCCTTTACATTCCCGGCGTTCAGTCCCCCGGCAAGAATGACCGGGACGTTCGAGCGCTGCACAAGATCGCGGGCGTGCGGGAGATCACACTGTTTCCCGCCCCCATGGCTCTCATCGATAATGATCGCGTCACAATCATCAGGTACCTGATCCCCTGACCGGATCACGCGGATTACCCGGACGTCCAGATCGTCACGGAACGTGAACCGGTGCGATACCTGAATCGCGGTGGGATGCAGGGCAAGGATCTGCGCGAGTTCTTCTTCGGACCGTGTGTGGCTCACCGCGACGGTCGCGGTAAACGGACCCACCGAATCAAAGATTGCCTGTGCCAGATCCGGGGTGACCGAACGGGGAGAAAGAGAAAACATCACGACACCGATCGCACTGGCACCTTCGCGCTCTGCAATGCATGCATCACCAGGGTTAGTGATCCCGCAGATTTTTATGCGCATACGAACTCCTTTAGTTTTTTCTGCGGGTAATTATCGGACATAATTGATGAACCGATCAGGAATGCGTCGCAGTACGGTTTCATCTCCCGTACATCATCCGCCGACCGCATCCCGCTCTCAGATATGATCATTCTCCCTGCTGACCGTATACTTCCTGATAAACGGCGTGTCGTTGAACGATCGATAGTAAGGGTATTCAGATCGCGGTTGTTGATCCCGATCAGTGTCGCGCCTGTTGCAAGTGTTAATTCCACGTCGGCCGCGTTGTGGACTTCAACGAGAGGTTCAAGACCGTAGTCTTTGGCAAGATCCACAAATCCTGTAAGCCGGCTCCCCAGCAATGCAGCGATCAGGAGCACTGCGTCTGCTCCGATCGCCTGCGATTCCGCGATCTGCCGTTCGTCAATAATGAAGTCTTTTCTTAAGACCGGCACACTGACTGCGGTCTTCACCCGAAAAATATCCTGTCCGGTACCTCCAAAGAAGTACGGTTCGGTCAGGACTGACAGCGCAACACATCCGCCCCTGACGAGTACGCCCGCCATCATCGCCATATCCACGTTGCGGCGGATAATACCATGGCTCGGTGAGCTGCACTTGATCTCGGCAATCACCGCGTTTTTCCCGTTGCTGTTGCGGATCGCATTCGTAAGGCTTGCGCAGGTGCGAGGGTTTTTTTCAGGAAACGATGCCGGCAGCCGGGCAACCCGTTTTTCCGTACGCCGCATAATATCATCAAGGATCATGCGGCACCCCGTGTTGCATCGATCAGTGCATCAAGACGGGCGCGGGCATTTCCTGAATCAATGGAAACGGCGGCGAGCCGGATCCCCTCGTGCAGGTCCCGGGCCTGCCCTCCAATGTAGATTGCTGCCCCGGCGTTCATGAGCACGATGTCCCGGGCTGCACCGTGTTCACCCTGCAGGACGTCGCGGACAATACGTGCATTGTCCATCGGATCGCCTCCTGCGAGATCGGGAAGTGCGGCTGGAGCAATACCGAATGTCTCACACCTGATGGTATAGGGGCGGATTATACCGGCTTTCAGCTCTGATACAACCGTGTCCCCCGTTGTCGTAATCTCATCGAGACCGCTCCCATGGACGACCATAGCCCGGGAGACGCCAAGAAGCCTGAGCACCTCTGCCACCGTTCCGGTCAGGTTCTGGTGGTACACACCGAGCACCTGGGCCTGTGCACCAGCAGGGTTGGCCAGGGGGCCAAGGATGTTGAAGACCGTCCTGCACCCGATATCCAGCCGTGCCGCCATGACATGTTTCATCGCCGGATGGTAATTCGGGGCAAAGAAAAACGAGATTCCCACCCGCTCCACGATCTGCGCCTGAACCCCGGGATCGATGGTGAGATTAACGCCGAGTGCTGACAGGACATCCGCAGAACCGCACCGGCTGCTTACTCCACGGTTGCCGTGCTTGACAACCGGGACGCCGGCACCTGCGGCGACAATGGCGGCGGTAGTGCTGATGTTGAAGGTCTGTGTCCCATCCCCCCCGGTGCCGCAGGTATCGACGAGTGGTTTTTTAGTGACCGGTCGTACCGTGATCGCATGCTGCCGCATCACGGTGGCGAACGCAGCGATCTCGACCGGTGTCTCACCTTTCATGTGCAGTGCGACAAGGAACCCGCCGATCTGTGCCTGCGTCGCGTTCCCCTCCATGATGGTGTTCATCATTGCTGCGGCCTCTGCAGGAGCGAGATCCTGGCGGTCGGCAAGTTTTATGAGGGCTTTCTTAAATGTCATTGAGCCACCCCGGAACCATCGAGGAAATTCTTGATAATCCGGTCGCCTTCCCGCGAGAGGATGCTCTCAGGATGGAACTGCACCCCTTCGATAGGATACCGGGTGTGCCGGATACCCATGACGTATCCATCGTCAAGGCTCATCGCGGATACCTGCAGTTCTGCTGGCAGGGATTCTTTTTGGGCGATCAGGGAATGATAGCGTGTTGCCACAAACGGCCCGGAAATGCCATAATAAATGCCTTTCCCGTCGTGCTCGATTGCCGAAGTCTTGCCGTGCATCAGGTGCTTTGCCCGGACGACTTTTCCGCCAAACGCTGTGCAGATCGCCTGGTGCCCGAGGCAGACGCCGAGCGTGGGGATCGTCCTGCTCATGGTGTGCAGGACATCAAGACAGACGCCGGAATCCTGCGGTGTTCCCGGGCCCGGTGAGAGAATAATCCGGTCACATCCGGTCTTTTTTAGCCGGTCAAGCGGCGTATCTGAGGTGAATACGACAGGATCGCCGCCGAGCCTGCCGACCTGCTGGTACAGGTTGAACGTGAAACTGTCATAGCAGTCAACAATAAGGACCTTCATGATGCTCCCCCCGCCCGCTCGATCGCCCGGATCATCGCCGCTGCTTTGTTGTGGGTTTCATACCATTCGTTCTCAGGCACAGAGTCAGCGACGATTCCCGCCCCCGCCTGGATAAAAGCCTTCCCGTCCCGGACAACAACGGTCCGTATGGCAATGGCAAACTCAAGGTTACGGTCAAAACCGATATACCCGACCGCACCTGCATAGAGTCCCCGGTAATCCGGCTCTTCCTCCCCGATGATCTGCATTGCCCGGATTTTAGGAGCCCCTGATACGGTTCCGGCAGGAAAACAGGACTTCAGGGCGTCATAGCAGTCAAGGTTGTCTTTTAATACACCGTGTACTGTCGAGACGATATGCTGGACGTGGGAAAACTTCTCAATGCCCATGAATTCACTGACATCGACGGTGCCGAACCGGCAGACCCGCCCAAGGTCGTTTCTGGCAAGGTCGACGAGCATCGTATGCTCGGCACGTTCTTTAGCATCATTGAGGAGATCCTCCTCCAGCGCTTTGTCCTCCTCAGTATCACGACCCCGGGGACGGGTACCGGCGATCGGCACCGTGGTTACCCGCCGGTTTTCTACACGGACAAGCATCTCAGGACTTGCCCCGATAACCTGTGTGTCCCCAAAATCCAGATAGTACATATACGGGCTCGGGTTGATCTCCCGCAGCGCGGTATAGATGCTGAACGGGTCGCCTTGTACGGCGCACTCCAGACGGCATGACAGTACTGCCTGGAAGATATCCCCTGAAGCGATGTGCTCTTTTATCCGCACGACGGATTGCAGGAATGCCTCTTTTGATACAGACAAACTATAGTGCAACGGAGCTGTGTCCAGAACCTCTGGGGGCGCCGCCGGAATTTTTCGCTCTCCGAGCGCAACAATCAGGTCCCGGAGCTCCCTGATTCTCCGGATGCTTTTTTCGTATTCCGCGATCAGGTCGGATTCATAGGTTAAAAACGGGCTGCTGAAGATATACATCGTTTTGTCGAGATGATCAAACACGATGCAGTCTTTTGTCAGCATGAAACATGCATCAGGGCTGGCATTTTTTTGTTTTGCAGTCTTGACGTGCTGGTTTTTTACCTGCCCAAAGAGGGAGAAGATACAGTCATAGGCAAAATAGCCGACCATGCCGCCAAAGAAACGCGGTGCCCTGATGTTCACATAATAGAACCGCTGGAGGACAGACCGGATACAGTCAACCGGATTTGTGCCTTCAGGGTCTTTTGCTATGGAAGTAAAGGGATCCTTACCGGAGATATGTACTTCATCATCCACCCGCACGGTGCACTCAGGGTCGATCCCGACAAACGAGTACCGTGCAATCTTCTCGCTTCCTTCGATAGATTCAAGTAAAAACCCGCACCCCATCCGGGTGCCGGCATAGAGATCCGGCGGGGAGATCTGCGGGAGCGGGAGTTGAGCACACAGCGGGATGACCAGAGGTTTTGGCTGGTTTTTCACCGCGGTGACGTATTCATCAGGCCCAAGGTTCAGGTTCAGGTCATCGTTTATATTGGCATTTTCCAGTCCACCGGCATCACCACACATCACTCGTTATGTTTTTTTCTGTCACCAAACGACAGTGCCGGCATATCCGTATTCAGATATGTGCAATCCGGTCCATTCTGGCGCATGGCAAGAGTCATGTGGAATACCGGTATGCTTTGTATATATTTATACATTATTGTAATTTTTTGACTAATAATGTATTTTTTATTACATTAATGCAACAAATTAACGCCACCTCCGGCAGTGAACCAGACACAGGTCAGCCATCGTCAGACCAGAGCATTGCCCATTCTATGCCACCGGAAAAGGCACAAGCCCGCAGCGATTAAAATTGGCCCAAAACCTGAAAGACCGGTGTCTGTTATTAACGCGTTGTGGCTGAACGGGAGGGCTTTATAATCTGGTGTCCAATAGGTACCAGATTCCGGAGGGTACAGGTGCAGTGGTTCGGGGAACGGTCACTGGGCTGGGTCTTTGTCACCCGGATGATCGGGATTATTTCGTTTCTTATCATCGTCGTTCTTGCAAACATCCTCACGTATTATGTTGCCAGCCCGGTCTTTTATTCGGGTGTCGGTTTCCTGAATGCCAATTTCTGGCTGCTGCTCTGTATCGGGATTATCCTGTTTATGGGAGATATCTTCACTGCATTCCCGTTCCCGCTGGACCTCCCTGCACCGGTGATCCGGGCGATCGGCAGCGTCTTTATTATCGCGTTTGTGCTGCGTGTCTTTGAGTGGGTGGACCGGCTTGCGGGCAGCAATATCTACCAGTTTTTCTGGTTTCTTTCCTTTGTCGTGGTGCCGGTCGTCTTTTTACTCGTGCTTCTTTCAGGCTATTACGAGATCATCCGCCGCTTGTTCCGCTCGGGCAGGACAAACGGGATGGCACCAACTATACCCGATCCGACCATCGGCACTCCCCGGGCAGCCCAGCCGGACAACAGTGTCAAGTCCTGGGAGGATGTCGGCTTTGAGTTCCGGATGATGGTCTATGATATCATCCACCGGTTCCGCGAGGAGATCCAGAGCGACCGGAAATAACCGGTATGATTTTTTAACCGCCCGCTCAAAAGTACAGCAGGAACGCCATGAAACCGGTGAGCGTGCACGGGTCACGATTTTTTAACGATGACTGCATCACCGGTGCCCAAACGTACCTGGAGGACAACTCGGTCGACCTCATCATCACCGACCCGCCGTACGGTATCCGCGGTGATACCCTCCACCGCCACTATAACCGCAACGAGCAGTATGTGATCCCGGGGTATGTCGAGATCCCAAAGAACGAGTATGCAAAATTTTCAAAACGCTGGATTTCTGAGGCTGAACGGGTGCTGCGCCCGGGCGGGTCCATCTATATTATTTCCGGCTACACGAACCTCTATGATATCCTGCATGCCCTGTACCAGACCTCCCTTCTTGAGGTCAACCACATCATCTGGAAATACAGCTTCGGTGTCTTTACAAAACGCAAGTACGTCTCATCCCACTACCATATCCTTTTTTACGAAAAGCCGGGCGGGCGCCGGACATTCAATGCAGAGTCAAGATTCGGACTTGCCGAAAAGACCGCAAACGGGCGCTCCCCCAACACGAGCGACCGTGAGGACGTCTGGCTCATCAACCGCGAGTACAAACCCAAAAAAAAGAAGAACAAGAACGAGCTGCCGCCTGCGCTGCTGATCAAAATGCTCCAGTACAGCAGCAACGAGGGCGACCTGGTCTGCGATTTTTTCCTCGGCGGTTTTTCGACAGCAAAGGCAGCGATCGGGCTCAACCGCAGGATGGTCGGGTTCGAACTGTCAAAAGACCTGTTTGATGCAAAAGTGCGTGAGCTTAAACCGCTCAGGCCCGGGTACCTGCTGGATTCCCTGCCTGCCCCTGTCGTGAGCACTATTAAAAACCAGGGGCGGGCGTGGACTCCACAGGAGCGCTTAGCGCTTGCGTCCCGTTACGCGGTGCTCAAAGGTCAGAAACTATTGAAAAAGGCAATCACTGCCATCCTCTGCGAAGAGTTCGGGCGCGGGCGCTTTGCGATAGAAAAAGCGCTGCAGAAGGTGTGAAGTAACTTAAAAAATAAGAAAAATTTGTAAAAGATTGTGAACGATTAGAACCGGGGCTTCCGGTGTTTCGGAAGGCAATCCCGACAGTAAACTGGTCTTCCCTCTGTGGGCTTGAAGGGGACTTCACACTCTTTGCCGCAGTCTGAACAGACTGTCTTTGTCATCTCGCGGGGACCGAAGTTTCTCGGGCCGCCAAAACCTTTTCTCTCCATTGTTTTACTCATGCAGGTTTGACGCTGCACACTTAAATCGAACCGCTGGGTATAAATATATCTCCATGGCATGGCACGCTTTTTTTTAATTACGGGATTACCTCGCAGCCATTGAATTTTTCATGGGCAAAATCCGAAAGCGCGATCGTACCATTATCAAGGAGTGAGCGCACCTGCGGAAGCGCGCCGGTGAGCGCTGCATGCAGGTTTTCAACCGTGCCGCAGACAAGCCGGCGCCCCTCTCCATTCCACGGCTGCACGATGCTGGCGTACAGGCGCACCGGACGCTAAATGATCAGGAGGGTATCCCTTCCCAGGGCATCGAATGAACAACGGGTGCTCATTTCACTGACCTGTCGGAATCTATAAACGCTCTTTTGCCTCAACGTTCTTTCATGACTCCCGCGTCATACTTTGACTCACGCATCGAGACGATGGAACGGAGGTCACTTGATGCACTGATCGATGACCGGGTGCGATACACGATCAGCTATGCAAATGAACATTCCCCTTTCTACCGCCATTATTTCCGTGCAAACAGGATCAGGCCGGACGAGATCACGACACACGAGGATTTGCTCAACCTGCCGATCATCTCCGGACGCACGATCCGCGAGCACCAGCCGCCGGTCACTCCTGACTTCGAGTTCCTCTCAGCTGACTGGGGGGACATATTTACGATCCAGGAGACAAGCGGCACGAGCGGGACCCCGAAGAGTTTCTTTCTTACGTGGGACGACTGGAAGCGGTACGGGGAGAAGTACGCCCGGAGTTTTGTTTCGCAGGGATTTTCCAACAAGGACCGCGTGATCGTCTGCGCCTCGTACGGGATGAATGTCGGGGCAAACACGATGACGCTCGCTGCACACCGTCTCGGTATGACCATTATCCCATTTGGCAAATGCGACTTCACATCACGGGTGCTCACCAGCTACCGCCCCACGGCAATCGTGGGCAGCGTCTTCAAGCTGCTCCGGCTCGCACGAAATATTACCTCAGAGGGCCTGCGCCCGCAGGATACGTCGCTCGAACGGCTCATTGCAGGGGGCGAGAGTTTTGCGGACGAGTCCCGCGCCTACCTTGCCGAAGTATGGGGCGTCCCGGTGTACAACACCTACGGCAGCACGGAGGGCACGATGTGCGGGGAGTGCACCAGGCTGACGGGGCTCCACGTGCCTGAAGACCTCGTCCACCTCGACGTCTACGATCCGCTGATGAAGGCGTTTGTAAAGGACGGTGAATGCGGGCGGGCGGTGCTCACTACGCTTTTGGAGGAGGGTTCGAAGGCAGGGACGCTCCTGATCAACTACGATACTGAGGACACAACAGTCGTGCTCTCCCGCGAGCCCTGTCCCTGCGGGAGGACTCATATGCGGATTATCAACCCGCAGCGGGAAGCGGAGACGGCATGGGTGCTGGGGACTTCCATGAACCGCGTGGACGTGGAAGCTGGTGTCTTCCAGCACGACAACATGCAGGAGCTGACCGGGGAGTACGAAGCGTTCCTGTATGACGGGGCATCGCCGGGCAAGGTCGTGATGCGGGTGAATGTGGAGTGCTTTGATCCGGCAACGTGTGACAAACGGCACATCGAGGATACGTTTGTTGAGCGGTTCCTGAAGTTCAAGAAAATGCTGGCACAGCACTATGCAGACCGCACGTTCTCCATCGTTTTTGACTTCGTGGGTATGGGCGGGCTCGAGTTCCACAAACTCAAAGGGCGGCCAAAACGGCTCGTTGATCGCCGTGCAGCGTAACGTTTTTCCCGCGGATATAAAACCCCACGAACAGAAAACGCTTTATAAGAAAATTGTAATTGTTTTTTGTCCCCGTCCTGAACTTACGCCCTCTTGTATATTCACCGTTGCATCCCCTGCCCAGGGTGCGAAGACCGCATTTCCGGAGAATCTGGTCGCGCAAGTCCGGATAAGAGCCATACTACAACCCCGGCAGGCGATTTGTGGGCGATTTAAACAGGAATAAAAAACGGCGCGATTTGTGCGCTTCAATAGGAAAAATGCCCGTTTTACCCCCGCCAAATTCAAAGCTTCGAGGGCTACCGACGGGAAACCTTTTATAGTATCCGACGGAACATCTCCTTATCAAAACTCCCCTCGGGGTTTTGAGGTGTTTTAAATGGGACAGAAAGTTGGAAAAGAAAAGATCAACCGTGAGAAAGGCTATCTGTATTTCGTCGGCAAGGACGGCTACGTCTGGGCTGCACCCATGAAGTCCAACCCGGGCGGCAGGAAAAAGAAGGTCGGCTCTGAAAAGGTTGCCAAGGAAGCCGGCTTCATGTACTACATCGGCAAGGACGGCTACGTCGCAAAGGCGAAGATGAAGAACGCCTAAATTTTTTTTCGCTGGTTTTTTATTTTGAGGGAATCGTTTACGGGCTGTTTTGTGTACGGCGTTTCCCGTAAGCCCTTCTTTACCGTGCTGCAGAATTGGTATTCTCCGGTTTTTTAGTGCCTGCCGTTCATCCCAGGACAGGCAGACAAAGAGAAAAGAGTCAAAAAGCCTATTTTTTCAAATTTCCTGTCACGGGATTTCAAAAAAAACGAAATTTTGTGCTGAGTGTGGACTGGATATTGATTCTTTATTGGTAAAAAAAATTGATCGTTACCTATTCATCAGGCAGTTTATCTTTAATTAATTTAAAAAATACTCTGTTATTCTGTTTGGATCACATTTTTTGAATGCGTAATATTTATCGGGACAAAGATGCTAATTACATCTGATATATTATGGCAGACTGGATGAATGGTGTTTTATCAAAATGGTATGATGGAATTGTGTCAATCCTTCCGGTAGTGATCGGTGCAATCCTTATCCTTGTCATCGGATGGATTGTGGGCAGACTTCTTGGAAAAGCCGTCCGTTTGATCCTGGATAAATTGAACGTTGATCGTCTCTTTGCGGACTCCTCATTTGTAAAAGCGCTTTCCGGAGCAGGGATCACCATCAGTTACATCTTCGATATCGCGGTACGCCTCTTCGTATACCTTGTTGCAGTCCTTGCAGCTGTCGACCTCCTCAATCTCGATTACCTGAGTGCACTCATGAAGGATATCGTCGAGTATATTCCCCACATCATTGTATTCCTCATCATTGTTCTTGTCGGATTCATCCTCATCGATTACTTTGCCGATTTCCTGGTGAAATTTCACACAACGGCACATGTTGATCTGATGCAACCCGTTGTCTTCTTAATGAGAATATTTCTCTATTTCGTCGTTACGATTTTCGCCCTTACCCAGCTAAACCTGGATCTCACGATCATCTACACCTTCCTGACACCGATTGCCTGGGGGATTGGCATTGGCCTTGGTGCCGCAATTGCGATCATTTTCTGGTTCGGCCTCAAGGAACGGGGCGCTCAGCTTATGGATCAGCTGATGGCCTCATTTACGAAAAAATAACTCTTTTTTCATCCATCCGTATCAGGAATTATTCTGAAACGGTTCCCCCATGTACCGTCGGAATTCTGTCCCGTGACCTGGAGGAAAATCCGGTTAGGACAATCGTCACACGTATACGATCTGTCCGGTTCTGTCCTTTGAAGGTATTTTTTTGATCCCTTGTACTTTTGAAATGGTTCACCGATGAGATTTTTTTTAAATAATACACAGTTGACAGTGAATCAAAGCAAAAAAGATAATCCAATGAACCTGAAAATCTCCATTTAAAAAGGTTTTCCGGTTGAAATAGTGTACTATTTCACATGAAGCGCATATCCACCCAATGCCCGAACGGTCACGGAGCTATGCACCGCTGCCACATCAAATCGAGCAAGGGGGGTAGACAGATCTGGCAGGCAATCGGCTGGCAGTACTGCTTGGTGTGTTCCATGATGTTGCCGGATAAGCGGGATTCAACCGCTGCATAATAATGCCAAAAGGACCTCATAGATTCATTTGGTTGGCTTTTTTCTACCAAAGTCGTATCAAAGATGCTCTCGATGGAAAGGACGGGTATTACTGCACGATTTGCGGCGGGATTCCCCCTGACCAGATAAAAAACAAGAAAATTCCCATCGAGGGAAAGGAAATCAAAATTAAAGTGATCCTCTATAATCTCTCAAGATTGATGAAATCATTCTCTGTTCTGATTATTGTTGAGGAATTCTGCAGAGCCATATTTTTATCATCTCTTGCCCTTTTTTATCGTTTTTAAGATTTTCCTGCCAGATAAAAAAAAACATTGCCCGGGTTCCGAAACTATTTGTAGGTTTGTAAAGCAATTATCTGATCTGGGAGTTATCTGCAATGACCGACGTAGCAATCGCAGCAAAGTCCGGTGAAGGGCTCCTGAAACAAAGGATGGCTTCCTTCTCTTCATCCTTTTCCTATGATGAAACCGCTTACCATCTGCCGGTGTCCTATGCGCTCACGGGCATTGCCGTACATGATCCAACAACAGCCGCAGATGCCTATATCCGTGCCGGTGGCAACCCGATCATCGCAACAGAATGCCTTCTTGCCCAATCCGCTGCCGGTAAAGAAAAAGAACCTGCACCCTATACGGGATTTGTCGGTGATACCGTTCTGCGGAAGCTTGGATACTCGCTCGTTGACGGGAGTATCCTCGGTCTCGCCCTGCTTGTCGGAACACCGCAAAACGCGGGTTCAGCAGCAGGTATCTGCCGGGAGCTGCAGGAAAAATATATGCTCACCTTCCTCGCGGGAAAGGTGGTTCCGGTCCTTCTTGAGAATGGGATCAAGCTTGGTCTTGAATACCGGCTTATTCCTCTTGGCTCAACAAATGCACACGGGGTGCATTTTGTTGATATTATCGCCCGGGTCGCGATGATGTTTGGGGGCGTCGCTCCAGGAGATGCAGGAAGATTGTTAACGTATGCTGCGGAACGGGCAAAGGCGATCGTGATCGTATTTCCCGGCCTGTCAGATGAGGACATTGCCCTTGTTGATGCGATGAGAGTGCTTGGCTTTCCCATCATTTCACTTGGGTCGTATACCAGTGATGCGTGGATTACAGTCACGCCGGTCGACGCTGTTCGTCGCGGCATGGAAGCAAAAGGGATCAGGGTAACAGTGACCGCGATACCGATCCCCATGGGCTGTTCCCCGGCGTTTGAAGGGAAAAGCATCAGGAAAGAGGAGATGTACGTGGAGTTCGGCGGCGGGAGATCGCCGGCGTTTGAACTGTTGAAGATGCGGGGGGTTGATGAGATCAAGGACGGGCAGATAACAGTCATTGGACCCGAGATCGATGCAATGAAAGAAGGGTCTGCACATCCGCTGGGGATTATTATCGAGGTCGCCGGGAAATCCATGAAAAAAGATTACGAACCGGTGCTTGAGCGGAGGATCCATAACTTTGTGAATTATGGTGAAGGATCGTGGCACGTTGCTCAGCGGGACATCATCTGGGTGAGGATTTCAAAGGAGGCAGTCGCAAAGGGGGTAAAGATCATGCATATCGGTAAACTTCTTGCCAGCAAGTTCCGGATGGATTTTCCCCAGCTGCTCGATGCTGTCGCTGTCACGCTGATTACCGATAAGGAGAAGGTGCTTGCAGCAAAAAAGGAGGCAGAGAAGATCTATGACGAACGTGATGCACGGATCAAAGGAATGCGCGACGGGGACGTGGACACCTATTATTCCTGCACGCTCTGCCAGACATTCGCACCCAACCATGTCTGTGTTATCACGCCCGAGCGTCCTGCTCTCTGCGGTGCCATCAGCTGGCTGGATGGAAAAATTGCCTACGAGATCTCTCCCGCAGGTGCAAACCAGCCAATCGGGAAGGGAACTCTGATCAATGCCCAGAACGGCGAGTATGAAGGGGTTAACAGGTTTGTGAAGAAGGCAAGCCATGGTGAGATCGACAGGTGCTCGCTATACAGCGTCATGGAATACCCAATGACCTGCTGCGGGTGCTTTGAATGCATTGCCCTCGTGTTACCGGAAGTCAACGGGATCATGGTCGTGAACCGTGAATTCAAGGGCGTCACACCTTCAGGGATGACCTTTTCCACGCTTGCCGGGACTATCGGAGGTGGCGCACAGACGCCCGGGTTTGCCGGTATTTCCAAGAATTATATCCTTTCCGACCGATTCCTGCAGGGAGAAGGAGGGATCAGTCGCCTTGTCTGGATGCCGTTGCAGCTCAAAGACGAATTGAAAGTTCGTCTGGTAAAAAAACTTTCAGAACAGGGTCGTACAGACTTCTTTGAAAAGATTGCCGATGAGACTACAGCGACTACACTGGAAGAACTGGGTGCATTCCTTGATCGTGTACAGCATCCTGCCCGTGCCATGAAACCGCTGGTGTGAGGACACCATGGGTTTTGACCTTCGTTTTGGCTGGACCGGGCCGATTGGCGGCGTGACCCTTGGGGCTACCAGATCTGAGGGGGGGACACGGAGGGTTTCCTACCGTATCGGTGGCGGGTCCACGCTCCCGTTCCTTGATAGCAATTCTTCTTTTTCATCCCCGCTCATCGCGTTTGAGATCTGTGATAACCCGGTGTTCTGGCCCCCGATTGTCAGAAACTACTGCGGTGATCTGGTGAACAATGTTGAGGACTGGGCAAAGACGGCAGATTCAACATATGGTGCCGATATGATCCGGCTGTACCTCACC
This sequence comes from Methanoregula sp., assembly GCA_026394605.1. Classification (GTDB taxonomy): domain Archaea; phylum Halobacteriota; class Methanomicrobia; order Methanomicrobiales; family Methanospirillaceae; genus MVRE01. The sequence continues at coordinate 21,991 of JAPKXY010000044.1, forward strand.
AGCACCCGGCAACGTAATTTTTCTGATATTCCTGCTGTGGGGAAGGCGGTCGAGGCTGTACTCTCTGCAACCAGCCTGCCCCTTATCATTGAAGGGAGCAACGAGCCTAAAATTGACAGCGAGGTATTCCAGAGATGTGGAGAGGTTGCACAAGGTGAACGCCTGCTTCTTGGGACGGCAGAGGCAAACAGGTACCGGAGCATCGCAGCGGCTGCTCTTGCCTACAACCACTCGCTTATTGCGCAGTCACCCATTGACGTCAACCTTGCAAAGCAGCTCAATATCCTCCTGCGGGAGATCGGTGTCCTGCGGGATCACATCGTCATTGACCCCTATACCGGAACTCTCGGTTATGGCTTTGAGTACTCCTATTCTGCCATGGAACGGATACGGTTTTCGGCACTCAAAGGTGATACCGACCTTGCCATGCCCATGATCTGTTCTCCAGCCGATACTCTCACGATTAAAGAAGTGCGGGAGGCTGAATCTGCAGTGCAGGATGAAATGGCTGCAACGTGGGAATTCTATACAGGTCTCGCTGCAGCGGTTGCCGGGGCAGAGATCATCTGTGTCCGGCACCCGGAAACGGTCGGGAAGCTCAGACTGGCTTTCACTAGCATGAAAAACGGGACCGGGTCCGCTCAGGTGAGGTAGCGTGGCACTCAAGGCACTGGATATCTACAAACTCCTGCCAAAAAAGAACTGCAAGGAGTGCGGGGATCCTACCTGTCTCACCTTTGCCATGAAACTGGCGGGCGGTAAGGCGGATGTGGATCTCTGCCCGTACCTTGACGACCAGGCAAAGGCTGTTCTGGGCGCAACTACCCGGCCCCCTATCCGCCGTGTCAGGATCGGCGTTGGTGAACGGTCGTTTGAAATCGGCGAGGAGTTTGTACTCTACCGGCATGAGAAGACCTTCTTCCACCAGCCGGGCATACTGTTTGAGGTATCTGATACCCAGTCACCCGATGAGATCACATCCATCACAAAAAGGGTCAAGGATGAGTCGTTCACCCGCGTCGGTACAGATCTGATGTTCAGTGGTATAGCGGTCAGAAACAGAAGTAATGCCACCGATAGCTTTGCCGCCGCTGTCGGGATTGTTGAAAACGTGGCAGACTTGCCCCTTGTCCTCATATCGGCCAACACGGCTGCTCTTTCCGCTGCGCTTGTCCACTGCGGAACCTACCGCCCGCTCATCCATGCAGCGACTAAAGGGAATTTCAAAGAGATGTGTGCACTGGCAAAACAGCACGGCTGCCCGCTGGTGATTAAAGCCCACCAGCTGGATGAACTTGCACAGCTGGCAAAAGACTGTTCGGCAGAAGGAGTACAGGATTTCGTGATGGATCTCTCTCCCGCATCCCTGTATGAGTTTATTGCCAGTTCAACCGGGATCCGGCAGCTCGCCATTACCAGAACTGCTCCCGATCTCGGGTATCCGGTGTACCTTGATGCAACTGCTGGGGGGATGCAGGATGCGTGGATTGCACTTGGTATCGTAAAATATGCCTCGGTGATCGTAACCGCCCCCCTTTCACGGGCGTCAGCAAAGGCAGCACTTACACTCCGCCAGAATGTGTATACCGATCCCCAGAAACCGATCCAGATGAACCCCGGCCTGTACCGCGTCGGCACACCCGGCAAAGATGCACCGGTGCTCATGACCGTGAACTTCTCGCTCACGTTTTTCACCCTCGAGGGGTACCTTGAGTCAGCCCGCATACCATGTTTCATGCTGATTGTCGATACCGAAGGATTATCAGTCCTCACGGCAGTTGCTGCAGGAAAACTCAATGAAACACTTGTCCTTGATGCGATCAGGAGATTTGATGTTGAGAATGAAGTATCCCACAAAAAGCTGATTATCCCGGGGTATGCTGCTCCACTCTCCGGGAGGATCGAGGAGGCGACAGGGTGGAAGGTCATGGTTGGTCCCCGGGATGCAGCAGAGATTGGAGATTTTTTAAATGAGGAGTGGAAGAGATAATGCGCACCATAACCTTCCTTCCCAGTTACCGCAAGATCGATGTGGATTTGGGTACCACTATCCTCGATGCAGCCCAGCGGGCAGGGCTGAATATCAACGTGGTCTGCGGGGGTCAGGGGAAATGCGGGAAATGCATAGTTTATGTCCAATCAGGAAAAACAGAATTTGACCGGCAGAAGCATTCGCGGTTTTTTACCGAAGAGGAACTGGTAAAAGGAGCATGTCTTGCCTGTGCGACACGTATGCTGGGTGACCTTTTGGTCTTCATTCCCGAAAGTACCCTGATCCAGGAACAGAAGATCCTGATTGAAGGCCTTGAAACTGAAATTGAGTTGCATCCTTCTGTCAGGAAATATTACGTTGAGCTCGAACCCCCGACCCTTACCAATCCCTCTCCCGATCTCTCACGGCTTCTCTGGGGGATCCAGAAGAGCGGCGGACCTGTCGCTGAGAAAATGTACGCACCGCTGGAGATGCTCCGGGAAATCCCTGCAATGCTGCGCCATTCCGACTGGAAAGTGACCGGGACCATTGCTCTCGTTCCCGGAGGCTACCGGCTGATCGACCTGCAGGAGAATGATACATCAAAACGGCTGTACGGTGCCGCAATCGATCTTGGTTCCACAACAGTTGTTGTATACCTCTGGGACCTTGTTGCCGGCAATGTCGTCGGAATCGCTTCAAATTACAACAAGCAGATCAGCTGTGGTGAGGATATCCTCGCACGTGTGAATTTTGCACGAAAGAACGGACTTTCAAAACTCCAGGCGCTTGCCGCGGAGAGTATCAATACCGCACTCACCACCGCTTCAGATACCGCGGGCATCGACCGGGATGACATTTATGAGGTCGTTGTCGCAGGGAATACGGTAATGACCCACATGCTCCTCGGTATCGATCCGGCATATATAATTGCAGAGCCGTACGTGCCGGTCGTACGCCGGGCACTTTCAGTTGCTGCGAAAAGGCTGGGGATCGCCTGCAACCCGAACGGCGGAGTCTTTGCATTTCCTGCCGTAAGCGACTTTATCGGGGGCGACATCATTGCTGACATCCTTTCCTGTGGTATGAGTGAGCGTGAGGAGGTCAGCCTGTTAATCGATATCGGCACCAACTTTGAGGTCGTGCTCGGCAACCGGGAATGGATGTTTTCGTGTGCAGGTGCTGCCGGGCCGGCACTTGAAGGGGGAGAAGTCCTTTTCGGCATGCGGGCAAATCCCGGGGCGATAGACAAGATCACGATTGACCCTGAAACACTCAAGCCGGTATTCAGTACGATCAATGGTATCAAACCACGGGGTATGACAGGTTCAGGATTGATTGACCTGCTCGCGGAGCTGCTCGTTACCTGCGTCATTGACAGGAACGGGCGGATCAATACCGGGATTAATAACCCGAGGATTCGCAAAGCGACTCACTTTTCGGAGTTTGTGGTTGTGTGGGCACAGGATACCGGTATTGGCAAGGATATCGTAATCACCGAAAATGACATCAAAAACCTGATCATGAGCAAGGCATCCGTACATGCTGCTTGCGTAACACTGATGAAGGAGGCGGGACAGTCCCGGCATGACATCGCCACCATCTATTTTGCCGGAGCGTTTGGCAACTACCTAAATATAAAAAATGCTACGACGATCGGCCTCATACCGGAAATTCCCTATGACCATATCAAGAATATTGGAAACGGTGCCGTCACCGGTGCAAATATCGCCCTGATCAACCGTCGGAAACGAAAGACACTTGACGAGATTGCCTTAAAGATCGCGTATATTGAACTGAACGCAGAACCCGCGTTTATGGACGAGTACACCTCCAGCACGTTTTTACCGCATACTGACCTTTCACTCTTCCCGCAGGTGCAGAAGATGCTTGATGCCTGCCGTTTGCTCAGGGGATAACCGCATGGCACGGATGATCCCGCCCCCCTGTTCCCGTGCAACTGGTGTCGGGGGGCTCCCCCATACGGATCCCGCGCAGGCCTGTTCGGATATCCTCTCCATCTTTCCCGGATTCCCGTATGTTCCCACGCTCCCGGACCGGGGGCAGATGGAGAGCATCGTCTTTAATGATTCCGAACAGCTCCCGGGTCGCATGATGCGCGATGACCGGCTTCTTTTTGAAAGGACGGCTGGCACGACGGCAGAGATGGAGAAGGTTTTTCTTGATTATATGGAAGAGAATACAGCCCCCTATGCTCTTCACAGGGAGTATGCTTCAGGTTTTGTTGAGATGATGACGCATGACCTTTCCGGTGTTCCAATTCTTAAGTGCCAGGTGACCGGCCCGGTGACGTTCGGCATGCAGGTAGTCGATAACCAGAAACGCCCGATCTATTATGATTCACAGCTCGCTGACATTCTGGCAAAGATGCTTGCCCTCCGGGCCCGGTGGTGCGAACTCGAGATGCAGAAGAGGACCGGGGTGAAAGAGACGCTCGTTATACTGAACGAACCATATCTCGCGTCTCTCGGTTCTTCGGTAGTGCCGATCGACCGCGATACAGTACTTTCGGGATGGCAGGACATCGCAGCACTTGTCAGGGGAGGACTGGGCATCCACTGCTGCTCCAATACGGACTGGGACTTTGTGATGGGGTTAAACCCGGCGGTAATCTCAATCGATGCGTATACAACCGCCAAAGAGTTCCTTCTCTATGGTGATACAATTGCAGGATACCTTGAGCGCGGGGGCATCATAGCCTGGGGAATTGTTCCTGCGGATTTCCGGTTATTCTCACAGGAGACCTTTGATTCCCTCTATGCACGATATTGTGCCCTCCGGCAGGAGATCTGCAGGCGGATTCCGGAATCCCTTTTTGACCGCCAGTCGTTAATCACGCCGAGCTGCGGGATTAGGTTTGCCGACCGGAGCGGGGCGGTCGCGATCATGCAAACAGCAGCGAAGATCTCAGCACGCATCAGGAAGTCAGAGGGGTGAAACCATCGCACAGCCGGCATTCACTATCGCAGTCTCAGGAAAAGGTGGCACCGGAAAAACAACGGTCAGTTCATTGCTCATTCGCTCTTTTATCGAAGCCGGTACGATACCGGTACTTGCTGTTGATGCAGACCCGAATGCCAACCTGCACGAGGCACTGGGTGTAGTTATCCATGAAACGCTGGGAAGCATGCGGGAGGAAGCATTTACCAGGAATATTCCTGCAGGTATGTCACGCCATGATTATATCCGGCTGAGGTTCCGGCAGGCACTCGTAGAAGCGGATGGTTTTGACCTTATTGCAATGGGCCGGCCTGAGGGGAGCGGGTGCTACTGTTTTGCAAACGATTTGCTCGCTGAATGCATGCAGGAGCTCGGGCGCGAGTACCGATATATTGTGATTGACACGGAGGCTGGTATGGAACATATCAGCCGCGGAACGATCGGAAAACCGGATATCCTTCTGATCGTCAGTGACCCCGGTGCACGGGGCCTGCGCACGGTTTGGCGCATCAGGGAAATTGCAACTTCTCTCGGGCTTGAACCGGAACGCATCCGTCGTATCATCAACCGGTACAAATCCGGAACCGCGCTGGTGGACACGGGACCGGATACCCCGATTGCAATCATCCCTGAAGACCCTGCGGTGGAAGCAGCGGATCTTGCCGCGATGCCGGTTTCACAGATACCGGAAAACAGCCCGGCCCGGGTGGCGGTACGCGATCTGGCAAAGAGACTGGCAGGGATGGTAATAAGACATAATTAATTAAAAGTTTTTGCTGGCTCTGGAGAAATCCTGAAAAATATCTTGTGACCCCCATGGGGGCTTTTGCAATTACCTGTGCCCCGCCGCTATGCATCCCCCATGGTGCGATAGCCAAGTAAAAAGGTTACAATAAATATTGAAATTAATGAGGTTTTCTACAAAACCCTTTTTTTATAAAAAATTATTCCGGTTCCCAATGATCGATTGTTCTTACTCCAGCAGCAGGTTCTTTCGATCACGGAACCGCAGGTTTGCCAAAAACGTCCGTGCAAGAAGCGGTGTTGCTGCCTGCGGGGGCAGCCCGAGCACTGCTGCCACCTTTCTGCATAATCCCATGGGATCCGGCGATTTGGTACCGCCCGCAGCAGCAATGACCGCTTCATGGATGTGCTGGAGATATACGAGAGCCTCATGCATCCGCTGGTAGACCAGAATGCCTTCACGCGGCTGGTCCCATGACGAGAGCAGGATCCTGATCCCGTCAATGTTGTCCAGGCGCTTAATCGACCGCACTGAAGCAATCACATCGTCATAGACCGGCAGGTCGCCCGGCACCGGGATCGCATCCCCGGAGAAGAGCACCCCGTCGCTCTTCAGCAAAAGCGAGATCGATCCGGGAGAGTGACCGGGCGTGTGGAACACGATCAGGTCAAGGTTATGATCCCCGTCCAGGTCCAGCACTTCACCGTCCTGGAGCACCCGGTCAACGTTCACCGGGTTTCCGACCTGGGTAAAAAATCCCGGCACCGGGCGCTCACGGTCCTGCAATGCCACATTTTCGATCCATAATTTCTCTTTGGCATGGATTGCCACTTTACAGCCTGTTGCCTTCTGGATTGCACGCGTCGCCCCGATATGGTCCGGGTGTGCATGGGTCTGGACAATAAGGGAAATTTCGGAAGACGTGCGACCGGTGGAGGCGATATATTCAAAGATGGTATTCTCGCAGCCCGCGACACCGGTATCGATGAGCGTGATCGTCTTCCCGCAGATCAGGAACGCATAGACAAACCGGTCGATGGCAATGCCCGGTGCGACCGGGATGGTAAACGGGAGCCTGAGTGCGTGGACGTGAGTGGAGATTTGCATAGGATCACCACGGCTGATAGTATAGTCTGTTTTCCTTGTGTATATTCCACATGGTCAGGAACCAGTTGATGAAAGGCACGGTCTGGATTAGTGCTGCTCTCCGGGCGTGTCCGTGAGCGCTTTGATGTCCGTGAGGGGCATGGGCAATGGTGCCCCGGCACTGGCAGTGAACGGTGCACCATACAAACATATTGCCCAAAAGGCTGCATATACAACAAGGACTGTAGGTGTATGGACACCATGTATCTGCACAGCGACGAATCCATTATTCTGGCAATGCAGGATATCGTGGCAAATGGCGTGAGAATTGAAGTGATACTCACGAGCATCCGCCTCATGCTTGTTGAAAGTGAAAAAGAGCGGGTCCTCTATGAGGATATCCCGCTTGAGACCCTCGGTTCGGTCGTGGCAGGAGAAAATGCCCGCTTTGAGCCGACCATAACCCTCTTTCTCAAATCCCCCGCCGGAGAGCCCCGTGCCGTCGAACTGATATTTTTCCAGCGGCCCGGTATCATAAAAACCGGGGAACGCGACCAGCTGGCTGCAAAACTCAAAGAGCGCCTCTCCCCCTCACGGGTGCAGGTACGAAAGGATGCTCTGGCTCCTTTTGTCCAGGGTGCGGGTGTTCAACCCGGCACCCCCCCGCCGGAAGCAGGACCTGCTCTCATGCCAGAAATACCCGCTGCCGCTCAAATGCCGCTCAAAGAACGGACCCCCCCGGGTTCATCACGACCTCATACGCCTTCGCTCGCTGAAGCTCTCCTCGACCGGATACCGCTCATCGCGATCCCTGCACTTCTCGTCATTGTTGTTGCAGTTGTCGGCGGGGCGTTCACCTATGTACAGATCCAGCATGAACTGTCAGCCGGGCTGACAGCACCTGTTCCCACTATCACGCCGCAGGCGATCGCAACCCCCGCCCTGGCAATCCGGCAGACACCTGCCATGCAGGTGATCTCTCCGGCAGCTTCCCCGCCAGCGGTGATCATTCCCCGATCCGGTGTCTGGGTCCGGGTGCAGTATAACCGGACATTTATCGGATCGGTCGGTGCGAAGGGGGTCTTAAAGCAGGTCAATGCCACCGGTGACAAGTTCTACCAGATTGCGGCACGCGACGATATCATCGATGTATCAATTGCAAAGCAGGACGGGTCAACCGACCTGCTCGCAGTCGAGGTCTACCGGGACGGCACGCTGGTGCAACGGAGTAAAACATCCACCCCGGCAGGCATCGTCGACCTTCATGTGAACCTGAAGTCATGATCCTTTTTTTTTTAAAAAATTATGCAGGGGGTTTCGTTTCAGCGGATTTTAGCATTTGCCCGGTCTTTGCAGAGGTGTAAAGATCCAGAGCTGCAATCCCGCCGACCGTTGCCACCACAAACGCAACGCTAAACAGTGCGAGATAATAGAGGAGGCCAAGAGCAATCCACGTGTCGGTGGGACGCGAGGTGACAAGCTCGGGTGGCCAGACCATCCACGGATCATTATATTGGCCGTGTGCTGCCTGGACGAGCAGGTACGTAAGGAACACACCGAATACGACAACTCCAAGGAAGACGGCGCAGGCAGCTACCTCAACCCAGGTCTTTTTCATCATGGCAAACGATCCCACGACTGCCTCCCTGAGGGTCTTTTGCTCGAGAACGATAAAGGGCACGACAAACGGGGTCAGGATGAACAGGAGCAGATTGATCGCCGAAAAGATCAGGGTCTCCATGAACCCCAATGGATATATCCATAACAGCAGCGATCGTCCTCCATAGCCCGGAAGCTCGGTAAAGATGTACGGATCGAGAGTCAAGTTGAAGGGGAACTGGATGAGCGTGCTGGTAAGGAAAGGAAAAGGCCCGAAGATATTGAGGAACCGGAGCTCAGGCGGCAACCAGACCCAAAAATAAAACCAAATACGGAAGAGCAGCATGCCTGCAAGTGCCAGAACAATAGACCACAAGAAGATTGCTTTCAGGTATTTTTTTGCCCCTGCAAGCTCCACAAAAAACGAGGCAGAACCTTCTTTCTTTGACGAGATGCTCAGGACAAGGCCCGCCAGTAAGAACACCAGGCAAAACAGTGTTGCGAACTCGATTAAAAAGTCCA
>JAPKXY010000052.1 GCA_026394605.1 Methanoregula sp.
ACCTCGATACCCGCTGGAATGCGGTTCGGTCGGTGGGGGATCTCGGTGAACCATTCATTGAGCCGCTCATCCGCGGGTTGAAGGACGACTACTGGATCATAAGGAGGGGCTCAGCAGACACGCTCGGCAAAATCGGCGGCATTTCGATCAGCCCCTTGATTGAAGCGTTGAACGAACCGGGCGAAGATATCCGTCAGGAAACCGTCCGTGCGCTCCTGCTCATTGGCGAACCAGCGTTCGTTCCGCTTATCTCGGCGACACGGCACGCCCATCCGTTCATCAGGCAGGGTGCAGTGCAGGCGCTGGGCAATATGGGTGATGCGCGGGCAATACCCACACTGATCGAGGCATTAAAAGACGGGGAAACCGGTGTCCGCCGGGATGCGGCAATAGCACTTGGCAGGATTGGGGACGCACAGGCAATTGGACCTTTGATTGACAGCCTCAATGATGCAAAAGAACCTGTCCGCATGGCAGCGATGGCGACCCTCTGTTCGATCGGCGAACCGGCGATCGAACCGCTCATCAGGGCGCTTGTCGACCCGAACGAGGACGTGGAGCGCAGGTCGGCGCTTGCACTCGTGACGATCGGAGAGACATCAGTGGAACCCCTCATCAGGGCGATGAGAGACGCAAATCCGGGTATCCGGAAGGGGGCCGCAGAAGTACTGGGGCAAATCGGGACAACAAAAGCGGTTCCGGTGATTATCGAGACACTCAACGATCCCGATCGTCTGGTGCGCATCGAGGTTGTAAAAGCCCTTGCAGGTATTGGCGTTCCCGCAATCGCGCCGCTCATGCAGGTCTTCCGCGAAGGCGACATGCAGATGAGAACCGGCGCCATGGAGGCACTCTGGATGATCGGCCAGCCAGCGACAACCCCCCTCATTATGGTGCTCAAGGACAACCAGAGCGATGTTCGGAAGCGTGCAGCACTCCTGCTTGGCGAGATTGGCGATACCAAGGCAGTCGATCACCTGACTGCACTGCTTGCTGATGAAAACATCGCCGTCCGCCGGGAAGCATTCGAAGCGCTCGAGATGATTAAAAAGCAGGCTGCAGGATAAGATACCCGCAAGCCCAAAATAGCACCCGGCTTGTTCACCACGTGATCCTTTTTTTTACCAATCTTTCCTGAACTGCGGTAAAAGCCTCTTTCCCATGAAGCGGGAAATGTGCCGCATTTACCCTTTCCTCTGCGTTATCGGGTGAGCAGAAAGAAGAGAAGGAAAATATAGTAAAGGGTGAGCATCCAAAGATCGGTGATGGACGTGCCGTAATGATCGAAAAGGAGCTGCGCGGATTTCTGGATGGTTTTATGATCGAGCCGGTTGACGAGATGACCGATGTTATCACTACACCTTTTCCCGATAAGAGCGGGTTCCCCATAAAAATATTTGTGCGTCAAAGGGGGAGCCAGTTTTACCTGTTCAATGAAAAAGAGAGGATTTTTAACCGCGAAAAAATTGGCTGCTGGGTGCGCCGCGAGGTAAAAGAGAGCCTCAAGGCGATACTCCGCCGTTTCGATGTCTACCACATCAACGGAGAAGTGTCTACCGACGCGACCCGCGAAAACCTTCCTGCACGGCTGCGCAACCTGTTGCAAGCGCTCATCCTGCTCGATACCCTGTTCTGATTTGATAGTCTCTTCTTCACCCGAATCTCACAAGGCATGACCCGATCCGGCACCTTTGTTCAGCATAGAAAAGGCCTTAAAAAATTTCAAGCAGATCCCATGATGGGGCCTGCCCGCAGGGTTTCATGAAAAAAATTAACAATCGGTTGCTACCTACAGCCAACCCATCGTTTTCCAGTGCTCGTATTCGTGCGCCCAGATGTCCTTGTTTGCGAGCACAAGATGCTTCATGTGCTCCTTGCGCTCTGCCTGATTTTTTACCTGCACAGGATCCTTCCATTTCGTCTTGATTGCATTGACCAGTTTTCTGCCAAGCTCCTTTGCCTTCTTCTGAGCGGGCACGATCGCGTCAGGGTTGGAACCGAAGATCACGCCCACGGTGCCGACCGTCGTGGCACCAAGCATGAGCAGCGCCGAGTTCATATATGCAGCAGTCTCCTCTGCCATCGATCCGCCTGCGGTGGAGACCGCACAGCCGTACTTTCCCGTGAAATGCTGGCAGTGGACACCATCCGCCATCCGGTCGAGCATAGTCTTGAGTTGTGCTGTGACTGTGTTGATGTACACAGGTGAACCGAGCACGATGCCGTCTGAATCGAGCATCTTTTCGTAGAGTGCCGGAAAGTCATCATCGTGCATGCACTCACCCTTCGCATAGCATTTCCCGCATGCCCGGCAGTACTTTATCTCAAGGTCGCATATGTCCACAAACGTCACATCCGCCCCCGCCTGCCGTGCCCCTTCGAGCACACCCATCACAAGCCTGCGTGTCTGGCTTTTCTCCCCTTTCGGGCTTCCATTGATTCCGACGATTTTCATACCTCGTTCGCCATGGAACCGTTCACGCAGTGAGAGATAAATGTATATGACCATAGGAAAGAGAGGGTATGGAGGACTACAGGATTACCAAATCACGGGAACACCCATGAGTGGGCAGGAAGCAGCGGGCGAGTACCGGATCTCAAAGAACAGGGTCGAGGCGCTGGTGGATGGAATCTATGCGTTCGCCATGACATTACTGGTAATCAGCCTGACTGTGCCGGTGCTCTCCAAATCAGAAGCTGCAGCAACGCTTACCACCCGCGTCTTTGCGATGCACGCGGAATTCTTCACGTTCCTCATTGCATTCCTGGTACTTGCCTCCTTCTGGCTTGTCCACCACCGCCATTTCCACTTCGTCCATACAGTCAATTCTACACTGGTCTGGATCAATATCTACACTCTCGCGTTTATCGTACTCATGCCATTTTCCACAAGTATTTCAGGAGATTATCCCGATGTCCAGATTGCTGTTGTCCTGTTTCATGCAAACATGCTCATCATTTCGACGTTCTTTTTAATCCACTGGCACTATATTAGTCATCATCCTGAAATCATGTCTGAATCGCTCGATCCAAAAGACGCGGAGTGCGGCATCCGCCGATCCCTCGTGATCCCGGTTGTCGCCATCATTGGCATCCTAGTCTCGTTCATCACCCCTTCTTATTCGATGGCAGTCTACCTGCTCATTCCCTGCGGAATGATTGTGGTAAATCATTACTTCTGCCCGCAGGACATGAACCGGTAAAAGACGTAAAAAAGGAACAGGATTTGAGGGTTTTTTAATCCCAGTAATTCCTTACAAAGATCTTTGATTTCTGGATTTTTGGGGTTATATGGCGGAGGGCAAGAGGGACGATCAGCGCTGTGAGAATGACATTTCCTGCAAACCAGCCGATGAACGCGGGCATAACTTCGGTCCACTGGATCACATTACCGAGCGCAAGCATGACTGCTCCCCAGACAGCGCCAAAGGCATTGTTGATCAGGATACCGAATACGACAAAAAAGATAATATCCCGGCGTTTTTCAAGGCTCAGATCTACATTGAGCATCCGTAGCGCGACGAGCGGGATTAACACCTGCCAGAGATCGGCGAGCGACCAGTACACACTCACCTCCGGCGGGATACCCGACAGGACACCGGCACCGATGAAGCACCCGACATACGCAGCGACTGCCCCATACGCGCCGAACCAAAGGGTAAAGAGGATCATGAACACGACAGCGAAGTACAGCGTTGAAACGCCGGGGACGCCACCGAACGGGAGCGCGATGACAGCAAACCGGGCGAGCAGTGTGTTGATGATGATGAGCGTAATGAGCAGGAGCAGGAAGGTGTAGGTGGGTTTATAGGTAATTCTCATTCATTCACCTTATCCCCATATTATACGGTTTTATAAATATGGTTTATCGTTGTTAAGCCGTATACATCAGGATTAATACCGTGTCCATGCAGTATTCTGTACTGGAGGGGTGCACTGGTTGTGGTTACTGATGAGGGAAAAGACGTCCTCTCATGGCAGGAAACAGAACTCCTTGAGCGTGCACCAATAATCCTTGATGAGCGCAGGGATGCAGGACTTGAGGGGCTTGTTTCCGGGCTCGATGCGGTAATCATCAGCACGGAACCCGATCGGCTCCTGCCGGCAGTCGGTGAGCTGCTGAGCTCCACTGGTTTGTCGTGCACCGATGCATTCTCCACCCAAAACCTCATAACATGCACCCTCTCCAACGCCGGTTCCGCATCGCTGCTCCTGTGCTCGCACCAGGAGGGTTCAAACCCATTTCTCCCGTTCAATAACGCTCCGCTTGCGAGACCGCTCCCCAACACACGGCTTGAGACACTAATCTTTTCGACGTCGGATATCAACGAGTATGCCGCAATCCAGAAAGGGCGCGGTGTGAAATTCCTCACCGATGCACCGGTAAAGCTTCTCCACGGTTCGTTCATCCAGACCGCCCCGTCACAATACACGGGCAACTCGCTTGGGTTTATTGAGTGGCATGGCATAGAACATTCCTATCGCCCGAACCATTCGGCGATTGATATAGAGACCCCATCAAAACCCACCTTTGGTTATTTGAAAAACATTTTCGAGCTCGACCATGCAGCAACCCGTGTCCGTGCACAGGAGCGCAACGCTGCGATTCTTGAGTACCTCGCGCTCACCAATTACCACTACGATTTTGCCGTTTATGTGAAATCGCTCAACTCGGTCACGAGCGTGGCGCGGCGTAAAAAAGACGACTTCGCCATGGTCTTCACATCAGGCATCATGCCGTACATGGGAGATTCGGCATCAGGGCCAACCGAGAAGTTCATCCGCAGCTACGGGACGCGGGTGCACCACATTGCGTTCCACACTGAAAAGATTGATCATGTGGTTGCTTCCTTAAAAGACGATGGACGTGCGTTCCTCCTCGACCTTGTCGGTTCTCCCGAGGAGGGACTCAAGCAGATATTCACCGTGCCATCCCCGCATACCATGCTGGTTACCGAGTATATCAAGCGGTATGGCGGCTTTGACGGGTTTTTTACGAAGAGCAACGTCGAGCTGCTGACGAAGGCGACGGAAAGGCAGTGAGAGGAAAAAGGGGAGTTTTTACTGCACCATGAACTCAGGTAATTGCTTCCTGAAACACTGCCGGGTTATATCCCGAATATGACTACCTTCTGGGAGACAAATAATTTTTTAAAACGATCAGGGCATGTCTGGAAAAACCAATAATTACGAATTTTTTCGCAGTTAAAGGTAATTTAATGAGCGTTTCATTCCAATAGCCTGCATGATACACCATGGCGCGATACACGACCCTTATGCTGGCAGCAACACTCGTGCTGCTCTGTGCACTGCTTGCCTGCGGGTGCACGGGCACCACAATGGCGTCAGCGGGGGACTTGAAAAAGTTCAACTCTGTTGATGAGATCAAGGATTACATCAAGGAGAATGCACAAAAGGCGCAGGACTCCTCTTTCGACACAACGGTCGGGACGGTACGGTTCGCGGAGGGAACTGTACCCGCCCTGGCGATGGCAACGCAGGGCGCGGCGAAGAGCTCTGCGGACGTTGGCGGGATTTCCACGGCAACCGATTACTCACAGACCAATGTGCAGGTTGCAGGTGTGGACGAACCCGACTTTGTGAAGAACGACGGCAGGTACATCTACATCATTTCGGGCAACAGCCTCGTGATCGTAGATGCATATCCTGCCCAGAGCGCAAAGATCATTTCAGAGACAAAGATTACGGACAATGTGAAGGAAATCTTTGTTGCCGGCGATCGCCTCGTTCTCTTCTCGACAGGAACAGCGGATACCCCCGTGCGTCCGGTGGAGGAAAGAGTAGGAACCATGGAGAAGGTAGCGATTATGCCCCCGTATTACCGCACTAGCCCGGTAACGTACGCTACCATCTATGATATCTCGGACCGGAAGAGTCCTGACGTGCGCAGGGAGTACTCAATCGACGGCGATTATGTAGATGCCCGGATGATCCGGGGCACCGTGTACATGCTCACCCGCGAGTACGTGTACCCGAATGACGACATTGTGGTGCCAACGGTACGGGAGAGCAACAGGGTTGTTGCAAAGCCGGATGTCTACTACTTTGACAACCCGGAGCGTGAGTACGTCTTTTCCACAGTCACTGCCCTTGACGTGGCAAGCGGCGCGGAAAAGGATGCAAAAACGTTCCTGATCGGTTCGGGCAATATCCTGTACGTCTCGCAGAATGCGATGTACGTCAGCTACCAGAAATGGCATAATGTGTACCGGACCATGGTCGACGGACCGGCGATCGCGGTCTCGGCTGAAAAGGTCAGCGCACCCTCCGGTTCTGCTGCCTCTGTCCCAATCCTCTGGGAGGATTTCAACCGGCTGAGTGAGCAACAGAAACAGGACGTCATTGCCGACATGAAGAGCGGCGAGCAGGAAGCGATCCGGAAACGCGAGGTCGACCAGACAACGACCGTGATCCACAAGATCGCGATCAACAACGCAAACATCGCCTATGTGGCCCGGGGCGAGGTGTCTGGATACCTCAAGAACCAGTTTGCCATGGACGAGTATGCCGGCAACCTCCGTGTCGCCACGACTTCCGATGTCTGGACCAGTCGTGGGCAATACGAGTACAACAACGTCTTTGTTCTTGATGAGGGTATGAAGACAATTGGATCGCTCACCCACATCGCCGAACAGGAAAAGATTTACGCGACCCGGTTTATTGGCGACCGGCTCTACATGGTGACGTTCAAGCGGATTGACCCGTTCTTTGTCATCGACCTCTCATCCCCGGAGCACCCGAAGATCCTCGGCAAGCTCAAGATCCCGGGATACTCCGATTACCTGCACCCCTATGACAGGACCCACATCATCGGGATCGGCAAGGAAACCGCGACCAACGACTGGGGCGGCGTTTCCACACGGGGGCTCAAGCTCGCGCTCTTCGATGTTTCTGACGTTGAACATCCAAAGCAGATTGACAAGGTCGAGATTGGGGATTCCGGAACAGATTCGGCTGTATTGTACGACCACAAGGCGTTCCTGTTTGACAAAGGAAAGAACCTGCTCGTGATCCCTGTCCGGCAGGTCACTTCGGTGCCGGTCATTCAAAAACCCGGCTATTACGACAACCAGCAGCGGATATGGTACGGAGCGTACGTATTTGGGGTGACGCCAGACACCGGCTTTGTGCTCCGTGGCACGGTCGAGCACGGGTCAGCCGACGGTGGGTATTACTGGTACGGCAGTTCGGCAAATGAGGTAAAACGGTCGCTCTATATCGAAAATGACCTTTACACCATATCATCGACAAAGATTATCGCCTCCGACCTTGCAAACATCAGCACAACGATAAAAACGATTGGCCTGCCGGACGGGCCGGACTACCGTAACGTGCCAGTCCCGATGGCCTGAATTTTTTTTTCACACCTTTTTCTTTATACTTCCATGGTGGAAAGAGGAGAACAATACCAAGTGCAAAAAAGTGCCGGGATTTTTGTTTGACGGTCTGGCAGGGCTGGCCACCCAGATACAGTTTCCCGCCACAGGATAACGATGGTCGCGGGAAAAACAGGGTGCGTGGTTTGACCACACTGGCAGCGATGGTGTTACGAGATCTGGATCGGTCGTGCATCGATCTCTGCCGGCAGCAGCCGTTTGATCAAAAAGTCAGGCACCTGTTTTGAGGTGCGCAGTGTCATATCAAAGTACGCCCGGTTCTCCCGCTCACCCTTATATTTTAACGTGATCTGGAAGTTTGTGTCTGCAATAGGAATAATGCCGAATGCGGTGATTTTTGCGCGCCGTTCCGATAATTTCCGATCCTCGCCAACCACCAGCTTCTCACGGGATCCGTCAATATCCGAGATCAGCTCGTTTTCAAACGAGAGCACGAGGACGCGCATGTTTCCGACAGTGATCGTCTGACCTTCCGGAAACGAGACCCCATACATGGTTGAAAACGGATAAGTAACATCGGAGTCCGCACCAACGACCGTCACATTTAGCAAAAGGACAGCAGAAGCGAGCAGGACGATAATCAGAATAATGATCCCGATCAGGATCTTCGTACCGGTGCCCATGCCGCCAGAATCCTGCTTACCCGATTTTGGTTGGATACTCTGTTCTTCGGTCATCATATCGTAAAGAGGGAGAGGTGCTATTTAAACATGGTGCAGATTTGGGAGATTTAAGGTATAGTACAATCACTGGCCCGCGCGGAGGTTGAGACAATCACCGACAATACCCCTCAGGAGAACAAAATGCCGGGCACCTGGAACAGGGTGTGTAGAACAGACCCTGCCCCCTCATTACCCTGAACGGGGAAGTATCCCCCTGGCATCAGCTTCACTTTATTCCAGATCTTGTTATAAATGGTTCCCGCGATGGTTGAATTCCCCTCATCAAGTGGCAGCAATGTGTATGAATCCATGAATGAAATGCTTCAAACACCCTTACCATGGCATAGAGCTGGATACGGAAAATCCAATCTGGAGAAAAATGGAACCTATAGGTTTTTATTTTTTTAAACGCAAACTATCCTGATCTGATATGGGTTCTTCACAGGATATCATGAACACATTCATTGGACGGGAGATCGCGAGCAATTTTTCTCAGAGCGATGGATGGGCAATCGCCCAATCACGTACATTATCCGGATACAACCGGATGTTTGTGATCGAACGGTTTACCAGGGGAACAAAAGAAACAGTAAAACTTGGTGTAACGTTTGACCGGTCGGTACCGCAAGACCTTATCGACCTCGTTGCCGCAACCATGACTGGAGATACCTCGTTCTCATCGGCAAAACTCCGTTATGAGATGATAGTTCCCAGGAATACCGACATTTCAAGGGTACCTGCATCATGGAGGATCCACTACATGAATGCCTTCGCATTTGAGGGTAATTCACTGGTCTGGCAGAAAAAACCGATAACAAAACCTAAAGAAGAGGCGGTTGCAACAATTGGCGTGCAGTAATTTTTTTATTGGTTTTTTCACCAAGAGGAGTATGCGGTTCCCATAAAATCCATTATCCCGCATATCCCAACATTATAGGATTCTGATGCGGATACCAATACAATCGGTCACACCCACAACCGGCAGCGCGGAGATTATCGGGTGGGTACACGAGGTGCGGGACCTCGGCGGTCTTACCTTCTTTTTAATACGCGACAGGACTGGCATCATCCAGGTCACCATCCCGAAAAAGAAAGCAAGTGAGGCAGTGCTCGCTGCTGCAAAAGCTGTCTCCCGCGAGTCCGTGGTGCGGGTATCCGGCACGGTGAAGGCAATCGACAAGGCACCTGGCGGCAGGGAACTCGTACCCGAAACATTCGAAATCCTGAGTATGAGCGAAAGCCCACTTCCTCTTGATGTGGTTGAGAAGGTACCGGCAGAGCTCGATACCCGGCTCGATGCACGGTTCCTCGACGCAAGAAGACCCCGGGTCACCGCGGTGTTCCAGATCCGCAGTGCCGCAATGGAGGCGATCAACGATTTCTTTTTCAGGCAGGGATTCATCCAGATCACCACCCCCAAGATCGTTGCCGCTGCCACCGAGGGGGGGACCGAACTTTTTCCTATAGCATATTTCGATAAGGAGGCGTTCCTCAACCAGAGTCCGCAGCTCTACAAGCAGATGATGATGGCAGCGGGTTTTGAAAAGGTCTTCGAGATCGGACCGCGTACGGGCACATCAAAACCAGCTGTGGCGACCAGCTCGCAAACCTTGAGTGTACAGATTTTGAGGTGCCCCAATCCCCATTCCCACGGCTCCCATATGCAGAAGCAATCGCGATCGCGCAGAAGAAAATTGAGGACCCCATCCAATACGGAGATGATATCAGTTCCGCTGCCGAACGGGCAATTGGTGCAGAGATGGGCGCGCACTACTTTATCGTTGACTGGCCCACAGAGATCCGCCCGTACTACGCGATGCCGTATGAGAATGATCCGTCTGTCTGCAAAGCGTTCGACCTGATGCACCCAAGAATGGAGCTTGCAAGCGGTGCGGAGCGCGTCCATCTGCACGACCTGCTTGTGCAGCAGATCAGAAAAAAGGGTCTGAACCCCGAGAACTTCGAATTCTACCTGCGCCCGTTCCGGTACGGCATGCCGCCTCACGCTGGATGGGGATTGGGGGTGGAGCGTCTCATTATGACGATGCTTTCGCTTTCCAACGTGCGGGAGGCGGTGCTTTTCCCGCGCGACATGCACCGGCTTGGTCCCTGACCACATACTATTTTTGCGCAGGGGTCGACCCGGAACTACAACAGGTTACCGGTACTGGGTATGGCTAAGGACTATTTCATCAACAAAGTGCTGGCGACAACGGTTGTCGGCAGTTACCCGGTCTTGAAAGGCAGGGGTTTGAGGAGCCTCCTTGACCCACTGCGCCCTGCGGTCGAGACGGCAGTCGCTGACCAATTGAGAGCAGGGATCGACATCATCTCGGACGGGCAGGTCCGGGGCGACATGATCCAGGCGTTCACCGCAAAACTTCCCGGCATCAAGGGGCAGGAGGTTGTCGGGAAGGTACAGCCCGCGGCTGGGTCGATCACTGCGGGCGACACGAAATATGCGCTCACAAAAGCCCCGAGAGTGAAGGGTATTATCACAGGACCAACGACGCTTGCTCACGGGCTCCATATCAGCACCCCCACATACCGGAACAAGGAGGAGCTCGCTCTCGACCTCGCTGCTACGCTCGCCGTTGAAGCACGGGCACTTGAGGCGGCGGGCGTGACCCTGATCCAGATCGATGAGCCGATCTTCTCGACCGGCATCGCGGACCTTGCCGTGGGAAAACAGGCGATTGGAGTCATCACGTCCGCGATCCGCATTCCGACCTGCATGCATGTCTGCGGGAATCTGGGAAATGTAATTGATGAGATCCTGAAGTTCAATGTGAACGTGTTCGACTTCGAATTCTCAAACAATTTGGCAAACCTCGATCTCCTCTCCCGTCGGGATCTCTTTGGGCGGATGATTGGGTATGGCTGCGTGGACTCGAGTACAGATACCGTCGAGAGCGTTGCCGGGATCAGGCAGCGGATAGAGAAAGGCATGGAGATTTTCGGGCCTAACGCGATGCTCATCGATCCCGACTGTGGTATGCGGATGCGGTCGCGGGATGCAGCATTTGCCAAGCTTAAAAATATGGTCGAGGCAGCCCGCGAGATCAGGCTCTCGTTATAAAAAAGGAAAAATTACACGACGCGCGATGTTGTCGACGCTTCAATCCCGTGATCGGTGATGATGAAAGGCAGCAGGCGCTGTGGTGCCGCGGCATCCTTGATCTTATGCACGGCAAGCGTCCGCTCAATTTCACTCTGGTGGGCTTCCGACCTGAGCTCGAGGACGATATCAGCAGCCCGCATGAGCCGCGTCATCTCCATCGGCGTGTGGATGTCGGTATATACGATGACCATCAGGTTGGCGCCGCGTTTGCGCATTTCGTCACGGGCGACATGTAAAAATTTCAGCGCGCCATCGATGCCGTATTTGATGACGACTGTGGAAAGCGAATCCACGATGATCCTCCCTCCCGCCATCTGCTGGACGTACATTTCAGGATGGAGTTCCGTGGCATCAACCATGCCAACTTCCGTATCTCCATCGTTCATTATGTACGTGCCCTCCTCCCCTTCCACTTTCCAGAACTGCTGAGCTGCAATATCGACACCCGACAGCGGCGTCCCGTACACCATGATGATCGAGCCTGGCGGGTATCCTCCGTCAAGCAGGAGGTCGAGCCCAACGATGCCGGTCGATCGCTTCTTTGGCTTGCCGCTGATGGGCACGTCCACAATCTGGCTTTTGGTGTCCACAGGGGATTGCACCGGCTAATATTTTTAACAGGTCATTTAAATGGTTTGTGCCGATTTTACCCGATTTGTCGCAGAATATCCCACGGATTCGGTCAAGCGCCGTGCCCGCAGCAGGTTTCCCGGAGCGTCCGGCGCAGCAGCTTGTACTCTGCAAGGTGTTCGCGGAACCTGCCGTTGCTGTTGGTCTCGTTGCGTGACGGGCAGACGAGAGCAGCTTTTGCCGCCGGGACGCTTTTGGCATCAGGAAGGGTGGTCACGTTTGCCATCGGCAGATCGCACCTGTGCTGAGTGATACGGGATTGGGAGCCGGGGTATTGAGGTGTTCATTTTCTGTTTTTGGACCTATAATCCGGATCAGGGATAGCAGGATCCGGCATTCGCTGAAAACAGTAACAACGTAAAATAAACAAAATTATACATAAATAAAAGCGGATCCTAATCCTATGCCAGTGACTGTCATGAAAAGAGGGAACTATGCCGCCGCAATTGCCCTCCTTTCCGTACTCGTCGCGGTCGTGATGGTTGCGACCAGCGGGTGCTTAAAGGAGAGTGCGGTCGCCGTCACCGGCATCAATGTCGGCGCGGAGAAGATCACCGGTTCACAGGTGACCCTGAACGTGACGACCGACGTCGAGAACACGTACGGGGTTTCTGCCGGTGTCACCCGGGTCCAGCTCAAGGTCTACGATACCGAGACGGGCCTTGTCGTCGTCGATGAAACCGGGGATGCCGGCTTGCTGGGGGTCCGGGGCGCTGGATCGATCTCGCAGACCATCGTGCTACCAAGGAAAGGCTCGTACCGGCTTGAGAGCACGGTCTACGAGAATAACCAGCGGAAAGGCAGGGGGGAGATCACGATCTACAACCTCGAACGGCTGACACCGGACAATCAGGAACCGGGGCTTCTGATCTCGGATATTGATTTCCTGGTAAAAGGCGTGAACGCAGGAAAGGTTGGGATTCAGACGGATATCTACTTCACCAACGAGAACCCGGCCGCAAACGGCCCGTTCGATGTCGAGGTCAAGGCAAAGGAGGCAGATGCCCATCTGCTTGCCGATAAGCAGCGGACCCGCGTGGAGTTGATCCGGCCGGAGGCGACGACAATAGCTTCGGTAACCCTCTCGGTACCAGACCAGTACAACTACGTCTTCGAGGTGCTGATCTGGAAGAATGACGCTATCGTGAAGCGCGGGGAGGGGCTCGTCCAGCTCCGGCCGGGAACGGTCATGAGCACCAATACCCAGTTTGTCACGAAGAAGATCGAGACCAGTAAGTTTGTCACCGACATTACCCAGCCATCGGTCGTCTCGCTCCCGCAGCCGTACACGACGGCCCGGACACCCGGGTTTACCGGGCTCCTTGCCATTATCGCCCTTGGGTCGCTTGCTGTTGTGTATATCATCCGGAGGCAAAAACCATGAGTGAAAATACCGGTTCTCTCCCGGAGAATACCGTTCCTCAGGCCGGGCTGGTCACCAAGCCACCCGCAGCCGGGAAAAAACCGGGCGCCGAATGGTTCTCGGCCCTGTACGCGATTATCCTGCTCTTTGTTTTCATCGCCGCATTCCAGCTCTACTTCTCGCTGCAGGATATCATCCGGACCTGGATTTCCGACCAGTTCGTGCCGGTCTTTAACGCCGTGTACTATATTGTGATCATTGTCGTTGGGATCTGGCTCATCCGGGATTATATCCGGCGCCAATAAATCCCATTTTTACCGGGAAAAGACCCTGTATCATACCGCGATCCGCACCTGCCGGTCATCTTCACGGACCGGCGTGCCGGTGTTATGGAAAACCTGGCGGGAAAAAAGGGGAGTTACTGGTATTCCGGCGGCTGCACCTGTTTGGGCAGCCCGCCTTTGAAGTGTTGCTGGATCTTGCCGTAATAGTCTCTCAGCCGCTCGTTCATCATCGGGTGCACTTTCTTCTGGGCTTCCTCAAAGTGGCGCATGGTGATTGTTGTTGCACCTTCACGGAGTGCAAGCATGCCAGCTTCGCGGCAGAGCGTTTCAAGATCCGATCCCACGAAACCTTCGGTGTTCTGTGCCAGTGTTGTAATAAACGTTGTGTGTTTCCGATCTGAAAGTACAAGCGCTTTCTCATGCATCGACTCGGCGATCCTGCGTCGGCGTGCACCGATAGCTAGCCCGGCACCTTTTTCAGATTTTTGTTCGATTGTTTCGAGGAGTTCTTCAATACTTACCTTCCGGTCCTTACCCCATTTTTCAACGAGTTCGCCGACGGCGTCTTCAGTATATCCAGCCGTGAGTCGGACAACCTCCTCAAATACGGATCCCTCAAGCGGCATAAACCGCGTGTGGATCCCGATGATCTTTTTACGGTCATCGATTGTAGGCTCTCCGATATAGACAAGCCGGTCGAATCTTCCCGCACGTAAAAGCGCCGGGTCCACGATATCCGGTCGGTTGGTCGCACCCATCACCACGACATCCTTGAGCTCTACAAGCCCGTCCATTTCAGTCAGGATCTGGTTGAGTACGTTATCGATCACATGCGAGTCGCTCGAAGAGCCGCGGGCGGGTGCGAGTGCATCGATCTCATCAAAGAATATGATCGAAGGAGCGACCTGTCGCGCCTTTTTGAACACCTCACGCACTGCGCGTTCGCTCTCACCCACCCATTTGGAGAGGAGTTGCGGACCGCGGATAGGGATGAAGTTTACCCCGCTCTCGCTTGCTACCGCCTTAGCAATCAGCGTCTTGCCGGTCCCCGGAGGACCGTAGAGCAATATGCCTCTGGGTGGCTCGATGCCGAGATCCTCGAACTGTTGCCTGTGCGTAAGAGGGTATTCGACAGCCTCACGCACCTCGGTCTTTGCCGATTCTAAGCCGCCTACGTGCTCCCATTTGACATGCGAGACCTCGAGCATCACTTCACGCATCGCGCTCGGTCCGACGTCGCGCTGGGCGCTGCGGAAATCGGCGGCGAGCACTTTTAAGGTGTTGAGTATCTCCTGAGGTATCTCTTTTGTGTCAAGGTCAAGAGATGGCAGGTACCGGCGCAGGGCGCGGATTGCCGCTTCGCGTGCAAGCGCCGCAAGATCGGCACCGACAAAACCGTGGGTCTGCTGGGCGAGGACTTCAAGACTTACATCTTCGGCAAGCGGCATGCCGCGGGTATGGATCTTTAAAATCTCAATCCGATCCGGTTCTGCAGGCACACCGATCTCGATCTCGCGGTCGAACCTTCCCGGGCGGCGCAATGCCGCATCAATTGCATCCACGCGGTTCGTTGCGCCGATGACAACCACCTGCCCCCGCTCCTCCAGCCCATCCATCATGGTAAGCAGCTGGGCGACCACACGCCGCTCCACCTCTCCTGTCACTTCGTCGCGGCGGGGGGCAATCGAGTCCAGTTCATCGATGAAAATGATCGAGGGGGCATGTTCCCTTGCCTCCTCAAAAACCTCGCGCAGGCGCTGTTCGCTTTCACCATAGTACTTGGAGATTACTTCAGGTCCTGCGATAGAAATGAAGTGTGCCCCGCTCTCACTTGCCACCGCCTTGGCAATCAGCGTCTTGCCGGTTCCCGGGGGGCCGAACAACAGTACTCCCCTGGGCGGCTCGATGCCCAGTTTCTGGAAGAGCTCGGGATGACGGAGCGGCAACTCGATCGTCTCGCGCAGGCGCTGGAGCTCGTCTTTCAGACCACCGATATCCTCATACGAGAACCGTTTCACGCCCTCAAAACCGGCGGCGGGCTTATCTGAAAACTCGATGCTTGTATTCTTGGTGATGATGACCGCTTCCTCCGGCTCGATGTCGACGACCTTGAACGCGAGGATCTGCGGCTGGACGAAAGGGAGCCCCAGCATGATCGGCACCGAATCATTCTTCATCACCGGGAAGTCAATCAACCCGTTCATCACATGAGGGTTGTTGGCGACTGGTATCTTCTTGGGAAGGTCCTCTGGAGGAGCAAGGACCACGCGCTTTGCTTCAATCTCATCGGAAATCGTCGAGATTTTAGCGGTATCCCCGATACCCAACCCTGCATTCATCCTCGTGAAATTATCAATCCGGATTTTTCCCTGATTCCAATCTTCCTGAAGCATTCGCCAGACCTTTGCCACCGTGCGGCGCTTCCCCTCTATCGCGACCAGGTCACCAGGAGATATTTTGAGGCGCAGCATCGTCTCGGGATCGAGCCGCGCTTTCCCACCCCCCTGGTCACCAGGGTACGCGGAGTCCACCCTCAGTGGTAATTCAAGTGGTTCTTTAGCCATTACATTAAAGGTCATATACGGACGGATTTATAGGTACTGTCATTACTATGCGATTGTTACTTCTCGATCCCTTCCATGGTGCATCAGGCGATATGATCGTCGGCGCACTACTCGACTGTTGCGCAGACCGTGAGCTGGTGGTTCGTGCGATGAGGTCTGTCGTTGCTGACCCGGGCATCGCTGAAGTGACCCGCTGCGGTATGAGAGCGCTGAAGGTAGAAACCCGCGCCACAACTACCCACCGAACGCTTGAGGAGGTGCTGGCACGCTGCGATCAGGCTGATGCGCCACCAGAAGTTCTGGCGATGGCACGCCGGGTCTTTGCGCGGATAGGGTCGGCGGAAGAGCGGGTTCATGGCGGGCATGCCCACTTCCATGAGGTAGGAGCGGATGATGCCGTCGCGGATGTGATCGGCGCATGCATGGCTCACCATATACTGGGCGTTGATGGCGTTGCGGTGCTCCCCATAACGATGAGTCGGGGTACCATACTGGGCACCCATGGCACTTATCCCATCCCGGCACCGGCAACCATGGATATCCTCAAAGGTACGGGACTTACCATGAGGATCAGCGAGGAAGACGTTGAACTCTGCACCCCCACCGGCGCTGCACTGCTCGCAGAGTTCATCACGGAAAAAGAGCCGGACCTCGGCACGTACTCAATACTGGTAGTGGGCTATGGCGCCGGCAGCCGCGACCCCCCTGATACACCCAACGTACTGCGGGCGATGATCGTTGAGACGGAAGTCACGGGGATGATGCAGGACTTCGTCGACGTGCTTGAAACAACCGTGGACGATGTGAGCGGAGAGGTGATCGCCCATACAATCACACGGCTCATGGAAGCAGGTGCCCGGGATGCGAGCGCGATTCCCTCGATTATGAAAAAGGGGCGGGCGGGGCACCTTGTCCGTGTGATCTGTACAGAGAATAAGAGCGCCGAACTTGCCAGACTCATGGCACTCGAGCTGGGCACACTCGGTATCCGGTGCACTGGTGCGGTCCACCGGTTCATCGCGGACAGGACAACCGAAAATGTCGAAGTCGTCTTCAACGGACAACGACGGATGCTTCCGGTCAAGTGTGGGTGGATTGGCGGCAGAGTCTATACGCTCAAGGCGGAATTCGAGCCGGCCCAGATGTGGGCAGCAGAGCTTGACGTTCCGGTACGGGATGTGCTCCAGGCGGTCAATGAGGCGGGCTGGCATGCGGTAAGGCAACGAGGGGGGACACGCCATGAAAAATGACCGTGAAAGCACGGGAAACGGGGTGTTGGACGGGCTGCTTGGGGGCGGAATCGAGCAAAAGACAATCACCCAGTTTGTGGGGGAACCGGCAAGCGGCAAGACCACTCTCTGCCTGATGGCAGCTGTCACACAACTCAAGGCCGGAGAAACGGTTATATGGATCGACTCGGAGAGTTTCTCGGTCGAGCGTTTCCGGCAGATTGCGGGAGAGGATGCGGAAAAGCTTGCCAACCGCCTTGTTCTCTATGAGCCGGTTGATTTCGAGCAGCAGGGTATTATGATTCTTGAAGCGGAACGGGTGCTCAAGGCGCACAAGGTCGGTCTTATCGTGATGGACTCGGCAACTGCGCTCTACCGCACGGAGCTCGAGAGGGGCAGAGATGCAATGCAGGCGCTCACCCGCCAGATGCTCATGCTGCTGGGTTATTCAAAGCGGTACACTATGCCGGTGCTCATCACGAATCAGGTGTATGTGGACACACGCACCAACACGTATGTCGGGCTCGGTGGTACGGCGCTTGAGCACATCTCAAAAGCAATCATCCGGCTCGAAAAGCGGGCGGGTATGGGCGAGCGGCGGGCACGTCTTGTCAAACACCGCTCCCTGCCCGAGGGCGGTACATTCGATTTCGAGATGTCAGGGCAAGGAATAACCATCGTGGCATAAGGTTCAGACCACCCCGTAAGTACTATCTTAACTTTTATATCTCTCTTTAATAGATATTTTTCATACAATGGCTCTTAAGCGGGAGATCACTGCAAAGATCAAGGAATTGCTGAGGGAGAGACCGCAGGGGTTGAGCATCACCGAAATCGTCAGGATCATCAATATCAACCGGAACACCGCCGGAAGATATCTGGAAAATCTCATGGTTTCAGGGCAGGTGGAGATGCGCCATTTCGGCATGGCAAAGATCTACCGGCTTGCCCAGCGCGTTCCTCTTTCCGCCATGCTCTCGATCTCATCAGAGCTGATCATGCTGCTTGATGGCAGCCTAAGGGTGCTCTATGCAAACGAGCCGCTGTTGAAGTTTCTTGAAACCACACAGAATGATCTCTACGGCAAAAATATTGAGTACACTCCCTGCGTCTCTGTCTTTGATGATGCATTCGATACCCTGAAAAAAAATATGAAGGGTGGGCTTGCCGGCAAGGAGTGGTCAGGTGAATTATCCCTTAAAAATAAGGAGATTGTCTTCTCCTGCCGGATTGCACCAACTGTTTTTGAGGAGGGACAGCGCGGGGTGTCTGTGCTCCTCGAAGATATCACAGAGTGGAAACGCAGTGAGCAAAGAATCCAGGAGAGTGAACGGCAGTTCCGGTTGCTGGCAGAAAACACGCTGGACATGATCGACCGGCACATGCCGGATGGCACCTGTATTTATGTCTCCCCCGCCTGCAAAACCACCATGGGGTACGATCCTGAAGAACTTATCGGACATACTGCATTTGAAGTCCTTCATCCCGATGATGTCCACATTATTGCAAAATACCAATCTGAACTTTCAAGGAAAACCCCTTCTGCCAGAGTGACCTACCGCGTCAGACACAAGGACGGGCATTATGTATGGGTTGAGTCTGTAATCCGTGCAATATTTGATGATAAGACCGGAGAGTTCATCGAGATCTATGGTGTCACACGAGACATCTCACGTAGGAAAAAGGCAGAGGATGCGCTGCGGGAGAGCGAAGACCGGTACCGCAAACTTGTAGAGATATCTCCTGATGCTGTTATCCTTCATCGTGATGGGAAAATTATTTATTTGAATCCTACAGCACTCAACCTCCTTGGCGCTTTAGATCCGAACGAAATTATCGGTAACAATGTCCTTGATTATATTCAACCTGATTTCCGCGATGCTGTCAGGATAAATATTGAAAAAGATTTAGGGGGAGACATAACACCACCCATGGAATTACATATGGTTCGTGTTGATGGCAAACCGATAGACATCACTGAACGCAAACGTACCGAAAAGGAATTGCGCGAGAGCGAGGTGACCTCACGGGCACTCATTAACGCACCGACGGATTCTGTCCTGTTGCTGGATTCAAAAGGTATTATTCTGGACATAAACGAAACCGCTGCCCGGCGATTTGGAAAGCCCAAAGATGGATTGATCGGGATTCGGGCAGATGATGTCCTTCCAGAAGAAATTGCAAAAGCGAGACGATCCATTATCAATCAGGTGATTGAGAAAAAAAGCGCAATCCGCTTTGAGGATGAACGCCATGGTGTTTGGTTTGACACGGTTACGTACCCGATAATGAGCGAGACAGGAGAGGTGAATAAGATCGCCATTATTGCCCGTGACATCACAAATCGGCGGCGGATTGAGGAGGCACTGCGAAAGAGTGAGGAGAAACTCCATGCCATGCTGCAATCAATTACCGACCCCATGAATATGATGGACGAAGATCTGAACATCATCTGGGTTAATGAAACTGCCAAACAATATTTCGGCAAAGACATTGTTGGCAGGAAATGTTACGAAGCATTTCATCAGCGACAAACACCTTGCGAACCTTATTCCTGTCTGGCACTCAAGGCATTCCGGGATGGAAAGATGCACAGGCACGAGACCGCCATGATTGACGCACACGGTCAGACGCGGTTCTTTGAGTGTACGACAAATGTCGCCCTGAGAGACAAAAGCGGCAAACCGGTTGCAGTATTGGAGATCTCCCGGGATATTACCGACAGGAAGCGGGCAGAAGAAGCACTACGCGAGCGCTGATGAGCGTTTGGTCTGCTGGTCCCTTATGAGATCAGCGCCAGAAAAAAGATCTCCATGTCTTTACGACAAAAAGATTCCCCCACCCGGCATCAAGACAGCCATAAGGAGTAGGTTAACGGGAAAAAAGGTAAAATGGGTATCAGAAACTGATGGAGCCTGAAAACACCGTCACCGCCGACCCTTCCATTTTAGTGCCATCAGCAAGGTAGATTACGAGCGGCCCTCCCTTGGTCTCCACCCGCACAGTCGGACCCATGTATCCCAGTTTATGAACCATGGCGGCAGCGGCGGTTGCTCCCGTGCCGCAGGAAAGCGTCTCCTCCTCAACCCCCCGCTCAAACGTACGCAAGGTGATGCTGTCGTCACCGGTTCTCTGCACGAAGTTCACGTTCGCTCCCTTAAGAAACGATGCGTGGTGCCGGATCTGTGGAGCGACTGCGGCAATATCGATGCTGTCAATAGCCTCTACGAAGGTAACGGCATGCGGAACACCGGTGTTCACCGCGTAGACCTCGAACTCCCCGATTTTTTCTTTATATTCCCCGTCACCTGTCGCTGGGATGTCCCTGCGGTCGAACTTTGGGGTGGGCATGGTGATGATTGCAAAGAATTCGTCATCGCGGTACCCCATAGTGACGGAACTCTCACCAGCTACCGTTTCAATGGTGCACGCCTCCTTCACGTACCCCGCATCAAATGCATACTTCGCAAGGCAGCGTATCCCGTTCCCGCACATCTCCGCTTCGCTTTCGTCAGGCTGGAACAAGCGCATCCGCAGGGTGCTCTTTTCAGATTTCGAAAGGAACATGATACCATCGGCACCGATGCCGAACCGGCGGTCACAGTAAAGAGCTGCAAACTGCCCCTTCATCTCATCCGGTATGACCACCTTTTCGAATTCGTCGATCAGGACAAAGTCATTGCCATTGCCGTGCATTTTAGTAAAAAATATTTCCATGGCATTCACCTCATTCAGCTGGTGCCCCAGTGCTTGAGCGCACGTTCGAGTTCGTAATGATCTTTTGCGTACTCCTCCAGACTCGTCCCTTCCATACAGGCGTCGACTGCCTGGCGCATCGCCCGTGCACCTGCGGCAGTTCCATCAGGGTGCCCGTGGATACCGCCCCCCGCCTGAAGGATGATGTCAGTGCCCAGCGTGGCAATCTCGTGCGCCACTTTTCCCGGGTGCAGCCCGCCGCTGGAAACAGGGAACGTCGGCTTCATGCCGGCGCAGGCGCACTTGAGCACTTCGATGCTCGCTTTCACTTCGGGAGCATCATGGCTCATCTTGCCGCTTACGGTGCCTGTATGGAGCTGATCTGCCCCCAGCATCCGTATGATCCGCGCCAGTGGGCGCATCGCAATTCCATGCTCAGGGTTTCTGGTGAATGCTGCATGCATGGTGCGGTGGACGTGGATCGGTACTTTAATCCGCGGGTCCTCACCAAGTGCCTGCAGCGCACCGAAACCGGTAGTGAAGACATCGATCATGACCATGTTTGCACCCAGATCGATGGCATGCAGTGCCCGCTCTGCGATCCGATCCGCCCGGGCAGAGATGTTTACCGCATAGAGCACTTCCCTTCCGGTCTCGTCTTTTGCCTCTTCGAGTCGCTTCATGACCAGTGGCAGACGCCGGTCGATCGGACAAAACTTCTGGTCGGTAAGCGTCTCATCATCCTTGATCAGGTCTACACCACCGATTGCCGCCTCGTATGCGACTGCCGCGGTATCCTCAGGAGTAAGCCCGACTTTTGGCTTGATGATAGTACCCACGTGCGGGCGGTCTTTGCTCCCGACCATCCTGCGGACACCGGAGATACCGAACTTTGGTCCTTTGAACCGTGTCAGGGAGTCGGGGAATTCGACATCGAAAAGCCGTACGCTCTCCAGTCTTCCAAGGCCAAAGAGGTTTCCCGCTACCACTGAAAGGTACTGTGCGATGTTGCCCGGCTCGAAAATTTCGGCGGGATACCGGAGACGGGTGATGTACCCGTTGCCTTGCGGGGCGAGACTTTCCACTGCCCCGTCAAGCCGTTTCACGTAATTGGTCCGGGTTGAGATCTCCGTCCATGTGCCGGTGGTCTCCTCTTCACAGATTGCCTGTGCCGCCTGCTCGGGTTTCGTGTCGCTTCGCGGTCTGAAATAATAGGTTGCAATGACGTCCTGCATGCGCTCACTCCTCATGTCTTGTAGTAATCTCAAAGGTTTTATGAAATTCCTCAATCCCCCACCCGAGATATTCCCTGATAATCACATATGCCATCTGTGGCGGTATCGCCCCCGCTTCTGTCACGATCATGTCAATATAATCCGCCGGGGTTACGTCAAAAGCGGGATTGCGCACGGTCACGTGGGGGAGCGTGCGTGCAACCTCGTCCGGCAGCACCTCCTGCGGCGGGCGCTCCTCGATTGTGATAAGTTCCCCGATGATTGTCCGCGGTGCAAACTTGTACGTCTCAGCCGCAACAATAACATTCACCCGCGCCTCCGCAGCGGAATGGGCTACCTGCGAAGTGCCAATCTTATTCACGACCGCGCCATTCACTGTAACGGCATCGGCACCGACAATGACCAGATCCACGTCGTTGATAAACGACCGAACCGCAGAGTCCACGATAAAGTTCGTCCTGATCCCTGCTTCGTTGAGTGTCCTGATTGTTACTAATCCCTGATTGCGCGGGCGCACCTCAGTTGCAAACACCTCGATTTTCTTGCCGCTCCGATGCGCCTCGATGATGCATGCGAGAGCCGCTTCGGAATTGCAGTGGGTGAGAATTGTATCGCCGTCACGGATATGGCGGGCGCCAATCTGTGCGATCTGTCCGACCGCGTGCCAGGACGAATCGATAAATGCATCGGCACGCCGGATCACACCATCCCGCGCCTCGGCAGTTGTTTTCGCTTCTTCAAGTCCAGCCAGAACGATATGGACCGCGTTCGGTAGTGATACAGCGGTTGGTCGTGTGGCGACAAGCACCTGCGCTGCTTTGTCTATATCGCTCCTGAACGCATTGATGTCCCGTACGGAAAGCGCCTGCGCATGGTCGCGCAGGGATTCGGCTGCCGCCCGTGCGATCCTGCCCGCCCCGCGGATCTCCATGCGTTTTATCTTCTCTGCAGTTTCATTAACCAACATCATCTTCAAAGATTCAATGAGTAGAGAACTACATAGAGCTTATCAATAGGTGATACCCTGTGTCAGTTGCCGTTGTCTTTGACAGTGCAGGAACCCTGCTCTCCACGTACCGGACCGCAAAAGACATCTCCCATAACCAGCTGCTGCCCAATGTCGAGACGACAACACTCACCTTTTCCTCTCCTGACCGCGTCCTCGTGGTGCTGCACGTCCACTCCAAGGCAATCATCGATACCACTGCAGGTATGATCCTCTCCACGTACCTCGTGGAGAATAATATCGGTTTCGGTGTGAGCTGCACTCGCAAGGTTACAACTGCCGATGAGGTCGGTGACGTGCTCTATACCGATTGTCATGCACTTGTCGGGGATCTGGCAGAGTGCATCAGGAACGTCTGGTCAGTCTGCAGGCGCGAATCCATCCTGACCCTCAATTCCGGAGCGATCATCAACATGGCGCAGCAGCGGATTGAGTTCACCATTACTGCGGGGGGTTCGCCGTTCCCTGGCGCAAAAGAGACAATCACTGCGCTGCACCGCATGGGTGTACCGACATTTATCGCCTCCGGTGACAGGTTGGCAAAGCTCGAACTGATGGCAGACCATCTCGGCATTCCGCGGGACCGCGTATATGGTGTGGCAACGCCCTCGGTCAAGGCGCAGATCATCGCAGATCTGAAACAGGAGTATGACTGCGTCGTGATGGTGGGTGACGGGATCAATGACCTAGGTGCAATGCAGGCTGCCGACCTTGCGATCCTGACCGAACAGCAGCCGGGTGATCGTCCCGCCGATCTGTATAGCACGGCTCACCACGTGGTGAAAAGCGTGGATGCGGTTGTGATCATTGTACAAGAGTTGCTCGCGCAGGATCGGTGAACCAGATTGGGCCGGATTATTGCCATATTATTGCCATATGTTTGAGGGCGGGGCACCATGGTGCAATATATAAAAGATAATAAGAAACATGTACCCCATAAGGTACAAGGGTACTATGAAGGCTCCACTGATCACGGTCGATAACCTCTGCATGGATTTTGACGGCACGAGGGTATTAAAAAATATCACATTTGAGATCAGCGAAGGAGAAGTTCTGGGGATCATTGGGAGGAGTGGCGCAGGAAAGACCGTGCTCATGCACCTGATGCGGGGTGTGGAGCAGCCACCTACGGGGGGCAGGATTATGTACCACGTTGCGGTCTGCAATGGCTGTGAATACCTTGACGTGAGGAGTGCAACGGCAAAACCCTGCCCGCATTGTGGCGGCACGCTGGAGCCTATGGATATTGATCTCTGGGGGGAGAAAGACGACAGCCTCCACCGCCGGCTGATGCGGCGCACTGCGATCATGTTCCAGCGCACCTTCGCCCTGTACGGAAATGACCGTGTGATCGAGAACGTCCTACATGCGCTTGATGATATAGAATATCCTGAAGAGAAGATGATTAACCGTGCTGCTGACCTCATCGACCATGTCAAGCTCTCACACCGGATGATGCACATTGCCCGGGATCTCTCTGGCGGTGAAAAACAGCGGGTGGTCCTCGCACGCCAGCTTGCAAAGGAGCCCTTCATGCTCTTTGCCGATGAACCAACAGGCACGCTCGATCCCAACACCGCCCGTCTCGTCCATGACATGCTCCAAAATGCCGCACAGGCGAACAACATGGGCATGGTCGTCACCTCCCATTTCTCCCAGGTGATCGAGGACGTGGCAGCACGTGCGATCCTGCTTGTGGATGGTCAGATCCAACGGATCGGGGCACCAAAGGCCGTCATCGCCGAATTCATGAAAGGGTACGAAGACACCGAACGGTTCGCGCAGTGTGAGCTTGGCGAGAAAGTGGTCGTCGCCCGTGACCTTGTGAAGCGCTACATTTCTGTCGACCGGGGCGTGGTCAGGGCGGTCAATGGGGTAACTTTCGACGTATTCACAAAAGAAATCTTTGGGATTATTGGCAAGAGTGGCGCAGGAAAGACCACACTTTCGCGAATTATGTCAGGTATCATCGAGCCGACCACGGGTGAGATCAACATCCGGATCGGTGAAGACTGGGTGGATATGACCAAACCCGGTATCGACCAGCGAGGCAGGGCAAAGGAGTACATCGGACTTCTGCACCAGGAATATGATCTCTTCCCGCACCGGACAGTGCTCGACAACCTGACCGATGCGATTGGGCTTGAATTTCCCAAGGAGCTAGCCATGCGCAAAGCAATCATAACACTCCGGATGGCAGGATTTACTGAAGATAAGTGCACAGAGATCCTCGGACGTATGCCTGCACAGCTGAGCGAGGGCGAGCGTCACCGCGTTGCTCTCGCCCAAGTGCTGATTCGCGAGCCCCGTATCGTAATCCTTGATGAGCCGACTGGCACGATGGACCCGATCACCAAGATCGATGTCAAGCATTCAATCATGCATGCCCGCGAGGAGATGGATGAAACATTTATCGTGGTCTCGCATGATATGGAATTCGTCCGCGACATCTGCGACCGGCTCGCACTGATGCGCGGTGGTAAGATCGTCCAGATTGGAAAGACCGCTGAGGTGCTCGCGAGCCTCACCGAGGAAGAGCGGCAGGTTATGAGCAAAACCGCGGCCTAGGGTGGGCGATGGTAACCATCCACCTCGATGGGGAGAGGCTGGAGATCGGAGATGGCAGCCACCTGCGATCTGTTCTCCCGGAACTGCCGAAAAATTGCTGCGTTGCGGTAATCCGCCCTGCGACAAAGAAGCAGGCGTTGACTGACAGCCTGACAATCAGCAGCACCGCTGGTGAGGTCACCATCGAAGTGGAGGGAACTAAAGCGGCATTTCTCGGGACTGCCGGCATCGCAAGCCATCTTTCCCTGCACTGGCAGGATCGGTACACTGCCGCATTTGGTCCGTTCCCTTCTGCCATCAGACCCATACGAAAGTCCCATCTGTACGAACGCGGGGACGTTATTTTAGGGTGCGGGGGATATGATCCGCAGCGCTCGTACGTTGTCTTTTCCAAGAGCCGCCATTCCGCTGACCACGGCGCGGACGAGAGCGGAGGGGCAATTGGCAGGGTGGTGAGCGGACGGGCGGTTCTTGACCGCTGGACGACCGGTGACCGGATCACCAGGATCGAGCCCGTCGTCAGCTGGGCGGACACGAGCCGGTCGTTCACGACGACAGACCTTGACACGCCACTTGAGGATGGGATGCAGGTTGTAACCTATGTGAAGGTGATAGCGCAGGGATACAGCCAAGAGTGGGTCTCCACCGAGGCGGCGGGGAGTGTGGAGCACCTGCTCTTTGCGCTTGAAACGAAGCGGTTTGTCGTCAGCCGGGCCACAAGCACACATATCCTCGATGCACACCTTGCAGGCTCCGAAATTTCTGCTGAACAACGGCATCCCCGCCGCGAAGGCACGGTAACGGTTCGAAGTGCCGGACTTTCTGCCGGGGGGATTTACATATATCGTGCTGATGTGCAAAGCAGCCCTGCCCACAGCGTCGTCGGGCAGGTGGTGCACGGGATTGAACTCGTGAAGCTTGCGCGGGAGAGCGACACGTTTGCAATCAGTGTCCAGCCTGATCGCATCGACCTTCTCGGGCTCCCGCTTTCACAGGCGCAGGAAATTGCCCGGACGCGGGGTTTCGCCCTGCATGTTGACAACACAGAGGGATCAAGGATTGTCGTCTCACAGGAACCGGGCACTACGCTGGACGTGCTTAACGAGAAGGCAGCAACCGTGCACACCGCTCATGATGAAAAGGTCGTCGATATCGTGCTGGACGATGTATCCGCACCCCTGAGCTGCGCAATCTTCCGCCAGTTGACGGGACTTGCGGATCACGATGCGGGTGTAATCCCGCTCTTTTTCAAATTTGACGATGTATTCCTGTTCAAACCGACAGTCCCCCCCACGGTGAAGATCATTCCTGAGAATATGCCAACAACAGAAGTGCCCGCAGCGTCCCTTGCGATCACCAACGATTCGAGGAAGGGATCAGGGATGGTGGGTGTGCGCCTGTCAGCAAATCGCGAATTCGGGCCTACATCTGAACCATTCGAAGGCACCAATATTATCGGGCGTGTGCTCGATACCGAAAAACTCAAGCATTTCAAGGAGAGGGAGAAGGTGTTTATCCGGGAGATGGGATTGTGACGGAGTATGTCCCGAAAAGCGCGGGCACCGTGACCAAGTACATTGTTGTTGAGTCACCGTCGGTTACTCCCGCAGAGCTTGCAATCCGTGCCTATGAGGTATCGCAAGGTCTTATCATCAAGGAGACCTGTTTTGGACTTGCAATCAATGGCAAGGAGGACGAGGTAAATCAACTTATTACCCAGCTGCGGACCCTAGATCCCGACCACATTTTTATCAAGGATCGCGGATTTCCTCCGGGAGACCCCAGGCGCTGCCGTGCCAATCTTGGAGGTGCACGACCCGGATTTCACGGAATTGAATACGAGACAACCGTGCTCCCGTATGTATCACACGGTCTCGAAGAGCTCCGATCGCGCGATGCCGGGGATATTCCCGCACCGCAAAACCCCCTTGAAACCAAAAAACTGGATGTGTATACCCTCAAGAAACTGATCGAAGCGCAGGAGCCCTGAACAATGGCAAAAATATTCATCTATCCCGCAACGAGCCTGATTCTCTCCGATCTGGTCGCCCGATACGGGCACACCCCGTTGAGTTCTGCAATTGCCGTCCGTGAACGGATCCAGACCGCTGGCATCGAATCCGTGCCCCTTCAGATCACGCCGGAAGAACCCAAAAAAGGGCTCAGGTGGGCGGCTGTGGAGGTGCCCAGCGGTGTACGGGGCAGGATGGCACTCTACGGTCCGATGATCGAGGCATGCGATGCAGCGATCGTGATTAACGATGCTGACCTCGCATTCGGGTGCATGGGGTGCGCCCGCACCAATGAGTTGATCAAATATCTCATCAGGGAAAAGAACGTCCCGCGGCTCGATCTGAACTATCCCAAAAACGAAGAAGAGGGGGTCCGGTTCGTAGCCGCAATCAAACGGTTCCTCGCTGAGATGGGGGGGGGGGAATGACAACACCCGTACGGATCGCACAGATTTCCTGCGGCCCGGAATACAGCGGCGTGCAGCAGGAAATTAACGAAGCGGCGCGGGCGGTGAATGGGGAGATCTTCTTCCCCGACATTGCATTAAAGGATATCATGCGCGATTTTGGCGAGTTCGGGCTCGATGTGCGCAGTCCGGACCTCAAGCTTGCCATCGCACGGGCAAAAGCGCTTGTTGACGGGCGGGTGGATGCGGATGCAGTATTCGTTGCCACCTGCTTCCGTTGCGCTGAGGCGGCTATCGTAAGAAATGAGCTGCGGCGCTATATCCACACCCATTCCAGACTTCCGGTCGTAAGCTACTCATTTACCGAACGGACAACGGCTGGGACGCTGCTCACACGCATGGAGGCTCTCACCACCATTGCACGCCGCAGGGCGCTTCTCGCCCGTGAGGCGCAGGAAGGACTCACGATGGGAGTTGACTCCGGCTCATCCACGACGAAAGCGATCGTGATGAAGGATAACAAAATCGTCGGGACTGGCTGGCAGCCGACGACAGAGGTACTGAAGAGTGCAGAGCAGGTCATTGGGCATGCACTTGATGAGGCCGGAGTACGACGCGATGAGATCGAGGCAACCGGGACGACCGGGTATGGGCGGTTCCTTGTCGGGAAGCACATCCGCGCCGATCTCGTGCAGGAGGAACTGACCACCAACTCAAAAGGCGCGGTCTATCTCGCCGACCGTCAGCACGGCCCGGCGACTGTAATTGATATCGGCGGCATGGACAACAAGGCAATCTCGGTACAGGACGGCATCCCCGGCACCTTCACGATGGGGGGCATCTGCGCCGGCGCAAGCGGGCGGTTTCTTGAAATGACCGCAAAGCGCCTCGGTGTGGACATCACCGAACTCGGACCACTTGCCATGAGAGGGTTCTCGGCGCATGTCCCGATGAACAGCTACTGCATCGTCTTTGGCACCCAGAGCCTGGTCAACGCCCTTGCCGCAGGGAGTTCCCGCGAGGACGTTGCTGCCGCCGCCTGCCACAGCGTGGCGGAACAGGTCTTTGAGCAACAGTTGCAGGAAGTGGATATCAAGGAGCCGGTGATCATGGTCGGCGGCACATCGCTCATCGATGGACTCGTGTACGCGATGGGGGAACTGTTGCAGACAAAAATCATGGTACCAAAATATTCGCAGTACATCGGTGCAGTTGGGTCAGCGCTTCTTGCGAGCGGATTTATCAAGGACGGTTAGATGCAGGCAGTTGAGTACTTTGAGGTGGAATGTCCTGAACCGCTGGGCGCGGAGTATTACAAGCAGATCGCCAATGACGTGCTTCTCGATCACAACCTGATCCGTACAATCCAGAAACTCCATATTTATGTCGACCCGGGAGTGCCGATTTTTGTTGCAGTTGGCATCCTGAAAAAGGTCTCGAGCATGGTACGGGTGCAGGATTTTGCAGCTGTGAACCCGCTCGAAGGAAAGATTATGCTCGTGCTTGCAAACGAGACATACCTTGCCCCCATGCTGAAAATATTCTGGACGCGGTTTGGTCAGGAGCACGTCGAGCAGGCGGACCGGTTTACCGTAATTTTAAGGGGTGTTGCGATCGGGGCCAAAGAGGTGGAGGACATCGTGATCGCCGATCCGAGCGAATCGATGTATAAGGACCTGATTTATGCGTTCAAATGCATCGCCCCGGAGGGGTTCCGCATCCGGCGCGAGCGTTACGCCAAGGACAAATTCTTCTTTGTGTCAAGCGAGGATACTCTCACCGGTGACGTGGATGCACTGCTCAGATCCAAGTTTGAGATGATGGGGGAGACGATGCCATGATCCTTGTCCCGGTAACGTACAGGGGCGGCATATACCGGCACAGCGAGATCATGGACCTGATCGAGGATATCGGGGGTTACATCGTCCAGAAGCATGTGATCGCGCAGGAGGTTGTTCTCCTCTGCTTCGTGCCACAGGATGATATAGAGATTCTGCGCAGAATGGCAAAACCACTCGGTGGCGAGGTAACCGACTCCCCGCTCGTTGGCACTGAGATTGCCATCGTCATCCCGAGCCTCGAGATCCACCACCTTCCCCATCCCGCATGTGACATTGCCGAGTACGTCCGCAGGCTTGGGGCAAAGAGCAACATGGTCGGGCTTGCACGGGGTGTGGGTAAGCGCATCGCGGCGCTGAACGATGAGGAACGCGATGTGATCAACGAGCACGATATTGCAGTGTACGTGCTTGGTAACTTTGAAAAATGTATTGAACATAAGATGCCAATCCTCCGCCGCGGGATCGATGTGCCCATCGTGCTCTGCGGTGCACCCACAAAAGAAGCACTCCAGCGGATTGTGGACCCGCCGGTCGATGGGTACGTCGGTAATGTTGGAAGGTTCATGCACCGGACCAAAGAGTCAGACGAACTGACCAAGCTTGATGAGATCATCTCTGAGATCACCCGGGTCCTTGAAAAAAAGCGTGTCGAGATTGCAAAGGACCCCCTCTCGGTCGCTCCTGCACGGCTGATGGACCTGATCAACGAGAACGTGCCGAAGATACACGAGGTTACATCCCCGACGCCGCTGACGGTACAGATGTCCGGGTTGCGGGTGAAGCTCCCCTACGATACATTCGCCGGGGATATCCGGAAAATCGAGATCGAGGACAACATTACCATCGGGAATGTTGCGCAGGTGACCCCGTCAAGGATGCGGGATTATATCTTACTGAAAATCCTGCCATTCTCCGAGACGAATGTGGTGGTATGATGATGAAAAAAACCAAGATGGAATTTGAAGAGCGGCTCGCCCAGATTGTCGCACAGGGCGCGGATATCACCGCAGAGCAGTGGATGAAGACGATCGAGGAGGATTACGGGAAGGTTCCGCTCATCTTCAAGCGGATGGGGGAGCGCCCGGAGGTACTCATCTCCCACCTGCTGTACAAGGGAACCGTTGCGCAGACGAGCCCGCTCGACCCGAAGTACGTAGAATTGATCAGCATGGCAGTCGGGGCGGCACTCAAGTGCCCGCACTGTACCGGCTACCACATGGTAGCAGCACTCAAGATGGGGGCGACACGGGAGGAGATCCTCGAAGTCATCCTGATTGCCGGCATGATCGCCAACTCATCGGTGCTGGCAAACGCATACCGGATCTTTGATGAGAAGCTGGAGCCGTGCGTGCCCTGCGAGCCTAAGGGCGAGAGCCAGGCGAAGGCGGCTGCTAAGAAGAGGACGGGGAAGAAGAAGGGGAAGTGATTCCCAAGATTCCATCTCCCCATTACCTGCTTTTTCTTTCGTTCAATTCCGGATATCCAGAATTACGTGATTTTTTGGTGTACAATTCACTTTATCCAGAAACAGGAACCAGTGACGCCGGAAATCGACCGCCCAGCACGTTGCTTCGATCTGCCACCGTAGAGTGCCGCCCGCTCGTCCATCCCGTCCCCTGTTACGGGTACCGGCTGGAAATTGACGGGAAGGTGATCACGTACTGCACAGACACCGGCGTCTGCGATAACGCCGT
This sequence comes from Methanoregula sp., assembly GCA_026394605.1. Taxonomy (GTDB): domain Archaea; phylum Halobacteriota; class Methanomicrobia; order Methanomicrobiales; family Methanospirillaceae; genus MVRE01. The sequence goes on from JAPKXY010000052.1 coordinate 31,731, forward strand.
CACCCTTGCCCGCGGTGCCGACCTGCTCATCACGGAATGCGGACTGAAGCCCGGTGAAGTGAGCCCTGACTGGCCGCACCTCAACCCGCAGGACGCAATCGGTATCGCACAGAAGGCGAATGCAAAGCGCCTCGCGCTGGTGCACTTCGGGGCGGAAGTGTACAAGACGCTAAAAGAGCGCAAAGCGGTGCAGGATGAATTTGAGACAATCTCCCCGGGGCTCATCGTAGCGGTGGACGACCTGACAGTTGACGTGTAAACAACGGAGGGTTGCCGGGAAACGCTCCTCCCTTTATCTCCCAACCCGAGTTCCTTTTAACCTCGCATGCGAACCTGATAGGTAATGTGCGGGATTGCAGGGCAGCTCTGTTACGGCAGCACGCTGCCGGACCGGGACCTTCTTGAGAAGATGTCCGAGCGGCTCGCCCACCGCGGCCCCGACGGGCAGGGCACGTATGTCAGCGGACGCATAGGGCTTGCCCACCGGCGCCTTGCCATCATCGACCTCTCGGATGATGCACGCCAGCCGATCGCAAACGAGGACGGGTCGCTCCAGCTGGTCTACAACGGTGAGATCTACAACTTTGTCGAGCTGCGGGCTGAGCTTGTTGGGAAAGGGCATATCTTCGGGTCAAAGACCGACAGCGAGGTGATCCTGCACGCGTACGAGGAATGGGGCACGGAGTGCCTCCCGCGCCTCAATGGCATGTGGGCGTTCGCGCTCTGGGACGAAAAGAAGCAGCAGCTCTTCTGTGCCCGCGACCGTTTCGGGATCAAGCCTTTCTATTATACCGAAGCGGGCGGATCATTTCTCTTTGCATCGGAGATCAAGGCGCTGCTCGCCCATCCCGAGGCGGGGAAAAAACCCGACGATGAGACGCTCCTTACGTACCTTGCGTGGGGTGTCCTTGACCATTCAAAAAAGACGATGTTTGACGGGATCTTCCAGCTCCGGCCGGCGCATGCGATGGTTATAGAGGCAAATGGCCATCCTTCACAATTCCAGTACTGGGATATCAATGTGAATCCCGCGGTCACATCGGACATTACCGATAAGGATGCGGCTTCACACCTCTTATCTCATCTGCGGGATGCAGTACGGATTCACCTGCGCAGCGATGTGGCGGTGGGCACCTGCCTGTCGGGAGGGATTGACTCGTCAACCCTTGCCGTCCTGATCAACGAACTGATCCGACTTGAGGCGCCTCTAAGCGTCGGCAGCCGGCAGAAGACCTTCTCCGCAGTATTCACCGACCCGCGGTTCGACGAGAGCCGGTACATCGATGAGGTTGTTGCGGTATCGGGGGTCGATGCGTACCGGACCGAACCTTCGGCAGGACAGGTATGGGACGATCTGCAGAAGATCCTGTACATGCAGGACGAGCCGTTCGGCTCACTCTCCATCTACGCCCAGTACTGCGTCATGCGGCTTGCCGCGGAGCGGGTGAAGGTGGTGCTCGACGGGCAGGGCGCCGATGAACTGCTCGCCGGCTACCTTGCCTATGAATGGAGCTATATCCGGGGGCTGGTCACATCATTCCACTGGTACACGGCGTTTTGTGAAAAGATCGGGGCTTTGCGGCACTACCGCGGGTTCTTTTGGTGTGCACTTCCCCAGCTCTTCGTCCGGTCCGGCCGGCGCAGGTTACTCAAAGGGGATATTCCGAAGGTCTCGCGGTATGGCGGCACGCTGGACCAAGTCCTGTACCGCGAACTCACATCCACCAACCTGACTGCCCTCCTGCACTACGAGGACCGCAACGCGATGGCGTTCTCGATCGAGTCACGGGTCCCGTACCTTGATCTTCACCTGGTGGAGTACATCGCATCACTCCCCCTTGACCAGAAGATCCGGGCCGGGGTGACAAAGCACGTCCTGCGCCGTGCGGTAAAAGGGCTCATCCCAGAGTCAATCCGCTGCCGGATGGACAAGATGGGGTTTGTCACCCCTGAAGAGGACTGGATGAAGAGTGAACTCCGCCCGTTTGTGTTACAACTCCTGACCTCGGTCACGTTCCATACGCGGCCGTACTGGGATGCAGACGCAGTCGTTAAAAATTACCTTGCTTTCCTTGATGGCAGGTCGGCATATTCGCCGGAACTTTTCTGTATCGTCTGTGCCGAACTGTGGCTGCAGATGTTCTTTGATACAGGGAATACGAACCCTATTAATGTTCGGGTTAAAAAAGAGTAATGTGCATACACCGTGCCACGCCGCAGGATACTCAACCCCAAATCTGATGACGCACCAGAAGATCGTATGAAGTCGGTCATACTTGCAGGGGGTGTGGGGACTCGGCTCTGGCCACTCTCCCGCGAGTATTACCCCAAGCAGTTCATGCAGCTTGACGGCAAATCGCTGTTCCAGACAACGTACGAAAGGGCCTTAAAAATCTCGCGTCCTGATGATATCATCATCGTGACCAATGAGATCCACCAGTACCTTGCCCGCAACCAGATCGAAGAGCTCGGGTATCTGCTACCTGAACAGAACCTGCTGAAGGAACCGGCGGGCAGGAACACCCTGCCTGCAATAACGTGGGCAATGGCGCGTCTCAAAGCGATAGAGGATCCCGCAACTGCGGTAATCTTTCCCAGTGATCACCTGCTTGATGATGATGCAATCTCCCCGATCGTGAACGCTGAACCACTGGCAGCTGATTATCTGGTCACGTTCGGTGTCACCCCTACCTTGGCACATACCGGCTATGGATATATCAAACCCGGGCGCCGGCTTGCGATTGGATCCATCGCTGAAGCGTTTGTGGAGAAACCCGATCAAACCACAGCAGAGGAATATGTAAAAGCCGGGTATCTCTGGAACAGCGGCATATTCCTCCTCTCGACCACGGTGTTTTTTGACGAGCTCCGGCAGTATTGCCCTGATCTTGAGGCGGCGTTTCAGTCAGGGGACCCTGACTACGCATCGCTCGATCCCATATCAATCGATTACGGCCTCCTTGAACGTTCACGGCGCGTGGCGGTCGTCCCGTTAAACGTACCGTGGAGTGATCTCGGGACATTCCGGGCGCTCTGTGATACCCAGGAACGTGATGCGGACGGGAATGCGGGTACTGCGGAGTACCTCAATGCCCGGAATAATTTTGTCCATGCACGGGGGAAACACGTCGGGCTGATCGGTGTACATGACCTCATTGTCGTGGATACCGCGGATGCCCTCCTTGTCTGTGACAGCAGGCACGCCGAGATGGTAAAAGAGCTGGTGAACCGGTACAACACAAGAGCCGACCCCGTCACCCGGTATCACCGGCAGGTGCACCGCCCGTGGGGTTCCTACACCATTCTTGAACTGTCACGGTTCTATAAAATCAAACGTGTCACGGTCAAACCCGGCCAGCAGCTCTCGCTCCAGCTCCATCACCACCGCAGCGAGCACTGGGTCGTGGTGAGTGGTACCGCACAGATTGAACTTGACGGTGAGACGCGCTTTTTGCGGCAGGGCGAGAGCTCGTTTGTGGGCAGCGGGGTCAGGCACCGGCTGAGAAATCCCGGAATCATCCCGCTCGAAGTAATTGAGGTCCAGCTCGGCGAGTATCTCGAGGAAGATGATATTGTCCGGTTCGATGACGATTACGGGCGGACCAGATAACGGGGACGAACCGTCAGCAGTGTATCATTTTCAGCAGCCCGTCTGATGCCTGCAGTCATCGCTGGCGTGTATCCCGCCGTTGTACGGTTCTTCGTTTGTTAAGAGGAGCGGCAATAAGGCACTGCTTCCCGCTCCCGATCAGATCCTGCCGGCCCGCCACACCGAGCCCTTCTACAACAAGACCCCGGTTTTTTTTATCGCGGTACTGCAGCATCGCCCGCTGGATTTTCTTCTCCCGCCCTTTCGGGACATGAACAGGCTGGAGTGTGAATGGGTCAAGACCGGTATAGTACATGCACGTTGAGACAGTCATGGGAGTCGGGGTAAAGTCCTGCACCTGTTCGGTATACAGGTTATGATCACGGATGTAAAGCGCGAGATCGACCATGTCGGGGATCCTGCAACCCGGATGCCCTGACATGAAGTAGGGCAGAAGGTACTGCCGGTTCGTTTT
>JAPKXY010000005.1 GCA_026394605.1 Methanoregula sp.
TTGCTTTCAGGTATTTTTTTGCCCCTGCAAGCTCCACAAAAAACGAGGCAGAACCTTCTTTCTTTGACGAGATGCTCAGGACAAGGCCCGCCAGTAAGAACACCAGGCAAAACAGTGTTGCGAACTCGATTAAAAAGTCCAGAACATAGCTTACGATTATATCAGGTTGCATGGTCCTGCCGATGTAGTAGAGTGCCGATTGGCCGATGGTGTTTCCAGCCAGCACAAGCCCGGCAAGGAGCGTAAACCAGAGGAGCTGCCGGTTCCGCGCCAGCGTCTTCGTGCCTGACAGGGCGGCCCCGATTCCCCGCCGGATCGTTCCTGGTCCGCCGGCCCCGCCGTCCGGGCGGCCCTCATGGGCGGGTTCAGGCAGGTTAACAATATCTGCCTGCGAGGCATGGACCAACAGGGGTTTCCGGCACAGGCCGAACCAGTGTTCAGCAATTTCCGATACCCGGGTCATTTTACACTCTCCCTGATTTTTGTGAGCAATTCTTCAGCCATCTTTGTCGGGTCGGCAGTTTTCTCAATTTTGATCCCGAGTTCTGAAGCGAAATCCCAGATGAATTCGATACACTGGGTGAATTCATCGCAGGCCTTACAGTCGCCGTCATGCTCGTACCAGACCTGCATGCCATGCTTCTCCGAGACGAAGATATATGCATTGGTCTGGAACGGGATGGACCGTCCAAACAGGACACCTCGCTCCACATCGATCTTTTCGATCTGGATCCGGTTTGCCCGCGCCATCTCGCGCAGCGATGATTCGATCTTCTCGTCCATGAACCGGATAGCCTGCGACACACCCTGCCGGGTGATCCCCTGCTGGTTCGCAATGGAGACATTGGACATCCCACTGCGCCGCATCTTCCAGAACCCGAACTGCTTTTCGTTCATTGGAAGGAACATTTGTAAACATATGGATGTTTACAATATAAAACATTGGGCGGAGGCCGGTTTATCCCGGCAATCGTGGCAAGAAATGAAGGGAGGACAGAGGAATCAGCAGATACAAAATTCCGCCACACCACCAGCGGGCGCTCAGCATCAGTACCAAGGTCAAAGAATTCTATCAAATCTCACTGCTCTTACTGCTGCAGCCGAAAAACTGGGCGTGACCGAGCAGGATCTCCAGAATGCCCTCACCAGTTCAGGCGGGGGACCGCAGAATCTCACCGCTGCGGCACAGCAGCTCGGGGTAAACCGTGACAAGCTTGTGGCAGCACTGGGCTTTCCTGCAGGTGGCACGGGGATGCGAGGAGGTCGGAATGCAACAGCTATGCAGACGTCCTCACCCTGAGCTGATGCCAGACAGGACTTCGGCGAGAAAATCGCGGGCATGTATGAAGCGTCTGACATAATGATTTGCAGGAAATTATTTTTCTAGTCTCGTGAAATATCCAGAATGGAATTCATTTTTTCTTTTTATTTTCATCCAGGACAAAAAACGCCACAACTCCGAAAATCACACCCACAACCAGTGCGAACGCCGGAGGAATGCGAAACCCTGTCAGCATGACCGCGACGATTATCCCAAGAATTATCCCTTTAACCTGTGGGATGTTCAGGTTCTGCCAGTTCATACCAATTCATTACCGCAATTCCAATAAATAGACATATGCCCATGGGGGGGTGTCGTTCCGAAGATGGGTTATGACCAACTTGCGGGGATCTTCAACTTTTATGCGCAGTCAATTTTGACCACAGATCCTCATAAAAATACACACCAAGAATGGTGTATTATTTAAAAAAATTCCTATTGCAGGGGTACGGTGCCCTCTGGTATGAAATTGCACGGGGTTTGGCTCAGGTCTTCCTGTAGGCATGCAGGTATCCCATCAGCCCCAGTGGTCCGTGGCACGGCACCCGGTCAATCTCAAACTCATACTGCCGGCAAATAGCGTCGAGCAGCGCCGGCTCCGGCTGCCCGCAGATCGGCGGCAGGTGCAGTTCCATCTCGATCCTCCGGACACCCGCGAGATCCGCCGGGTCAATTCCCCACTCCGCTCCCTCGCAGTCGCATTTTAAGAAATCGCAGCCGCCTGCCATTGCAATAAGGTCCCGCAGCGTAAACGTCGGCACGGTTGCCGCCCGGTCGTCCCACCGGACTTCCGCGGGACAACCATCGCCGAGCGCCCCCCACACGACCCGCACGTCCGCATCCACGCCGTTGAGCCGGATGTTCTTTATTAAAAGATCGCAGGTCACCGGTTCCACCGCAACCACCTGCCGCGAGAGCCGTGCAGCCCGTATCGCAAAGGCACCCACGTTTGCCCCGATATCGATCACGATATCGTCTTTTCTCATGTCATCGAACCGGTATTCGGGAACGTCAGTGATCTGGCGCCATGATGTGGGCTCGTTCAGGAACTTCACGTCATCTTTGGTGGTGATGTATGGGGGGTCGCCGGGGGATTGTTGGTCATTATGCATGTGCTCCTCCTGTCACGAACAAAAAGGTATGCGGGCACTGCCACACGCCATAATGCCGTGTGAACCGCCGGCCGCCGCTCTCATGCCTTTGTCCTGATAAACGTGCCGTCCCGGTATTCTGCAAACGCCTGCCGCAGTTCCTCCTGCGTGTTCATCACGATAGGCCCGCCCCATGCGACCGGCTCCCTGATGGGTTTACCGGAAAAGAAGAGGAACCGGGTCCCTTCTTCTGATGACTGCACGCGGACTTCATCGCCACCGGAGAACAGCAGCATGGTGCGGTTGCCGGTCTTTCCGTCTGTACCGGGGTCAAACGTGGCTGCCCCGCCGATGATATACGCGGCAGCGGTATAAGCGCTTTTTACCGGGTGCGTGTACTGCGTGCCCGCACCCAGCGTTACGTCGAGGTATTCCGGATCGGCGACAATATCCTTCACCGGGCCCTGCACGCCGGCAACCGTTCCGGCAATGATATTGATACTGACGCCTGCCTGCGGTTGTACGGTGGGGATCTGCGCCCGTTTCACTTCCTGGTACCGGGGACGGTGCATCTTGTGCACCCTCGGAAGGTTCACCCAGAGCTGGAAACCGCCCATGCGTCCGTCCACTGGTTTTGGCATCTCCTGGTGGATGATCCCGGAACCGGCGGTCATCCACTGCACATCGCCCGCGTTGATCGTGCCGGCGTTTCCCATGCTGTCGCCGTGCTCAACCCGCCCGTCGAGCATGTAGGTGACCGTCTCGATCCCCCGGTGCGGGTGCCATGGGAATCCGGCGAGGTAATCATGGGGGTTCTTCGCCCGGAAGTCGTCGAGCATTAAAAACGGGTCAAAGAGCGGCAGTTCGTCATACCCGAACGCCCGGTGCAGCCGGACACCGGCACCTTCGGTCGTCTCGCGTGCAGTGAATACCTGTGCAACCGTCCGCACGTGTGGCATGCATGAGAGTGCTGTTGCGGTGTAATGAAGGTTTGCCCCCCTGTGTACAGGCATCCCTGCACGAAAACAATTACCTGGATCAATGGCTGGAGCAGGTGCGCAGGGCGGGCTGAAGGTGCGGGAGGGATTTTTTTATTACTACAGGACGATTGGACCAGGGGAACGATTTTTTTATGTTAATTTTTGATCAAAAACCTTAATCTGTCTGAACAATGGTATGCTAATTAAAAAAGCCCGGTTCCTATGAAAAATCCACCGTCATTTTTAATTTTGCCCATGTTGCTCATTGTCGTAATCATGACAATTGGGTATGTCAGTAATTCCGGTGATGATGCCAATGAGCCACTGAGTACAGCGAACACCCTTTTTGACCGGGGAGACTATGAAGAGGCAATAACCTATTACGAGAAAGCAATTGGATCAGATCCTGATAACACCTGCCTCCAACATCAAATGACCGTGTGCCTGTGTCATCTCAATAAGTACGCCGGGGCGTTACAGAGCATGAACCGGGAACTGGAACTGAATACAGGAGACAAGGATGCTACACTGGTATTATTACTGGGTAAAACCATGGTCTTATCCCATCTCAATCAACCAGAAGAGGCGAAAAAGACGTTTGGAGAATATCTTTTATTGGATCCAGGTGATGGATCGGGATTTTTAAAGCTGTTCCTCCTCTGGAAAACGAACACGGAGAAATAACATATAACAGGGATGCACCTGGTCCCTGCCGGTAGTTCCATCACGATGTTTTTGGACGTGGTGCCCGGAGATCACCGGGTGTAAAAAATGGGTTAAATGAGTGGCAGCTCGTTGCAGCCGGACACCGGCACTCTCCTGCAGCCGGGCGACATCTCCTCCACCGGGGCATTCCGCCTCCCGCCGCCGGATGGAGAAGACCCGGGCAGCTGCCCTTTATGCGGTGCCGGTGCTCGCTGCAGCACTCCTCTTACTGGGAGGAAAAAAGCCGAAACCCTGTATTGGCACTGCACCGGGCGGGGATTCCGGCACGATAATAAAAATAAAAAAAATAGTGCCGGTAGTTATTCTGCCCTCAACGCTTCGATCGGGTCCATGTTCGATGCCTTCCATGCCGGGTATACCCCCGACGCCACGCAGACCACGATACCGATGAGCATCCCGGCAGGCACATAGATGATGCTTTCGGGAAGGAAGAAATAGGCAGTATTGCCGATCATGGCACTCACGACCGAATACCCGATGACAATGCTCATAATCCCGCCGATAATGGCGCCAATAATCCCGAGGATGAACGCCTCGTAGAGGAACATCCGGCGCACTTCACCGGTCTCCGTGCCGATGGAGAGCAGTATGCCGATCTCCTGGACCCGCTCGCTCACGGACATCATCATGACGTTGAAGATGCTCGTGGCAGCGACAAGCAGCGATATGCTGCCGATTGCAAGGATAAACGTGGTGAGGGAGCTCAACGTCGAGGAGACGCTGGTAACCCGTGAGCTGGCATCGGAGATCCGGATAACCTCTTTATTCCGGTTGACTTTATTGTCAATGGCAGTTTCGACAGCAGATAACGTGCTGACATCCTTGAGGTTCACGTTCACCTGGTCGTACACGTTTGCCCCGCCGAACTGGGCGCTGTACCAGGTGTCGGATACGATGATCGCATTGTCAGTATTGATCCCGTTTGAGGATGACATCCCGATTGTCGGGAGAATGCCGACCACCCGGACGACCGGCCGGGTTACGCTGATGTTTGGCTCCCCGATCTTGATCCGTGTCCCGATTTTTAAATCAAACCTGCTGGCAATCATGGCACCCACAATGGCATCGCTCTCACCACGCGGGGTTGATCCCTCCGAGACGTTCATGATATTTTTCATATCATTTTGATCGAACCCCATTATCGAACCTCTCCCGTCACTTGACCCTATTGAGAACTGGGTGCTTGTCCTGTCGATCGGGATCACCTCATTTGTTCCCGCTGCGTCCCTGATATCCTTAAGCTGGCTTTCGGTGATCCCTGTTGCAGTGGTTCCTTGAGTTCCAAATGACCCCGGTTCTGACCTCACCACGTCGGGGGTGATGACGATCGTGTTGATGCCCGCCGTGAGCTGGTTTTTGACGATCAGCTGCATGTTGGTCCCGAGCATTCCCATGGATGCGATGGCAACGACCCCGATCACGATCCCGATAGACGCCAGCAATGAACGCAGGAAATTCAGCCTCACGCTGCGCACCGAGAGATCAAAGAAGATGTCCTTCATGATGCAACAACCCTCCCGTCCTCGAGCTGGATGGTCCGGTGCGCGTACTCCGCAACTTTCGGGTCGTGGGTCACTAAAATGACCGTCTTTCCTTCGCTGTGCAGCCCGGCAAGGGTATCCATGATCGTAAACCCCGTCTTCCGGTCGAGGTTGCCGGTGGGTTCATCGCACAGGAGGATCCTGGGATCATTGACGAGTGCCCGCGCAATCGCCACTCTCTGCTGTTGCCCGCCGGAGAGCTGGGAAGGGCGGTGGGCACTGAGCGCCTGATCAAACCCTACCGATTTGAGAATGGCTGCGGCTTTCCCGGAATTATCCCGCTGCTTGTATTTGAGGATCAGGGGGTATTCCACGTTCTCGTACGCGGTAAGGAGCGGGATGAGGTAAAAATTCTGGAAGATGTACCCGATGGTGTCGCGGCGCATGTGGGTGCGCTCCAGGTTTGTCATGGCCGCCACGTTCTTCCCGCTGATGAAGAGGTTCCCTGATGTGGGGACATCGAGGATGCCGAGCTGGTTCATCATCGTGGATTTCCCCGAACCCGACGGGCCCATGATTGCCACGAACTCATTTTCCAGAATATCGACCGAGACGTGGTTGAGCGCAATGACGTCACCGCTTTCCAGGTGGTACACCTTGGTTACGTCAGCAAGCCGGATTAACGGGAAATCGCTCATGCCGGGCCCTGTCATTTCTTTTTAAACTTTGCAGCGATCCATTTCCGCTTCCAGTACACCACGATGCCGGCAGCGATGATGATGCCTGCCGCGATGACAGGATAAAACGAACTGATGCCCCCGCCCCTGCTGCCGCCAAACCCGAAGATGCTGCCCCCGCCCGGACCGCCACCCGAATTGCCACTGGTTCTCGCTGTCGTGCTGCCTGTTGATCCGGTAGTTGTAACAGAACCCGTGCTGCCGGAACTGCCTGGTATTGCGCCGGTAGTGCCCGAACCGGTATTTGCCCTGAGATCAAGGTTCTTTGTCCTGGAAAAGGAGTTCCCGTCCCGGTCCTTCCAGCTGATGATCAGGGGCACTGATGAAAGGTCGGTGCCTGTAAACGTCAGTTCGAAACTCGAAAAGTCATCGGATGCGAGCGAGCCGATTGCATAGTCAGCATACGGTTCCACGGCCCGTGCGGGTGATCCAACCGTTACCACCATGGACTTGGCATCCGTGAGGCCGGCATTGCTTATATCCCCGGTTATCGTGTACACCGACCCTGAAGACGTCAGGGCAACATTGTTGACGACGGGCTGGACCGCCATTTTATTTTCGCCGAGGGTTATGGGAAGGACAACATCTGCAGTATGCTCGTTATCCCCGTTCCAGTAGCTGACATGGAACGTGAGGTCCGATTCCTGGCGCGGTGTGACGGCAAACGGGATCTCGATGGAACTGCCGGCGCCCAGTGAACTGATATACTTCACGGACGGGCTTACGTCAATTCCGGGCCCCGTTGGTGTAATCAGGATTTTTTTAAGTTCTGCGTCACGGGGATTTATGAGGCTCATGTTGACCTTGACTTTTGTTGAGAGGGAAAAATTATCCGGTTTTTCCGCAATACT
>JAPKXY010000056.1 GCA_026394605.1 Methanoregula sp.
TATCTCAATCAAAAAACTGCGATTATTACCTCAATGAACCTCTATGAGTATTCTCAGTTGAATAACACAGAGTTGGGTATGAAAATCACCACAGAATCTGATCCGAAATTATACGAGCAAATCAATGAAACCGTGAAAAAAATTGTTCGGAACAGTCCCGAATTTCAGTTCGAAATTAAGAAGGTAGAAAAATCTAAGGTTCCAACGCAAGAACTAGAGAGAAAAGGGAAAAATATCTCAATAAAAGCGGAACCGACCCTCATGGAATTCGGTCATTGTATCCGTTGCAATGCGAAAATGGAATTCAATCCGAATAAACCCCTTTGCTCAAAGTGCTATCCAATCTGGGTAAAATATTCTGATAAAACGTATGAAGAGAAATATTGTCATGTTTGTGGAAAAGAATCAAAGCAGTCTGTTGAAAAACCCGTGTGTTACTCCTGTTATAAAAAATTGTATAAATAAAATCTTGAAAAACAAAAGGCAATACGAGCAAAATGCAAAAGCGGAGAAGCCGTTTACGATGAATAAGCACGTCAGGGAGCGGTTGGATCAGTGGATATGCGGTTGATGCAACAATGTAACGATTAAGAAATATCGACGTAAACCTGAAAAATTCAACATAAAAACCAAATTGTAATATTTAGGATTTTGAAAATAACTCCTTTCTTTTTGCATCAATTATTGGCTTTTTTTCGCGATATCGAATCAATAGGCGAATTCTCTTCTCCAACCCATTCATTTTTGCATAGAGCATTAATGATGGTGTAACTTCCATTAAAGCAAAAAATATTAACTCATATAGTCTTGGGAATTTTAATTTGCATAACAAAAAAATAAACAATGTTGAAAATGTTGATTTTTTAGATAAGATATTATTCCAAACATTCAACGCGAATAATTTTTCTTTTGTTCTGAAATTTTTGTCAATTTTTAACGAGTCAAAAACAAATTTATCGTTAATTTTTTGTAATAACTCTGTTTTCGTTAAAAGAATTTTTTTTATAAATAATAATATTCCCACAACGAATTCTAGAATAATTACAATAATCCCGATAGGTTGTGAAATAAGTAATACTAACGGAATTAGGAATAATAAACCTAAAATGAATAAAACCCCATCTAAAAGATTACTAACATATTCGATGGGATCAATGTTTTTTATTATTGAATTAATTGTATCAATTTCATGTTTATATGGTTCGCATTTAATCGCCTTTTCTGCTAATTCCCCTGCTGCTCTATTATACCAAAAATAGTGATTATATTGTCGTAAAACACCGTTTTCTGATCGGGAGAATAAAGGTTTGGAACACTCAGTGTAAAGTTGTATGAAATCATTTGATATATGCAGATTCTTTTCGTTTGCTGTATAATAATTATAAAAAAATTTGCAAATCTTTCTCATAATCAATCCACAAAAATGGAATATTAGTTAATAGTATAATATAGTTATTCAATTTTAATTAAAATTAAAATCTGACATTAGAAGTGATGGGTGCAAAACCTGAAACCCGCACCCGCTATTTTGTGAAAGGCGATATCAAAAGTGAAGGGTTCCAAAATGCAAGATAACTATAACCCCATACAATAGTGCGAGGACCCGGATTCGAACCTCTCCTTTCCCCTATCATCCTCAGCCCAACTAAAGGGGGTACCCCCACCCACATCCCACAAGAGGGGGGAGGGGTATGGCCCCCACACCCCCAACAGTTCCGGAGGGGGTGAAGGGGCGGACGCACAGCACCGCCATCTGCTTATCCTCGCCCGACTACGATCCCCCGAGTAGCAGATTCCGTGTGCCTTTGAGCAGGATCTCTGCCTCTGCCAGACCCTCCTCGACCTGCTTTTTCTCGGTGACATCAACAAGAGAGCCGGCAATGGCAACCGTCTTCCCGTCTTTTAGTACCGGGATCTCATTCACCTCCACCCAGACCGTGCCGCCATTGCCGCTGACAAACTCGAGCCGGTACGGTGGTTCGCGCCTCCCGGATTCGATGGCACGCAGGGTTCGCTCAAGCCCTGCCGTATTTGCCGGGTTTTTTGACAGGTAATCAGTCCACAGCCGTTTTCCTGCACAGGGGCGACACCCGAGCAACTTCCTGATCCGCGGGCTCACATAGTCCATGACATGGCCGGTAGTATGGGAGTAATACATCTGCTTGCCGCTCTCAACAACGAGCATCAGTTCGCGGTCCCGCTTCTGGATCGCTTTTTCCTGCTGTTTACTTCCGGTGATATCTCTCCCGGTAGCGATGATTGCACGCACGGTGTCCGTCCCATCACGCAGCGATTTTGCTGACCAGCTGATGCACCGCATGCCTTTTTTTGTCTGCATCCACTGTTCAACATAACAGGCATAAGGAGGACGGAAGAGCCTCACCATCTGCGTGGCGATTACATCTGCATACTGCCGCTCCGTCACCGGCATGAAGATGCTTCCCACGAGCTCCTCGTTTGTCTTCCCCACGAGCTCGCAGTAGGAGAGGTTTACATACAGGAGCCGCCCTTCAGGAGAGAATTTGACGATAAAATCCAGCTGGTTTTCCACAAGTTCGCGGTAACTATCGTCACCCGTCTCCATACCGGCACCACCTCCCGATACAGCGTGTCATGGATGCACCCGGATATAAAAGAGCGGTATCCATCACTGGATACAGGATCTGTTCGCAAGACTATTAATGTTACACGATACACGCGGGGAAAAACAGGTTAGGTTCAGGGCTGATGATGAGAGGGGTTTTGTGCTGCGATACAATCACGCTGTTGCCCCGAGATGCCGTTGACCGTGGGCTCCCTTTTTGGTGCTGGAGCGCGGATTTGGAGGAGTATCCGGAATCTTCACAATGACTGCAGAGCGCTCAGTACCATACATCACGGCACGAAGGTATTTGAGCGAGACCGTAAAGTCGCCCGCATTGAAGAGATCGATGTTAAGCGCCTTTCCCGATGCGGAAACCTGTGCGAGTCCTGAAATGCCGCCCAGATAATAGTTCCAGTTGTGGGTGAGGGATTCAACCTGCACATGGACCCTGCCGCCAATTGCACGGGCAAGATCAGCAAGCCGGATTGCAAACCGCTCACCCTGAATGTAAAGTTCGATGATTTCATTGGGTGCGCCTGCGGCATCATATGCAATGGATCCCGTCCGCCGGAAATATCCCGATTTTTTCATCATCTACGACCACCTGCTGTCGTAGTACGGCGTTGCCCGGAAGGGTATTTAACCCTTCAATGTGCGCGGTGCGAAAGTGAACGGGAGAACGGTTGATTGAACATGAATGAAAATGGCCCATCTGTCATTTCCGATCCATGCAGGCATTGAGCACTTCCTCCATAAAACAGAGAGTCCCGGTGATCCCGGCGATCGGTCTGGAGGTGAGCCGCACCCTTCCCCGCAACGGGGGCGTAAGCCCGACAAACGCCGCCGTCGTTATAACCGACCGTTCAAACGACGACCCGATGACAAGGTCAGGTTCGTGCGCCTCGATCAGCGCCTGAACCTGCGGCAACCCGTCAGCCTGTTGCACCGGGTACGGGATGGCTTGTGGCGGTGCTGTTCTGGTGCTGACGCAGGCGATCTCCGCATCAAGGTATGTTGCAAGTGATTTCGCTGCAAACACCGCATAGGACGACCAGCTGAAGATGGCTGCACGGGGCGGGTCGAACCTGCGGAGGTACTTGTCACATGCGTGATTGATTCGCTCCTCCTCCTGTTCAATCTCCTTAATAACCGGATCGATATGTGCCTCTTTTACAACCGTTACGATCTTTTCGAATGTGGTTTTCAGTTCATCGAGACCGAGAGTGCTGCCGATCTTCGTGCCTACCCCGCTCGCGATATCTTCATTTGTAGTGATCGTAAACGGTGAAGCCTGCCATACTTTTGCACGTGTGTCCATGGAATAGACTGTGGCAACCGCTACCCCGGCGTTTGCGAGGAGCCGGGATAGTTCCAAAATGTTTCCGCGGGAGAACGGGTCAAACAGACTCGCGCCATCGATATTGATACCTTTTACCCCGGGATCAATCAAAGGTTTAAGGGCAAGGAGCGCACTCCGGTACCCTTGTTCGAAATCACCAGAAAACCCGGGGCTATCGATGAAAATGATGTCATGAGCGGCAAGTATCGCCCTGATATCCTCACCAAGAATTGCAGGTACGCAGGTTGTGACAACTGCGATTCTTTGACTGGACGAAGAAACCTCACCGACCACTTCAAGAAGGCGCTGCTCTGAGCCAAAGATGACATCCTCTTCAACGATGAACGTGCCGCGCAACGGAGCGTGAAGCAGTGTTGCGGGGTAATAATAGCAGCCACTTGAGCCGTGGATGATGACCGTTATGCCATCAAATCCCGCAAGACACGCGGCTGCACCGGTCATCGCGCAGGGCCAGAGAGGGTTGGTGCACTCAGGCATGAATCATCCGCCTCCAGCGGTGGAGCATCCGTCGGATCCCTCCAGTCCCGATGGGTGGTGAGAGGGGTAGTGGAACGCAAGACCCGTCACTGGTAATTTTCATATCAAGGGCTGTTGCCACTTCCCCGACAACACCACGATCAATCGCTGACACGCCCAAAGAGGGCAGCACGATGCGGGCACCGGCAAGATCAGAAAAATCAGCACGCAGGTCTTCCTGGACTGCCCGCTCGTCCTGTACTGCCGGATGGGACGATACCCCGCACGCGTCTGCCACCAGCTCCAGAAACCGTATCGTGCCCGCAAGCCCGACAGGAAATGATTCCACGTATGGCGTGTCGAGCCGTGCTTTGAGGTGATCACCAACGGGTGCAATGTCCTCATCCCGCAGCACGTTTACCGACGCCCTGCCCAGCACCGGAATCTCATCATATGAGATCTGGTGAATGAACCTCAGGTTTACATGAAGTCCGAGCGCGGAGAGCAAGCGTGAGACTTCACGATAATTTTCCTCTACTTCATACTCAAGGTTCTTCTCGCCGATGATGTTCACGGTGCCATCTGAGGGGACAGGATACGTTCCATCTGAAAGGGCACAAAGTGCGTTAAGTACACCATTCTGGAAGACTCCCCCAAGGAACCCTGCGGTCGGCACCGCAATAACCGGAACGCCCCAGTCCATACCACAGACAGCACCAACATCGTCGCCAATTGTTTCAGCAATGCAGGTTGAAAGCACAAAGATGCACTTCGGCCTTAAGGACGCACACTCGGCAAGCGCCCGTTCAAGCGCCGCTTCCCCGCCAAAGATAATATCGCCTTCCAGAAGCCCGCTTGCGTGGACTGACGGGATGCTGAGCGCGTCATTTTCGAGTGCGATGGTATGAAGAAGCGAGAAATTGTGGTGGGAACATCCCTTCGGTCCATGTACAATGCTGATGCTATCGCGAACGGACGTGGTGACGGAGAGCGCTCCGGTGAGCGTACACCCCCCGAACCTAGAAGTATTCGAGGGCAAGGGACTCGAGCTCATCGATCTCGATGGGTGCCGGGATAGTGAAGGACACATTCTCCATCACCCTCGACGCGAGCGTCCGGTACCGCTCTGCCTGCGGGGAATCGGGGGCGTATTCAATAACGGTCTGCTTGTGGAGCTCAGCGATCTGGACGATCCTGTCACGAGGGATGAACTGCACCAGTGTGCTGTTCACCCGCCGGGCAAACTCGCCAACCAGTTCCTCCTCCCGGGGCTGGTTCTTTGCATTGCAGATGACACCGGCAAGCCGGCAGGTACTCTTTGTCCGCTGCGAGAGCCTTTTGATTGCTTTGCAGATGTTGTTTGCAGCATACAACGACATCAGTTCACCGGATGTAACAAGGTAAATCTCCTGAGCATACCCCTCCCGCATCGGCATGGCAAACCCACCACAGACCACATCGCCCAGCACATCATACACGATCACATCGCCCGAGAGCGCCCCGAACTTTTCGAGCAGCTTGAACGTTGCAATGATACCTCTCCCCGCACAACCGACACCGGGCTCAGGACCACCGGCTTCAACGCAGCGGACATGGTTGAATCCTTTATGCACGATATCTTCCAGTGTGACCTGCATATCCCCGCGCTCACGGACAAGGTCCATCACCGTCGGGATAAAACTGCCGTGCATCAGCATCCGCGTACTGTCCCGCTTCGGATCACACCCGATCTGGAGGACATTTTGCCCCTGCAGGGAGAGTGCAGCGGAAAGGTTGGCAGCGGTGGTCGACTTCCCGATTCCCCCTTTGCCATACAGGGCGATCTGTTTCATCATAATCCAATTGGTGGGCAATTTATATTAGATCTCCTGATGTTAACTTAAAAAAAGTTGCGTAACTGGGGTGCCCGGTTCATTCCGGTCCGCGGAACAGGGCAATCAGGAGCATGACCACAGGGATCACTTCCAGCCTGCCCACCCACATGAGGACGATGAAGATCCATTTCGAGAGGACAGGCATCTCGTACGATACATACCCGGTACTCAGACCGCAGGTGGAGAATGCAGATACAGTCTCAAAGACAATGTCGGAAATCGGGTATGAGGTGATATGGAACTGTATGACGCAGAGCGTGGCGATGAAAATAGTCGCAACCGAGAAAATGATCACCAGCATGTTTTTTGCTGTCTCGACCTCTGCTATTGCCTTGGGGATCACCCTCCCTTCGATTCGCAGTGGGATGAGGACCTTCCCGCTTACAAACACCCGCTTGAACCACCAGAGAAGTCCGTGGTACGCAAGCGCCACGCGGTTCAGCTTAATGCCTCCTGCGGTGCTGCCTGCAGCCCCGCCAATAAAGACAATCATGGTCAGAAAGAGGAGGGTCGCACTGGCCCACGCATTCGGGTTTGCAACCCGGAACCCCGTGGTGGTGAGCGCGGAAACGGTCATAAAAAGTCCCTGCTCGATTGCGATAATAAAATCCACATTATCAAAGAACATGAGGTCGGCTGTCAGGACCGCAACACCGATTGCCGTAAAAAGAAAGAACAGTTTGACCTGTTCATCACCAAAGAAGCTCAAGCGACGGTTCTGGAGAAGTAAAAAATAGAGCTTGAATGGCAGGGCGCCGGCAATCATGATTGGGATCAGCAGAAGCTCAAGCGTGATGCTCTGGTAGTAGAGGATCCCTCCGGAATGGAGGGTGAACCCTCCGGTTGAGATCGTCGTGAGAGCGAGGTTTAACGATTCCCACAGGGACAGTCCGGAAAAGAGGATCAGCCCGATGGCAAGGAACGTGAGCAGTGCGTAGATCTTGTACAGCGATCGCCCTGCAGCAACCACCCCCGGCATGAGCGGCTCATCCCTGCCTTCAGTGCGCAGGAGTTTTGTCGTGAACAGTCCGGTGCTGCTTGCCATCGCAATGGAGAACGCGATGATCCCGAGCCCCCCGATCCACTGCATGAATGAGCGCCAGAAGAGCAGTGTATGGGGAACGCTCTCAAGCGCCCGTGTCATCGAAAAACCTGTACTGGTCCACCCCGCCATCCCTTCGAAGAGCGCATCAGAAAAGCTCATGTGCAGCCCGAGCATAAACGGGATCCCGCTGATCGCCGCACAGGCAAACCAGAAAAGGGCGACCGAACACATCGCGGTTGAGAGCCGGCGCTCGCGCTCGTTGCGGGGCAGGTGTTTAAGCACGGTACCGGTCAGAAAGAAGGTAACCGGGACCGCTGCCATGGGAAGCAGCATCGACCATTCGGCAAAGAGGACAGCAACAATGAGCGGAACGCAGGTGATTGGCGCGGTGAAGGTAAACGTATCGCCGAGATCTGCGATAATCGTTGAAATGTACGCAATCCTCGTCATTGCACAAGGGTTGCTTCTGCTTCTCTATGATTGTTTGCCTGAAGAGCAAAAGAAAAGAAAAATAAAAGATCAGGGTTTGTTTGTCCAGAGACCATGCACGTTGCAGTACGCCCGCGCCTTCGCGTTCGTATCGGTGATGCAGAACTCAGCCTCTGGTTTCTCGCCGGCTTTCAACCCTTTGATATACACAGCGTTCCCGCTGCGCACTTCGATCCACTCGATATAGTGTTTCTCCTCCATCGGGTGGGGGATCGAACCGACCTTTACAAGGATGCCGTTTACCGACTTCTCGATAACAGGCACGTGCTTCTCCTTTCCCTGATCCGTGGTCTTTTCCTGCTGGAGCGTCATCGGTTTCCCGCAACAGACCAGCGTGCCGCCCGATGCATGGACGACCTTTACAATATTTCCGCAGACTTCACACTTATACACTTCAAATAGTTTGGTCAAACGTTTCCCTCCCTTATACGATGTTAATCTCCTTATGTTTCTTTAAGATATCGTCCGCAAGGCGATCCAGCCTACGCATCGCTGCCTCATCAGGCAGCCCGCGCACCATGACCGGTTCAAGCAGTTCCACCTTCAGATGGTCAATCATCTTTGTGATGGTGTCGACGACCTTGCCGCCCCAGCCGTACGACCCGATCACCGACGCAAACCGTACTTTGGGTTTGAGCAGGTTGGCAAGGTATGTCGCATACACGACCTGTGGATGAGGACCGAATAGCACGGTTGGCGTTGCGATGACCACCGTGGCGGCATCCACCAGCGACATCGCGAGCTCCCCTACGTCTGTTTTTGAGAGATTGAACGGCTTTACTGTAACGCCGCGTGCGAGCAATGCATCGGTCAGATACTCGACCATTTTTCCCGTGCTCCCGTGCATCGAACTGTAGGGGATCACCACTTCGTTTTTCACCGCGTCAGATGTCCAGTCTGTGTATGCATCGAGGATGAACGAAGGATTCCGGTATACCGGACCGTGGCTGGGTGCGATTATATTCACAGAAAGCGCCCGGACCTTTTCGACATATCCCCGGATGCTCCCGCGGAACGGCATCATGATCTCGGCATAGTACCGCTTGGCGGAAAGGTACGTTGCCCGCTCATCCTTCATGAACAGGTCACTTGTTGCGGTGTGCGAGCCGAAGAGATCGCAGGGAAACAGGATCCGGTCCTCGCGCAGGAATGAAAGCTGGGTTTCGGGCCAATGAGTCCAGGGCGTGATGAGGAATTCAAGGGTCCGGTCACCCAGCGAGAGCGTCTCACGGTCGCCAATCACGTTGAACTTTTCCGGTGGCAGGTGGAGGAGGCTGATCAAGAGATCCTTGCATTTCTCATTTGTCACAATGACCGCATCAGGATAGATCTCAAGCATCATCGGGAGAGATCCCGCATGGTCCTGCTCTGCATGGTTGATGATGATATAATCGATCCGCTCGATGCCGAGCCTGACCAGATTGCTGATAAGCTCATATTCCTTTGTTGGATCCACCGTGTCGATCAGAGCGGTCTTCTCGCTTCCCCTGATCAGGTAGGCGTTGTAGCTGGTACCATTGGGAAGCGGAATAAGCTCGTCAAAGAGCCGGCGATCCCAGTCAATGGCACCCACCCAGAAAATCCCGTCTTCAATCTCTCGTGCAACCATAAAAATTCCCTCACATTTTTTGAAACTTGTCCTTGCTCGCACCGCAGATGGGGCATTGCCAATCCGAAGGGATCTTTTCAAACGCGATGCCAGGGGGGATGTTCTGCAGGGGTTCACCCGTTGCGGGATCATACACATGCCCGCAGATTGTGCATTGAAATTTGTCCATTTAAAAATCCTTCCGTGAATTCTTTTAAAAAGTTACGGCGGGGCACTGTGATAATCGTTTCGATTATGCACATGACGAGCCAAACGTTGGATTAGGAATTTTGGGGACACCTACGCAGGGAATGATGCGCCCCCCGCTCAACTCACAGCGATATGGTACCGGTGCACAAAATAATCAAACGAACGGTTTTTTTTGGCTGCGTATCCAACGGAAAAGAATTTGAGTATCTCGAACATGAAATCGATCCTTGAATCAAATATCGCAGGAATCATGCGGTTGAAGTCCTCTTTTGTGACCTTGTCTGTCGCATCATAGGTATGTATGCCCATCTGCTGAGCGGTGTCCGGGGGCAGTCCCGCAAGATACCAGCTCTCAATCTCCCTGATCACGATCACGATGTTGCTCCCGTCGATCTGGTTGAACCGACAATACAGGATCTGTTTTTTGTCCCGCACCGAATGTTCGAAGTCGATATCAGATACAAAAATGTAATCATGGTTCATCAAACGGACGCTTTTTAAAAATTTATTTACCTTTTCTCGTTTAATGCAGGCATAGGGGATGATCTCCACCGAATCGTACTGGCTTGCAAGGAGCGGTTTGACAATCCTCCCGAAAAACCGGACGTCGTCCCCTCCCTCAACAAGAATAAACAGCCGTTTTTTCATGCTCACAATCCCAGCAGGTTCTGGACATACAATTCGTCAATACCGATCTCGTTTTCGAGAAAAGTCCGTACCTCTTCTTTGTCCGCGGGACGCGAGACAACGGAGAATCCTTCGCTGTCCCGTGAGATGAGCAGGATGTCTGCAAGATCCGTGTGCTTGACCACCTCGGTGCTGTGGGTGGTGACCATCAGCTGCTTGTGGGCGGATGCCTCCTTCATCATCGAGATTACACGGGAGATGAGGAAGGGATGGATATGGTTTACCGGTTCTTCGATGATGATGAATGGTTTGTTTTCAAAATAGAGTGCAATGATAAGCGCAAGGAGCGTGATCGTGCCATCGGAAAGGGATGAAGCGGGGAGATCCTGGCTCTTTGCATACCGTTCCCGCATGGTGAGGATTAACGAGATGTCCATGAACTTCTGGACCGAGAAATCCTCAACAAACGGCAGCACATCCCTGATGAGGTTTGCCAGCTTTCGCTTTTTTTCCGGGTTTTCGATTATTGTCTTGATGACCAGCGCGAGGTTGCCGGCATCTTCCTCGAGCTCGCTTTTCCCAGTTATTACGATACCCTTCTTCGGCAGTTTTGGATCGATGTCATACACTGCAATCCGGTCAAAGAATTTTTCCACGTGGGGGAGTGGATATGCGTACTGGGTCTCGAGAAGAAGCGTTTTTTCCGGCATCGTCCTTTTGCGAAAGAGAGTATGAGAGATGTCCTGCTCCCCGATGGGACATCCGGCAGGAATATCGACAGCGTAGGATACCGCACCGCCGGTATTCGTTACCTGGATCTTCCCTTTGCCAATCGTATGGATGGGAGTGATAGCCCCCTTTTCATCCCGCTGGCATTCTACCACGTCGCAACCGATTACAAG
This sequence comes from Methanoregula sp., assembly GCA_026394605.1. GTDB lineage: Archaea > Halobacteriota > Methanomicrobia > Methanomicrobiales > Methanospirillaceae > MVRE01. The sequence continues at coordinate 11,136 of JAPKXY010000056.1, forward strand.
CCGGTCGTGTATAATATCGAACCCGTTGCCGGCTTCATGGAACCGGATCGCAAACTCGTAACTCGATTCTGATGATTTCACCCCCATAAGACCGGAATCCCTGTCCTGACGCTCAAGGATCTCCAGCTGTGGTTCAGGTTCATACACGGCCCTGATGGCAAGATCCCGCAAGCGTCCGATCTTTGCGTTCCTGAGATATTCTGGTCCCCCCTGCAGGGCGATTGCATTCACGAGCCCCTGCCGTGCAATGTCGCGCAGGAATTTAAAGATAGAGATAAAGTTGGATTTCCCCGCTGCGTTCGAACCGATCACGACATTAAACGGGGAGATTTTAACGTCAAGTTCGGAAAAACTCTTAAAATTTTCGACACTGATCCGCTTGATGGGCATTCCGGCTCCTTACGACATCGATTCGTGCTCAACCATAAAAAAGGTGCGGATTTTTTAAAAAACTGGCTCTCCCGTTATTATATCACAAGGAGGGGGAGATTGGGGTTCATCATAAGAATATCGAAGTTGATTATGGCTATGATGATGGCAAAGATTAGATAGGGCACCAGCAGTAAGCATGCAAGGATCGAAACCCTGAAACACTGGTAGATCATGGAGACGAGGATGGCAAGGAGCATGATCATGGTGATAAACGCCGTGAAGGGGGACTGGAGCCCGAAAAATACATAGATCCAGAGGACGTTCAGGACGAGCCCGGTGATGAAGAGGTAGAAGCAGATTGTTGTATCCTTTTTCTTCAGGTCAGCCTGCCAGATGAGGTACAGGACCAACCCCAGCACCACATATATGAGTGTCCCGATAGGTACGAGCGACGAGAGGGGTGGGGTGAAATCGGGTTTCTGGAGGGAGGCGAACCATGACGGAATCATGGGAATGGCATACGCTGAGCCAATATAACCTGCGAGCAGGCAAACCCCCAGAGATATAATAAATTGGAAGAACCTGCGTATCACCATCGACATATTCCCCTGCCTAATATTAGAAATCAAGGAATAAAGTGTTGTTGGCAAAAGCCCGGTCGTCCGAGATGTTCGAAGAGGGTTATTACCCCGATGCACAAGACCAAGGAAATCCCGGTATTAGAGCTGGCATGTGCAGCTATTAAAAAGTCCAATCGTAAAAAAAATAGAACCGTACATTCAGACCATTGTAGTACAATACGAGGGAATTATCAATGCCCTGCACGTTGGATTGAGAACATTTCAAGGGTCATTTCCCTTTTCTGAAAAACCGGAGCGCGTCGAGATAATTGACCGGGAACCGGTGCCGTTCCTCGGGGAATACTCCTTCGGAGACGGATTTTACATCTTCAATTGAATAGAATGCATTTGCGTGGTACCTTTTGATTATATCAAGCACGTGCGGGAGATCCTGCCGTTTGATTATTGAGAAGAGCATTTTCACCCGTCCAGTCCCGCCTTCACCATCGATGGTCGTAACACCGTAGTTCTGCGAGCGGAGATACAAAATGAGCTCGGCGGGATCCTCCTTGGTGATGATTCTGATGCTCGTAAGTCCCAGTGAGATTTTCTCTTCGATGAGCATGCCAACAAACGTACCTGTTGCAAACCCGCCCCCATAGGCAATATAGGATGCAACGTTTGTGAGGTTGTTCATGACCTGACCGATGGCAAGAAGCCAGATGATCACTTCAAAAAACCCGATGAATGGCGCCAGGTACTTGATACCTTTGGAGATGAAGATCACCCGGATCGTCCCGAGAGATACATCACAGATCCGTGCAAAAAAAATGAGCAG
>JAPKXY010000031.1 GCA_026394605.1 Methanoregula sp.
TCGGCAATCAGGTGAGCCATCAGGTCAGCCTGGTTCAGCGCCACATCGACGCCCAGTTCCGGCGTGAACAACCACGCGTTTTTCGGGATATTTACCCGGGCGATCGTGCGGGGCACGGAAAACTCGAACCTGGCCAGGCTCGTGATCACCAGATTTGTCTCATCTGCCCTGCCCACTGCCGCTACAACATCCGCCTTACGAATACCCGCGGCTTCCAGCACGCTGGGATCCGTGCCGTTTCCGAGGATCAGCACATCTGCCGGGAGCTCCTGCTGAAGTCGTGTGAATTCATGCCGCTGACCTTCGATCACTTTCACGTTATGCCCATCAGCAAGCAGGAGGGATGCCAGATACGTGCCCACCTTGCCGCCGCCTACCACAAGAATGCGTTTCATAATGACTCCACGTCTCCTTTAGGCCAATCCCAGCAGCGCTTTTAAACGTTCCATGGCGCCCGCTGCAACCGCCAGATGGATGAAGTCGTTTTCCATAAAGATCGTACCAAGCGTCGGCATAGAGGTTTTACCGCTCCTGCTGATTGCAATAACCTGGATCTCACCGGGGATCGTCAGCTCGTTCACCATCCTGCCGACCAAGGTGAGGGGTATGTCAGTCTCAACAATGCCGACCTCACCATTCCCCAGCCTTTTTACCGGTTCGAGCGGGGAAAAGGTGAGCAGCTCGGCAAACCGCTGGGTTCCCAGATCAACGGGAGTGACTGTCTGAACCCCCAGCCTCCGGTAAATTTCGGCCTTGAGAGGATCGTGCACCCGGGCAACCACACGGGGCACCTTGAAGACCTGACGGGCGAGACGGGCAACAACGATATTGATATCGTCACTCGCAGTCAGCGCAGCCAGTCCGTCCGCCCGTTCAATACCTCCTTCTATCAGCACGTCCCGGTCAAAACCGGTGCCGTGGATGATCTGCCCCCTGAAGGGTGGACCCAGGCGTTCAAAAGCAGTCTTGTCATTATCCACCACCGTTACCATACAATCATTCCGGCTGAGGGTCTTTGCCAGTTCGGCACCCTGCCTGCCACAGCCAATAATCATTATTTTCATGTGATTCCTCCTACAGAAGATACGTTTTTCATCCGGTGCTCCCGCCTCCGCACCAGCCATTTTCGCAATTCGTCAGCCAGCAATAATGACGGGGTCCATGCAAATAAAAACAGCCAGTTCTGGAACGGGAACGCCGCGGTCCCCATCAGGTGCTGGAAGAACGGGACATAGACGATTACAGAGATCAGCAGAAGTTCTGAAGCGATACCAATCCACACCATCCGGTTGCTGAACCAGCCCAAGCGGAATGCTGATGTGCGTTCGGTGCGCTGGGCAAAAAGGTTCCCGATCTGGGTGGCCACAACAGCGCCCAGCGCCATCGCCGTTGCAGACTGATAAAGGATTCCGGTTGTGGGGAGATCCAGCCACTGGCCCCAGTAACCGTTTATCCAGTACTGGAAATAAAAGGCTGCCATCACGGCGAGACTCTGGATCATGCCCAGAAACGCGTATGCCCGGAGGAGCAAAGAACCGGTGATTACGTGCTCCCTCAGGTCGCGGGGGGGTCGATCCATCAGCCCGGGCTCAGGCGGCTCATTACCAAGTGACAGCGCCGGCACCATATCAGTTCCGAGATCGATCGAAAGTATCTCCATCACGCCGAGCGCGAGCGGGATACGCCCGCGGCTCAACGCCCAGCAGATAAATGGCACTGCTTCGGGTGTGTTGCTGGTAAAAATATAGCAGATAAACTTCTTGATATTGGCATAGACTCCACGGCCTTCCTCAACCGCATTGACAATGGAGGCAAAATTGTCGTCCGTCAGAATCATATCCGCCGCTTCTTTGGCCACATCAGTACCGGCAATGCCCATGGCGACACCGATATCAGCCTTTTTAAGCGCCGGTGCATCATTCACCCCGTCTCCGGTGACTGCCACGATATGCCCCGTCTCCTGCAGGGCGGTGACCACCCGGAGCTTGTGCTCCGGCGCAACCCGGGCAAAGATGACCTCCTCTCTGAGCGCTGATCTGAGCACTTCGTCATCCATCAAATCGAGATCGGTACCGCTGATGATACGGGGATGAGCCTGCCTGATAATGCCGATGCGCCGGGCGATACTCTCCGCTGTCAGCCCGTAATCGCCGGTGATCATGATAATGCGGATGCCGGCACGGTGGCACTTCTCGACTGCCAGTGCCACCTCCCGACGCGGCGGATCCAGCATCGCTACCAGCCCTAAAAAGCTCAGGTCACGTTCGATGACCTCAGGACGGTTATCAGTTATATCATCGGGAAGGTCACGGAGGGCCACCGCAAGCACACGCAGCCCGTTTTTTGCGTACTCGTCGTTGGCTGCCATGATCTGTGTTGTGAAATTCTCATCCATCGCATGGTATTTTTCATTGAGCCTGACACGCGTACACATTCCGAGGATTTCTTTTGGTGCCCCCTTCACGTACGCCACACGCGATGACTCCAGCTGGTGGATGGTGCTCATCCGCTTGCGGGATGAGTCAAACGGCAATTCACGGAGACGGGGAGTTTTACGTGCCTCAGCTTCCAGATCCATGCCGGCTTTGCGTGCCGCCACTTTCATGGCAGCCTCGGTGGGATCACCAAGAATCGTCCAGTGAAGGGATTTTGTATTTGGCGGGATCACGCGGGCATTGTTGCAGAGACCGCCAGCGAGAAGCAGCAGGTGCAGATCGTCATCCACCATCGTTGGAATCGGCTGCCCTCCGTCGATGATCTGACCCTCCGGGGCATATCCCGCACCGGACACTGTCAGCCCCCGTCCGCAAAGCCACAGGTCCCGCACGGTCATTTCATTCTGCGTCAGCGTTCCGGTCTTGTCAGTACAGATCACCGTCGTGCAGCCAAGGGTTTCAACCGCCGAAAGCCGCTTGATTAACGCATTGCGCCGGGCCATGCGCTGGGTGCCCAGGGCAAGTGATAGCGTGACAAGCGGCAGCATTCCCTCCGGCACAAACGCCACGACCATGCCTATAGCAAAGATAAAGCTCTCGGCAAGGTTGACCCCGACCATGACCACAGCGAGCAGGAAAAAAATGACGCCGACGCTGCAGGCAATGATGGTCACCACTTTTGTCGCAAATGCCATCTCCTTCTGGAGTGGACTGAGTTCCGCTTCAACCGATTGTGTCAGATGGGCAATCTTCCCGAACTCGGTTGCCATTCCGGTAGCAAAGACCACAGCTTTCCCTGTCCCGGTTGTCACACTCGTTCCGGTAAATACTAGGTTGGGCAGTTCAGCATATGCAAGGTCAGACTGCAGGACGGCTTCGCTCGTCTTCCGTACAGCGTGCGACTCCCCGGTAAGGGTTGACTGGTCAAGCCTGATTTCAGCGACTTCCACAAGCCGGCTGTCCGCCGAAATGCGGTCACCTTCTGACAGCAGGATCAAATCCCCGGGCACAAGTTCTTCGGCAAGAATGCGCCGCTCTTCCCCGTCACGCAGCACGCGTGCATAGGAGGGAAGGAGCCTGCGGAGGGCTTCGGTTGCCTTTTCGGCACGGTACTCCTGCCAGAAGGAGAAGACTCCGTTGATTACGTTGACCATCCAGATGGCAATTCCAAGCTGCGGCATCTGTGCGATGAAGGCGACAACCCCGCCTGTCCACAGCATGATTGCCATAAGGTGGGTAAAATTAGCAAAAAATTTCAAAATAAGGGATTTTTTCCTGACCTCCAAAATGACATTGCGACCAGAGCGTTCGAGGCGTATCTGTGCTTCTGCCTCGGTCAGTCCGCCCGAACCCGTGGCAAGGGTCAGGTAGACTTCCGGAACCGGAAGTGTATGGACGGACAGGGGTTCTCTTGTCCCAACAGGTGGATCGGCTTTGCCATTCACATGGGTTCACCCTCTGGATGGGAGAAGTGCTTAACAGGAGCGTATGAACACTGTGCTTATATCCTTGCTGTCCCGGGCAGCGCTGTATATTCCGGGGAAGCCGGATCTGATCCCCAAGTACTATTCATAGAAGGAATGGCTCTGTAGAAATCATCGTTTTTCATAACGTTCTCGGGGGTGTCTGCCTTCCAAGGGAATGGCAGACTTGAGAAGATGTCCTTATAGACATCTTCGAGCTATATTGCCCCCGCCACTGCGGCACAGCAAAGATACCTTCGGTATCTTCTCGTGTCCGCTATCTCTCCCCAATGGCGAACATCCCCCCTTGCGATATCCGTGGAAAACCGGTTCACCATGGATCTCTGGTAATGATGTGAGATCAGGGATTTCTACAGAGCCGAAGAAATAACAAATTGAGCGTACGCTGCGTTTATAAAAAAAATTCACTTCGTAACCGTTGCTTCGAACCCTTTTGCAAGCGCCATGATCATGATGATGACCGGCACAATCTCCAGCCGCCCGACCCACATCAGAAGGATGAAGATCCACTTGATGGCAAAGGGACTTGCTGCCGTGATGTAACCAAGACCGAGTCCCACGTTGCCGATTGCCGACACTTCCTCAAAGACCACTTCATCGAGCCTGAAGGACGTGATATAGACATGCAATACGATAAGTGTGCTGCAAAAGATCGTAAGGACATACAGCACGATGACGAGCATGTTTTTTGAGATCTCGAAATGGGAGATCTCCTTTGAGAGCGTCCGGCCCTCGAACCTCAACGGGATCAGCACCCGGCTTGATACAAAAAAGCGTTTGAACCACCATTTCACGCCCTCGTATGCGAGCACAACGCGGTTCACCTTGATACCGCCGGCGGTACTTCCTGATGAGCCGCCAATCAGCATCATCATCGTCACCACCGAGATCGGAATCGTTGCCCAGAGATGAGGATTGGAGTTCTGGAGACCTGTGGTGGTGAACCCCGAGATCGCGCAGAAGACTCCTTCCCGGATTGCCTGTTGGATCGGTAAATTGTTGAATATGTAAAGGTCAAGGGAGGTAATTGCCGAACCGACCGCTGCGATAAGCAGGAGCACCTGCACGATCTGGTCCTTAAACATTGCCGTAATATTCCCATGATAGAGCAGAAAATAGATCTTGAAGGGCAGTGCACCGGCAAGCATGACAGGGATCAAAAGCAGTTCAAGCATCGGGTTGTTGTAATACATCATGCCGGCATTATGCAACGTGAACCCGCCGGTTGCAAGAGCAACCATGACAAGGTTGAGTGAGTCCCACAGTGCGGTACCCGACAGCATGACCATTCCCGTGAACATGAATGTCAAAAAGAGGTAAATCAGCCACATCCTTCTCCCCGTCGAAACCACGTTGGGCATCAGCTCTTCCGATCTGCCCTCGGAACGGTAGAGCCGGAAGAGCGTGACCCGCGTCTTCCTGCGCAGCGAGATGCCGAACGCGATGATCCCGATCCCGCCGATCCACTGGGTGAACGACCGCCAGAAAAGTATGGTATTTGGTGTGGTGTCGAGCGTGGTGATCATCGTAAAGCCGGTGCCTGTCCACCCGGACATTGCCTCAAAAACGCAATCGGTGTATGGCATGTGGAGCCCGAAAAAAAACGGGAGCGCCCCCACAAGCGCGATTGCAAACCAGGAAAGGGCAACCGCAACCAGCGTGACGGAGAGCGGTGGCGTGTATTCGATGCTGTGGATGCGGGTGAGCAGGTTACCAAGCACAAAGAACGTGACGGGAGCGGATGCCATCGGAATGATCATATCCCATTCCCGGAAGATAGCGAGAACGGCAAACGGTAAAAGAGATGCGACAGCGAGGAATTCCAAGACATATCCTATGTCATGTGCAATTGCTGCAAGGTGTTCGGTCCGCTTCATTGTATGAAAGGGGGTTTGTACGTAAAGCATGTTATGGATATCGTTTATTGTGGTCCGGGATCCGCCATATCTATTAATTCAGGCATTGCGCAACCTATGATCAGCTATGGGCCAGTTCCGCACCGATCTCTTACCGCTTGTCCTCATGGCGGCGATTCTTCTTGCCACACTCATCGTGTTCTGGAAGCTTCTGGATATGGTTGTGCTCGCGGTATCCCTCGCGGTGGTTCTCTTTCCTCTCCATACCTATTGCTCACGGTGCCTCAACCGGTACCTCTCCGCTGCCCTCATCACTGCCCTTGTCTTTGTCGTCTTTGTTGCCACGGTACTTCTGTGCTTTACCATCCTCGCCCAGAACGGTGAGACCCTCAGAGAGATCGTGGAAACCATCGAAGGCTGGGTGCAGAACCCGGCAACCAACCCCCGGGTCTTCGGGATCCCGGTCGAGCGCAATCAGGTCGCGGTCTGGCTCGACCAGGCGCAATCCATATTCTTTAACTACTGGCGGATGCTGGTTGCCGAGTTTTCCACCATTGCCCTTAAAATCGTGGTTTTCTTTGCATCGCTCTACGTGATCCTGCTGCACGGGGAACAGATCAGGGAAAAGATCATGGCGCAGGTGCCGGACCCAATCAAAGGGCATATCCAGAAAATGTCAGGTGTCACCGTGGACACGCTCTATGCGATTTACATCGTCCACGCAGGGATTGCAGCCCTTACTTTTGTGATCGCGATCCCGTTTTTTTACTTTCTTGGCTACGGGCACGTCCTCTTCTACTCGTTCCTCTGCGCTTTCTGTGAACTGATCCCGGTGCTCGGTTCATCGATTGTCTTTATCTTTCTGGGCACGTACGCGCTCTCGCTCGGGGACATCAACGGTGTGCTCATCCTCTTCTTTTTTGGCTACATTGGTGTTGCGGCACTGCCGGAGATCTACGTGCGCCCTGTCCTGATGGGGCGGCGGGTAAAACTCCACCCGCTGATCATGCTGGTTGGTTTTTTTGGCGGCCTGTTCGCAATGGGGACAGCAGGGTTTGTCCTTGGGCCGGTCTTGATTGTGCTTCTCTTCGCCGGCTACCACATCCTCATCGAAGAGCGGAAGGAGTCAGAGAAGGGGGGGATGTAAAAAACGGTAGAGAACGGCAGAGTGGAAAAGACGGCCCGCATAGAACAAAACCAGCGACAATCTATTAACCGTTCCTTATCATATATACCGGGCACGCGAGGGTTGCCGAGCCCGGTCAAAGGCGCTGGATTTAGGGTCCAGTCACGAAGGTGTTCGCCGGTTCGAATCCGGTCCCTCGCATTGCGTTCATTTTGGGAATTTTTTTTATTTTTTTCATTGTTAACCAAGAAAAATTAATAAAAATTTTATGGTGAATATTCAGTGAACTGCTTCCCATCACCGTGTATCAAAAAATTGAACAATGGCACGCCTGCAGTGTCGATACGCCGGGGGGGTGGTTGTATGAACCACACCGGGGGGGCAGTTCATCCCTTCGGGGTGGGTTGTGCCCAAAATGTTCACTATAATATCTCAAGATTCATACCGCCGTTCGCTAACCTGATTGTTGTTGAGGAATTCTACAGAGCCGATTTTTCCAGAGCCCAAATTATTGCTCTGTGTCCATCCGGGCTTTTTTTTGGTTATATCCAAAATCTTATGATAAAGATGATGAGTATATCTGGGTGAGGATAAGAAAATGACAGAAAAAAAAGCGATTCTCAAATTAGACCTGACTGATTACTGTATTGACATTATAAATCTTTTTAAACAACGCGATCCGGAAAATACCGGAACAATCACACCAAAATTAAAAAGAAAATTAAAAAAGAAACACCGGCAACTTGTGGACGAAATTGACGAAAAGATTAAAGAAGTGCTCAAAGAATATTCCGAATCCAGGATGGGGAAAAGTATTCCAAAACAGAAAAAAACAGAAACGTATCTTTAATTGATTCTTGTTTGGCTCGGTAAAAATTCTCAGATACCGCCAGATTGGGATTTGAAAAAAAAGGTAAAATCAGGGTTATTTATACAAGCGGTTAAAACAAACCCTGCACGTCGGTTTTTCAAAGGAAATATCCGGTTTTTGTATACCACAGGCGTGACAAAATTTCTCCTCATATTTTATTTTCTTATACTTAACCCAAATTTGATAGTGTTTTTCACAGAGTGGCATCTCACGATCGAATGTATTCATCGGTCCCCCACAACGGATACAATATGCCGCTTCTCCCGTTACGGAATCCATAATTTTTTCAACCAATCCTTTATTTTGGGCTTCTTTTAGATTATATGCCATTCTTTGTGTAATTCTGTCAGGGTAATCCTTGTGTTCATGTTGTCTCACATCTCTATAAAATTCTTATGTCACGATGGGATGAGAATTTTTTACAGAGCCAAAAAATGTTCATTGCGTTCCACAATGCTGTCACAAAAATACTTCAAGCAACCATGTCGCGTGGTGCTGAACCATTATTGTGATGCCTGCCAGATCATACCTGATCACCGATCTATGAACTGTGTAATCCAGACTGGCGCTGTATCCATGGTATGATTTGGGCATCAGAAAGCTGTCGTCAGGAAACTCACGCATGGATCATCGTAAGCATCATCCTGAACCGCTGGACTGCCCTGACTGCATGGGGAATATGTGCCGGCATGATGATCATCTGCCCTTTACGTACGTGAAATTCCCTACCGGCGATCGTGATCTCCGCTTCGCCATCAATGATGGTCACGATGGCGTCATACGGCGCGGTGTGCTCTGACAGCCCTTCCCCCGTATCGAACGCAAAGAGCGTGATGGTGCCTGCGGGTTTGTAGACCAGCATCCGGCTCACGACTGAACCGCCCTGATACACTATCAGCTCGTTTGGATCCAGCACCTTTTCTTTCAGATCTTCCTGTGTTTTTTCGGTCATGGCTAATCCTTTTTGGCTGTTCCCTTAATCGCCCGTGAGTATGTAAGAGCACCTTCCGCGGGACAGACACGGGTGCACCTTCCGCAGAGGTAACACTCCATCTTTGCATCATCCGCTCCCGCTTCTGCGGTGGGGCACACCTGTTCGCATTTACCGCATTGGATGCAGGCATCGGTACGCCGGATCTTAAAAAGGCTCGCTGCAGCTGCAAGCGAGAGCAGGGTGCCAAACGGGCAGACAAGCCGGCAGAACGGACGGTAGAAAAAGAGCGAGATGGCAATAAGGATGACAAAGACCGTAAAGAACGTTGAACTGAAATCAAGGTAAAAGAATTCCTTAATCCCGAAGACCCGCAGCAGGGCAACCGAGAACACGAAACCGGCGATGAGGAATGCGATAAAGAAGATGCCCCGGATCATCATGGCAACCTTTTTTTCCGCTGCGCTGGTTGTGCGTTTCGGACCGGTGTAGATAAGCTCCTGTATGGCGCCAATCGGGCAGAGCTGCCCGCAGAAGATCCTGCCGGCAACAAACGTAAGCACCATAAAGAGGGCGATGAGCCCGCCGACAACAAGGACCGACGGTCCGCTGGGCCCCGGCCCACCCCCGATAACCGCCTGCTGGAACTGGTGCGGCACCATCGGCGAAAAGATACAAAAACCCAAAAACACTGTGATAAAAAGGAAGAGATAGGCAATAGCCCGCGTCATCGTACCATTATACCAGACATAGGCAATGACCGGCAGCGCAATGAAGGTATAGATCAACCCAATAATCTGGGAACTACCCGAAACGACCATAGAACGTTCCTCCGGACATCTCCAGAAATAGATATTTTATGTATAATGGGACGGTTTGCAAATTCTTCAAGCTATCCATGTACAGGGGAAGCGAAAACTCAAAGCAGGAATCATGATCAGGTACCGACCTCGATGTACCACCATCAGGAGGGCTCATACTTTTTTGAGCATTTCTTTACCATAGGGTACGGAACACTCAACACACGTGTCCCGTAAGAAACATATCTGAAGCCTGATGAAAAGCGAGGCCCGGCGATCAGCTGGCAGGCATTACATCCTTTCTCGGGTCAAGCAGGATATCGTAGGGGAGCCGGCTGAGGGCAACCGCACCGAGTGCACCGATGACCCCGTTCCCGCCATGCAATACAACCCCGTACTGCTCGGCAGTTGCTTCTGCCACCGGGCGGGTGATAACGCGTTCACGCACAAGCTTCCCGTATTCCCGAAGCCCGAAAGGAACGATGAACCCCTGCTTCACCGCGATTCCCCACTCAGGAGACAGGGCCTCTCCGGCGACAAATTTTTTTACCTTTTCAATAAGTTCGAAAAACTTCTCGGGTTCCACTGCAACCTCGATAAAACTCGCAGAGTTCCCGGCAGTCTTGGTAAAAACGTTCTGGTTTAACATGGCGACATGGTGTGCGATGGGCAGGACTCCGCGGATCCGGCTCACATGAGAAAGGAGCGCGAGCGCGAGCGCAAACGTTGCACCACCGTGTTTCGTATCAGTGTCATCGATCCCGAGAGTAACATGATGCAGGGCCCGCGTCCAGACCTTGCCCTCAACAATAATCCCCCTGGTATGCGTTTTTACCCTGCAGACTCCCTCGGCAAGCGCCATCATATCGGAAAGTGAGTACGCGGGTCCGCCGATGGAACGGATATGCTGGACAATGTAATCCCCCTCCCGTTCAATCCCGACCACGCCGACTGCCGCGAGCGGGGACAAACCCACCTCAACTTCGGTTGTCCCGATCCGTGCACACTCCCGCAACAGGGTCCCGTCCCGCTCGACCGAGGAGATTACGCCGCCCGCAAGCAGGTGGTGAAACCCGCAGAACGCGGCACACGCCCCGCTCATACAATCGTGATAAATTTCCACCCGGTCCCCGTCCAGTGTGGTGAAGAGCCTCCGGCAGGCAGTGGTTGGCATCGCACTGGTCGCTTCGTACCGTGCGGCACTCCGTCCGCGTTTCTCTTCCCGGATCACGACACACCCCTCCATGACAAGACGGTTTATCCAGTCCTGCGCCGTGCTTCTCGGGATCTGTGCAGCGTGCTGAATATCAGTTATGGTAAATGTGCCGTTGTCAAGCGTGAACTGCCGCATATGGCGGAGGTATTCACGCCGGTGTTCAAGAACGCTCGACATAGCGGTCGCGGATAAAGAGGAGGTCTCCAAGAATTGCGCTCGCCGTTTCGATGGAGCCGGCACCCCTGCCGATCAGGGTAATCTCCTTTGCCATATCGGTCTCGATGGTTATCGCGTTCAGGGTCCCGTCAACAACAAGCGGGTTGCTTTTTTCAATAATTCGCGGGGCGACCCGCAAAAATCCCTTCTTGGGTATCGCCTCAGCGATCAACCGGACCGTGCAGTCCTCTTCTTCTGCCAGTCTCATGGCATCTGGCGTGAGAAGATTGATTCCCGTGCGGTCGACGTCATCGAGCTTCACGCCGTTTCCCCAGATGGTGTTTGCGAGGATCACCAGCTTGATCGCCGCGTCGATTCCCTCCACGTCATAGCTGGGATCTGCCTCGGCATACCCCATCTCCCGTGCTTCCAAGAGCGCCTGTTCATACGTGAGCCCCTCGTCAGCCATCCTTGTAAGTATATAGTTGCAGGTGCCGTTCAGGACACCGAAAACTGCAAGGATCTCGTTGCCGGCAAGCCCGTGTCCGAGTGTGTGGAAGATCGGGATCGCTCCGCCAACGGTCGCTTCATACCGCAGGGCGACGCCGTTTTTTTCTGCAAGAGCCCGCAGCTCTTTGTACGCAAGCGCAATCGGACCCTTGTTGGAGGTGACGATATGTTTTTTCTTTTTTATCGCCTGCATGACATACCCGAGTCCGGGTTCGCCGGTCATCGCGTTGGTGGGCGTGACGTCGATGAGCGCATCGTAAGGAGCTTTTCTGATCACGTCCAGAGCTGAGATGTTCTTGTCACCACAGCACCCGCTTTTTTTCTTTTTTTCAAGCACGCGGAAAAGATCAATTCCCGCAGGATCGATGCACCCGCTCTTCGAATCGGCAAGTCCGGTGACACGTATCCCGAGGTCTTTTTTTGCGATCATCTCCGCAACGCCCCTGCCGACAGATCCGAGCCCGATGATGGCAACCTTCATAAAATCTCCTCCAGCGGCTCAATCAACAGGAGATCTTTTTCCTTTGCGACCGTGCGCAGGATGGCAACCGCATCCTCCATATCGTCCTTTGTCACGGACTTTATCGTGAGCCGTGAGGAGGACCGTTCGGTGACCGCTGGCATGCTCATCGAAAGTTCGCTCACTTCAGCAAAGCCGGTGGAGTCGATCCGGTCCACGGTATCAGACAGGTCGGTGTGCATCAGGTGCCCGATCAGAATCACCGTACGCTGGTACAGCAGGCGCTCCTCGCCGATCCGCTGTATGTGGACGCCCTGCTTTTTTAACATGGTGACAAGATCGTCAAGTCTCCCTTCGGGAAGCTCAAGGACGATCTGGACGTTTAAGGTATCATCGGTTGCATCCGGGTCGCGCTGGTGGATGACGGCGATAATATTTCCCCCGACATCCGACATGGGTTTGAGCGCGGCAACAAGTTGCCCCGGCGAATCTTTCATCTCGAGCTTCATGGAGACCTGCACAACGATCACCTGAGCAGTACTGGAACTGCTGTCAAGAAAAGCTTTTTATTTCTTTTTTAAAAAAACCGGCTCAAAGACACAGGGTGTATCTGAGCACCCACGTACTCCTCTTTTAAAAAAAATGATAAAAAAGAAAAAAAACCGGTCGTTACACCGATCCCGGTGCCCCTGTCACGATCCTGATCGCATTGGTAATCTCCTGCAGCAGTTCGCCGGGCAGCCCCATGACCATCTCGTCATCGGCAATGCCGGAAAACTTCCGCGAGCCGTCGCAGCCCAATGAAAAATTTATTTTTCCCGTAAGATAGGTCTGGGCTGCGGCATCGGAGCAGACTGACTGGATGCCGGAGAACTCGGGATAGATCCTGCCGCCAAGCCTGAAGAGCGAGCTCTGGGCGAGTTTGAGCATGCTGCGCGGGTTTGCGACGATAAGCACAACGTGCGGCGCAAAGGGAGTCTTCTCCAGCGGGGCATAGAGCGTTGCATAGGTCTCCTTTGCATCGAGGTGGTGAATGCGGTCAATCGTCCGCTTGCACGCTGCCCAGCTCTCAAACTTGCCCAACCTGAAATAGAACTGCCCGGACTTCAGGCTCTCCGTGATCTCGCGCAGCCCGAGCGCCCATGCTCCCCCCATGCACTCGTGGTTGTCAACCGTCGCATAGAAGATCTTTGCGTCCTTGCGCGCCATGCTCACCATCCCGCAGTGCCGGTGCTTTCCCTCGACCTGCTTCATTCCTTCCGGGATCAGTTCCTTTTTTGTTGCGAGCATGAGGGCGACCGGCGAGCCCTGCAGCCCGAGATACTTCTTGAGTGTTTCCGAACACTGTGCGTAATCTGTTGTTGTTCTTGCTGATTCTTCCATACTACATGCCTCCTGGCGTGTGATACCAGATAGCGGAGTTGATACACTATGCACGTTCCACTCATCGTTTTAGATAATAAAAATACTGTTCCTGAACATTGCTGAAAGGGATACCCTTGTATATCTGGCGAAAAGGAAAAATTGGTGTGGTAAATCCTTCACAACCGCCGGAGCTTCTTGTCCACCTTTGCAAAGAAGTTCCTGCCAACATCGACAAACAGGGCGGGACGGGGGGACTTTGTGATCTCCAGCACGTCATCAGTCCCCAGCGCGATGGTCCGCTGCCCGTCAATGACCAGGTCGGCCGGTTTTGCGCTCTCCAGTTTGACTTCGAGACGCCGGTCGGCACTGATCAGGCGGGGACGCGACGAGAGCATGTAGGGAGCAAGAGGGACGAGCAGGACACCCTCGATGCGGGGGTCGACAATCGGCCCGCCGGCACTCATCGCATATGCGGTCGACCCTGTCGGTGTACTGATTAAAAGACCGTCAGCGCGGAATTGTTCTGATACAACGCCATCGACAATAACAGAGAACCGCAGCATCTTTGCCGGACGCGTGGTCACGATAAGAGCTTCGTTGAGTGCATCACCGAGATGTTTGCGATCTCTGGCAAACGCGACCCGCATCCGTTGTTCGATGCTGCATTGTCCTGAAAGGTTCTGCAGGAAAGGAAGTACTTCCTGCGGTTCGAGGTCAGCGAGGAACCCGACCTCGCCCCAGTTGACCCCGAGAACCGGGATCTGGCGTTCCATCTGCTGGACCGTGCGCAGGATGGTACCATCCCCGCCCACCACAACGACAAGGTCCGAGGATGCCTCTGAGAAGGTACTCCCTGATTCACCGAACGCACGTGCAGTTTCCTTCTCAAACGATACTTCATGCCCGCTGGATCGGAGGTCCTTACCGAGCTGCCGTGTATAGGCAAGTGCATCATTCCCATCGATCCGTGATACGAGGAGTATCTTCATTGTTGCATCACCTCAGATATTCAATCACTTTATAGTGAAGTACGCTGTTCGTGGCGACAAGGCACCGTCCGATCGTCACTTCGTTGGGGAACCGTATCGGGCTCCCGTTCAGGTCGGTCACTGTTCCTCCGGCTTCCATGCAGACCAGCATGCCGGCAGCGGCATCGGTGACCCGGAGCGTGCCCCGGAGATCGATAAATCCATCGATCCTTCCGCAGCCGATGTAACAGAGTTCAAGTGCTGACGCCCCCAGCAGGCGCCAGCGCCGGATTTTCATGCCCAGCTGCATAACGCGGGTGGGATCGAACTTTCTCCCGTAGACGCTCATCGCACACTCATCAAGCTGGGAGGTTTCAGACACCCGTATCGGTGTGGTGCCGCACCGTGCAAATCTCCCTTTCATGGCAGAAAACGTCTCACCACTTGCAAGATTGCGGACATATGCCTGCCGGACTTCGCCACCGACTGCATACGCGATCGACAGGGCATAAAACGGGATTCCCGCAATTGCATTGTATGTTCCATCGATAGGATCGAGAAAGATGGTGCCGTCATTCCCGTCAAACTCCTTCTTTCCGAGCTCTTCACTTACCAGAAGTGAACAGATCGGATGTTCTAAAAGAAAGTCTACCACACAGTCCTCGGCAACCCGATCGATCCTTTTCGTCGGGGTCATGTCGGCGCCCATCCCGAGGACGTCCCCAGCTGCCGGCGTCCCTTTCAGGTCGCAGATGGCGTCTTCTACCGCTCCTGCCACCTGTTCGCACGCAACAAGAAACTCCATGTTTTCAAGCCTACTTTGTGTGTCCGGTGTATTTATTAATGCAATAAAGATAAATTACTAACGTGGTGGAATATAAAGAGAACATGGTGATATCTCCATGAAAGACCAGACAGAAATCGGAAAGATCAAAGAAGGACGCTATATTGTCATTGAGGACGAGCCATGCAAGGTGGTTGGCATCGCCACGTCAAAGCCGGGCAAACACGGGGCGGCAAAAGCGCGGATCGATGCAGTAGGCATCTTTGACGGCGTCAAGCGTTCGATCGTGCAACCCGTCGGGGCAAAGACCTATGTGCCGGTGGTCGAGCGCAAGAGCGGGCAGGTACTCTCGATCGCGGGCACTACAGCGCATCTCATGGACATGAAGGACTATTCGAACTTCGAAATTCCAATCCCCGAGGATCGAAAGGGACATGTCGAAGTCGGCAAGGAGATTGTGTATATCGAATCCATGGGCAAAAGAAAGATCGACTGAGCTTTTTTGGTTTTTTGCTATGATTCATTTCCAGAATCACCTTTTTGCCGGCTGCACTGCCGATTACAGGAATGCCCGGTATGTCATCTTCGGGGTTCCCTATGATGGTACGACATCATTTAAGCCCGGTACCCGCAATGGCCCGCGGGCGATACGGGAGATGTCGTATAATTTCGAAGCGTATGTCCCGTCATACAATATTGACCTTGCAAAACTTCCCCTTATTGATCTCGGCGATATCGATTGCGGGGTCCTTGTGGAAGATGTCGTCACTGACGTGCAGGCAGCAGTGCAGGATATTATACAAGACAACAAGGTGCCGGTGATGCTTGGCGGGGAACATTCCATCACCGTCGGGGCCGTTAAGGCGGCGAGACCCGATTGTTTTGTGGTCTGCGATGCCCATCTCGATCTCCGCGAAGATTACCGCGGGACGTGCTACAACCATGCCTGCACCACGCGCCGTGTTTTTAAAGAAGGGACAGAGGATATTATTATCATAGGAGCGAGGAGTGGCACAGAGGAGCAGTTTGAATTTGCCCGGTCGCTTCTGCTGTTCACTGCTGATGAGATAAAAAAACGTGGCATGAATATGGTGATTAAGGAAATTTCCGATGCCATTGAAAACAAACGGGTGTATCTTTCCATTGATGCCGATGTCATTGACTGCTGCCTGACCCCCGGGCTCGGGACGCCGGAACCGTTCGGGCTGGCACCGCAGGATATCCGGGAGCTCATCACTGCAGTCGCACCCCGGGCAGTCGCTTTTGATTATGTCGAGGTCTGCCCGTTTGATGATGGACAGACAGCAACGGT
Organism: Methanoregula sp.; assembly: GCA_026394605.1. Classification (GTDB taxonomy): domain Archaea; phylum Halobacteriota; class Methanomicrobia; order Methanomicrobiales; family Methanospirillaceae; genus MVRE01. The sequence goes on from JAPKXY010000031.1 coordinate 16,275, forward strand.
TGCGGCACAGTTGGTGCGGGAGTTCATCGCGGCACACTATGCGGCATATATTCAAAGTTGAAACTTACCGATATATGACGATGGTACTCTGATGTCAATTTTATATGATTTCAGCAGACTTGCCATGATAATGAAATAATAATTCCGCTGACCTTCAAAGAATTTTTCCTTCCATGGCCGGGGATCTCCTCTTCCGGTTTTTGTATCTACTTTCCAGAGTTCAGGATCGAGACTGCCAGGCGGGGTAATTATTCGTACAATCCTGTCCGGGTCTTCGGTATCCATGACCGTAATATTAAATTTTGGCAGAGTTGTAGAATACGAACCCTGATAACCGGACATGGATACTCCTTGCCCTTGTGTTGGTCTTACAATATAGAAACCACCGATTTCTGATTGCTTACTCAAACCAACAGTGACCGGTTCGACAGTGTACCAGAGCTCCCAATACGGGAACGGGATGCTGATGATCTGCGTTGTGCCGCTGTATTGACCGGAAAACGTGGCGTATGTCGTCAGGTTCGTATTCCGGAACGAGGCATTGTCAAATGGGATCTTGGGGGAGTTAAGCAGGGATTCGGTTAAATTTATCCCATAGGTTGAGGGGTCGACAAATTGTATCGTCTGCACGGAACTGCCGTTCCATGTCGGAACCGGTGTTGGTGTAACTGTTATCGTTGTTCGTTCAGGTGTCGGTGTTGTTGCCGGAGTCGCCATCGTCGTTGGTGTCGTGACAATAGTCGGAGGCTGGATAGGATGAAGAGGAGGGAGCGAGAAGTTCAGCGAGATGCCGAGGTTGGCCGGTTTTCCTGTTGTGATGGGGGCAACCACCAATGAAATGATAACCAGTATGCCGAGCGCCAGCACCATCCACTGGATGTCCTCTTGTATCATCAGAAAGGACTTTGTTGCCGGGATATATCAATATGGTAGGAAAACAGGAGGAGAAATCGGGCGAAATTCTATATTGTGATCAAAAATTTAAAAAAAAACGAACGTTGCGTGATATGAAAAAAATATCCGCACCGGATATCCTGGATCTCTCAATTGAAACCGTGATTCCGGTTAAATTCAATAAATAATTTGTATTAATCAAAAATATCGTCAAAAAGAAGAGTAAGGGTTTGCATAAAGCCTATATAGTATAAAAACATTTTACCAACTAGAGGCACGGATAGCGATGCATAGCTTCCAGTGTCTACTTTAAGAACAAAGGTGAATTCATGAATTCGTTTAAACAAAATGATAACGGGTTCACCGGGCTCGAGGCAGCGATCGTACTCATTGCGTTCGTTGTCGTCGCGGCGGTGTTCTCTTACGTGGTACTCGGCGCCGGGTTCTTCACGAGCCAGAAGGCGCAGGAGACCGTGTACAAGGGTGTTCAACAGGCGACCACGAATGTCCTCTTAAAAGGTAGTATCTATGGGCTTGCAAGTGATGAAACTGCTGGCATTGACAATATAACTTTCACGATGGGACTGGCTCCGGGAGCCCCATCAATAGACATTACAAAAATGATAATTGTGTATTCAAATGCTACAGTTGCTCCCGTCATGATGAATTTCTCTTACACTGCACCTACTGCCACCTCTGCTACATTTTATGCAGCAAAAGATAATATGGGCGGTGAAGATCAAATTATGGTATATTTCCTGCTTCCAGCACCAGCCCCAAAAAATACTGAGATGCACATTGAAATCCGGCCCGGTGGCGGAGGAGCGGCAATACCGTTTACCAAAACCGTTCCACCAACGGTCAATAAAGTTAATGTTCTCCCATAATTTTTCTTATTTTTTTAAGAAATTCCTCAACACTACAATACACTATGAGCATGGCTTTTCTTTGTATGATGGTGTTTTTTTAGCGCAGCACTCGATTTTTTTCGCAAACTTTTATTCTAATAGTCTTGTCCCACTTGGTTCCTGCGGATTTTTTGTTGAGTATTTTGCTCCGGTGCCGGTCATGCGGAATTTTTTTTATGGAAGAAACGGATATTAAAAAAATTCCACGGTGTCATGTTCCATCTACCGCACTTGTTTTTTGTACCGGCCCGTTCCATTACCAGAGGGGCACATCACCCGTAACGCGGGACGAAGGGCTTTTTGCGCCGGTGTAAATCCGGAGGCAGGAGCAGGGTCGAGTACCTGCCGGAGAGCTTTAGCGTTGAAAATCGATGAGCGATGGCTTACCCCAGACCCAATCGTTTTTAAGTGACTGCAAATACAATATCTTCTGATAACTATGCCAAAGACGGATCTCTACCAGCTGGTGAGTGCAAAAAAGGCAGAGATATCCAGTCTGGCCGCACACTACGGAGCATCGCATATCCGCATTTTTGGATCGGTTGCCCGCCTCAGCTCAGACGAACAGAGTGACATCGATTTTCTTGTCGAACTGGAGCCCGGTCGGACCTTGTTTGACCTTGGCGGGCTGGCGCATGACCTTGAAGTGCTTCTCGGACGGCGGGTGGATGTCTGCACAGTACCGCTGCTGAGGGAACAAATACGTGAGCGGATCATCTCAGAGGCGATACCCATTTGAGAGATGATCACCTCCGTCTTCAAGACATGGCAGAGGCGATCCGGCAGATTAAGAAATACGCCTCAAAGGGAAAGCAGGCATTTGAGCGGAACGAACTCATACGGATATGGGTCGTATATCATCTTCAGATCCTTGGCGAGGCGGCACGGGGTATATCGGATGAGTCGCAGAAACGCTATCATCAGATTCCCTGGAGCAAGATCATCGGTTTCCGTAATATCCTGGTTCACCACTATTTTACGATCAATGCTGACGAGATATGGGCGGTCATTGAAGTGAATATTCCTCAATTGAAACGGGAACTTGACCGCATCCTGAAAAAATATCAAAAAGATACAAAAAAAGATCATTCGGAAATTTAATAAACGGCATAATCCCAATCCAGCCATCAAGAAATTACCCGTGCAAGTATCTTTGGAAAGATTTTCTTATCTCATATGACGTTCCTTTAAACTGTGATTTCCCCTTTTTTTAAAAAAATTCCTCAAAACCGCAATACCCTGTGAGCATGGCTTTTCTTTGTGCGATCTTGTTTTTTTGTGCAGCACACGATTTTTTCACAAACTATTCATCAACTATTCCTGTCCCATCCTGTACCTGTGGATATTTTGTTGAGAGTTTTGCTCCGGTGCCGGTCGTGCGAATTTTTTTATGGAAGAACCGGATATTTTAAAAAAATTCCACTGTGTCATGTTCCATCTACCGCACTTGTTTTTTGTAACGGCTCTTTTCAGTACCAGAGAGGCACATTACCTGCAACGCGGGACGAAGGGATTTTTGCGCTGGGGCATATCCCCGTAGGTATCAGGTGTGCCTGTTACCCACCGGTATTCATCAATTTTTCCACCCATGAACATGCCTGACTCTCTCGAGGAACAATACGCCCGATACGGGCTCCGTTTTCCTCTTTTTACCGTCGAACCCCGTTTCGACATGGCTCAGGTGTCCACCGCCATGAAAAAGTCTGATTTAATCGGTTATTTTTTAAAAATAACTTGGAAAACCCAAGGAAAAAATTGCTCTTTATCGCGATTCCGGGGCAGGGGTTTTGCAGGAGGTAGTACTTACCGGGGCTGTCCATGATCTGCCCCCGGATTGCGCCGGCGAGGGTGTTTTTTCATGAGGGTCAGAACCGGAAGTTCAGGAAGGGGCAGGAGATTCTCCTCAATGCGTTAAGGGAATGCTGGCAGGTCACGTCCTGAAAAAGTGCATCGGAACCCGGACAATTTTTTTTCATTTCTCCTGCCTCCCCGAATTTTTTACATGCTTTTCCATACCCGCGTTATTTAAAAAAAAACCTTACTTCGTTCAATATGTTCTCTGGACATGTTCCCTGACGAATGCATCGTGGAGGTGCCGCCCTGACAAAAATGATCTCAAGCGGCTTATAAAAAAATTGTCATCAAGAAATTTTTTTTATCAGGAGACGCACGCAAAAAAGAGGTGACAGAATAGTTCCGGGTTTTCCACAGGGCAGGGGACGGCAGCATTATAGGTATTGGGGTTATGGGGACAACAGCCCCTGCCATTATAATAAACCCCCCGAACAGGATTTTCCTCTCATTAAGCCAAGAGCCATAAAAAAGGTCTGGCGGTTGGGGTTGTGCCAGCCGTCAGGTGATTCCCGTACCTGTATTATAATGCAGTCAGGGTGAACGTGATGGGGATCCTGTAGAGACGGTTTTCTCCAACAGCTGAGACCGGCCTGTCAGAGACCGTCACCTCCTGTTTAACATAATAAACATTTGGAACCGGCGTATCCATGCCCTGCCCGACACCGGTGAATAGGATCGGATCAGTTGTTCCCGTCAGGACATAGTCTGGAGAGGAGAAGGGAGTTGCACTCAGCCGCAGGGGTTTTGAAAATACCTTGCCCGGGGATGCCCAACCGATAGGTACCCCTCCGGTTGTATAGCGGTACTCAGCCATCTTCCCTTTGGTTGCGGCTGGTTTTCCGCCGTCCAGTTTGTCACCGGCGCTGATCGCATAACTGACTCCCTTGGAAGCACGCGGCTCGAGTGCTACCCCATTCAGATTGTCACCAAAGTCCATGTGGTTCCAAAAGGTTTGGTAGCTCACCCACAGCGAGAACATTGCATTGTCGGAGTTTCCCACAACCTCAGTACCGCCACTTGTCACAGAACCGGCAACCGCAGTCAATGTCCGGGTGATACCAGAGGTTCCAGTACTACCAACGCTGAAAGAGGAATAGTCATCCTTGAAATTCGTTTTGTTAAGCCATAGTGTATGGCGCCCCCAGCTGACACCGGTTATTGTCTTTGGCGTGGTCCCCTGGCTGACTCCATCGATGTAAATGTTAGCGCCGGCAGGATTCGATGAGACAATTTCGGTTGCCCCGGCAGGGACACTATACGTATTTGCATTTGATGCATCCGGACGCCCCCACCCGAATACAGTATCATATCCACCCGAACCAAGGTCAATGGCGTTAAACTTCAACCTGTTGGCAATTTCCTGCCCCGTCTTTGCCGGGAACGCGCTCCTGAGGTCTGCAGCCGCAGCGGCAACGGTCGGTGCTGCTGCACTCGTGCCATAGAACGGATTGAAAAATCCACCCGCACCCGTGACATGTACACCATCAATGCCCGCCAGATCGGGTTTAGAACGGTGCCCTTCAAACAGGTTGGTTACCGGGCCCTGTGATGAGAACACCTCAATGTCATCATTGCCCGAATCCGCAGCATTAATTGCGCCTGTTGCAAGAACGCCCGGTACCGCGGGGTGACCAAATATTGAGTCCAAACCTATGCTATTAGCAGGTAGCTGAGATGCCCCATTGTCCGTCCATGTAAATAGTTCGAGGGTGCTTGCGGACCCCGTCCATTTTTTCACTCTAATTTGGAAATCATGGGTAGGCCAGATATTCTGATAATGAATGTGCTCAAACGGTGGGATACCCCAGTCACTACCTCCCTGGAACCATACACTGGATTTCACAAAATCACCGGAAGGATATTTTTCCAAGACCAAGTCGTAGTCATTTACCGAATGATCGAACTGATCATCCCACTGAAGGAAGATATCAACGGTCATACCGCTCGGGATATATACACGGATATATTTAAAATTAGGGTCAACACCTGCGCTGAAATCATGCCAGCCACCCCCCATATCATAAAAGATTCCCTGGTAGTGGTTCTGTGCATCATTGCCTGCAGCTGAGACATAGATAATATTTTTTTTCGATATCAGCTCCTTCACATGCATGGCAACCATCCCATCCTAGAAATAGGGCTCATCATACCACCCGATGTCATCGACGATCACCGTGCATCCTGCTGCCACGAGATCATCCATTGCATGATTAAATGCGAGCGTGTTTGTCCCCATGTCATGGAAATACAGCTTCGCACCGGGCGCCATGTCATAGATGATCTCAAGCATCGCAGTCCCCTCGTCGCCCCCGACGGTATTGCTCAGGATATTCAGTTTACCTGATGCAACGGTCGGGAGGTCCCCTGTGAACACCGCGTCGGCATAATGGTCAACGCCATCGGATATAACCCCGACTTTGACACCGGTGCCGTTGATGAGACCAGCACGGAGCACGTTTGTATGGAGAATCGTATCGCTCTCAGCCATTGCGCTCCCCATCCGTACCCGGGGCGGTATCACCTGCTGGATGTAACGGACTTCAGAACGGGACGCAAGCTGTTCAAGATGATCAAAATTCACTTTCGCCACAGCGATATGGTCTGTCTCGTCACGGTCGGTTACGGTGGAGACAAACGGATCGATCACATGGGTTGATGCCGATGGGTCGACCGAGACATACACGTAGGCAACGGTATCTCCTGAAGCGGATCCCTGTACCGCTAGGGTGCCTGTGCCCGGGGATACCGCCGGCGTTTCCTGCGAGAACAGGTCCGACGAGAGTTTCTTCTCCCACGGGCTCAATGACGCTTTTTGCTGCTCATATGCTGTAATATTAATTTCAGGCTGTGGTGTGCCGGTATTTGGCGGGAGTGTTGCAGGCACGGTAGTATCCGGAGGCTGATACGATGCCCCTACACTTCCGATGATCGGTGCACAACAGAGAAGTACAAGTGCGATAACAACCAGTGTCAGTATGCGTTTTTTCATAGTGTTTCCTCAATTACGTTATTTCAGACTCATTTTTTTCATAACGACAAGGATCGCCAGCATCCCGCAGATCACAGGCAGCCCGGAACCGGGAGCCTGCGTGGGGGTAGCCTGTTTCGATCCTGCCGAAGTTGTCATTTCGGTGCTTTGAGTGGTGCTTGGCGAACTTGGCGTTTCAGTGAACGTGGTCTGAACGGTTCCCATTGTGGGCAGCCGTAGCCGGGGCGGTATGACCTCCTGGATCAGCCGGACTTCCGGCAGCGAGGCAAGAGCCTCAAGCCTGCTGATACTCACCCAGGCAACGGCGATATGGTTCTGTTCATCACGGTCGGTCACGGTCACGACATAGGAATCGATGATATGGGTCGATGCGGCAGGAATCACGTGAATATAGACATAGACACGATCATCTCCTTGCATGGTCCTCGCGGCCTCTATACCCTGACTGCCGGTCGTTATCAGCTCGACAAGATCAGACGAGAGTTTTTTTCGAGCCTCATTGGTTGTAGTATCCTTCTGGGGGGGAGTGATATTTCCAGACCCTGCAGTACCCGTTGGATTGAGATGTGGTGGTTGCGAGGTCGATACATTGTAATCCTGCACGTCGGGAGACGCCCCGGCAGTACGAAGGACCTGAATACATGCGAGCACGCAGAGTCCGATCATGAAGAGTGCGATCAGGTTTTTGTTCACCATAGTTCCCCGTTCATTTTTTTGATCTGGTTCCTGTGATCACGATGAAGACAGCAAGCATCCCGCACACCATACCCGGGTCAGGACCCGGGACATAGGTGGTTCTCACCGGGACTGGTCCCGATTGTGCCATGACTGCCCATGTGCTCAGGTGGTTTGTTGTTACCGTGAGTGTACCGGCATTGAGGTCCACGGTTGTCGGCATGAGTGTCCATTTCCCATCACTCTCGTCCCACCGCGCAAGGACCAGCCTCGACGGGTCACCCGCTGCTGCATCGCGATCCGCCTGCGAGTACGTGATCGTGATGGTTGCATCCTTTGCCAGAAGACCAGCCAGCCCTTCTACCCGGAACAATGTACCGGCAAGCCTGAAGTTTGAAGGTGGCCCGGAGAGCTGGGTTCTTGAAACAGGCTGCACCGTTAAATCAACATTGCCGATAACAGAACCCTCAGGGATGGAAATGGAGATCTGTTTGTTGGATGATTCCAGTTGCCCCGTAGTTTTTGGTGTCAGGGTAATGGAATTTCTCTCCCATGTCTGTTCCGGAAATTGCATGGATTCTCCAATATTTACGCCAAAATCAGAGACAGATCCCCCTGTGTTTGGTTGTGATTCGCCGGAAAAAGCAATATTTACGCCCTGGTCCTGTGACCCCGAGGGGGGCAATGATATTGATGATCCCTGTTCATTCGCAGTCATAGTGCCTGGTTCCATTCCCCGAGAAGACGAACTTGCATTTGATAGTGTGGCCGGTGTTGTTTCTGCCTGAGACAGGAGGAGACCTGACTCTCCAATCGTAACCGGTGATCTCTTCTCGTCAAGCACCGCCCCCCCCTCGAGCGTGACTGTTGAGACGATCGTATAGGAACCGGGCGTGAGGTTCTTTTTCAGTCCGGCACTGTATTGAACATTCGCCGTCGGGATAATGGCAAAAAGCGTGGGCGGAAGGGTGACATCGGTCACCGCCTTGCCTGACTGGTCCAGTACCCTGACTGTATTAACGGTATTGTAATAATGGTGATTGCCGGTATTCTGCAGCATTGTCTGGATATAGACGGGACCACCCTGCTGAAACGTCACTGCTGAGATTTCAGCGATGGTTCCTTTCTCCTGCTCCGGGTGGCCGGTTATGGTAATCATGACCGGTATTGCATACGCGATGGAATACGACTGGACGTTTGTGGATGCATCAGATCCTGTGTGAACATACAGCATCGCGTACCGCCCGCCCCCGCCGGCATCCTTTGGTATGGTGATTGTTGCCGTTATGTCCTCTGATGTACCCGGGGAGAGACGGACTGAAGCTTTATTAAGATGGATAAAGGGGCGGGCGGAGTATGGACTTATATCCTGCGCGGGGGACAGGGGGGTATATGCCATATCCAGTGACTGCCCGAACCCCATGACATCGACATAAACATCTATCGGGGAATCACCGGCATCGCTGCTTACTGTAACAGGGTACGTGATGACATCACCCGGTGCTGCGTCAGTGAGCAGTTTAATATTTGAGACACTGAGCGTGGCATTTGCCGGTGAAACGACCAGAAACGAGATGATAAAAAGGGTAAAAATTATAAGAATTCGATTTCTCTGGCAGGAGATGCTAGTTCCCATAATTTGCTCCTGATGGAATCACTATGCCGGGCATAATAATCAGAATTATTGAGAACGCAAGGCCAAACATCACGAGTTTTCGCATATCTATCACTCATCGAGCAATAGGTGCCATTGTTTTTACTTAATATAACTCTTTCGACATATTCCTTAACCATAATATTCCCGATTGTAATAAAAATATTGAAATTCCCGTTGCCGGCGAGGGAGTTAACCCATGAGATTGATAGTACGCTAATAAACGGAGGGAGATATCCTTAAGGATACTTCAAGAAAATACGTGAAGGTTCAGGGATGAGGATTGCACCAAATTCACACAAATGGTTAATGTTATTCGTTCACTGGTTTTTTTTTAATTTTTTTGGACTATTCTTTTTACCACTCTTTTAAAATACCTGACCGGCACCAGCCAGTTATATATTTTTCTATTTTGTCCGATTACGAAAATGAAAGGATTTCATTCATTAATTTAATCCAATTGGCTCTAATGCTGTATATTAATAAGGAGAATGTTTTTAAACAACCATCATAATATATAAATATATTATGGCGGGTAATCCGGCGCAGGCAGATCATACCATACCTGAGGTACCTGAAGATAGTACAGATCTCAGGATCCAGAACCTCGAGCGGGAAGTTGATCTTATCAAGACTTCCATCAAGCGGCTGCTCATGGATATCCGGGAACGGATGAATGAACTCGAAAACCCGTTTACCGTTGCCACCGGTCCCGTCGCAAGGGGAAATCCAACGGACGCCGATGAATTAAAAAAAGCCGATCTGGATGCAAAAGAAGCCGCCCTGAATGCCCGCGAGGCTCACCTGAACGCCTCGATCGAAAAAACCGCTGCTCCTGCACCAGTCCCTTCACCCGTAGGTAATGGTCAGAACCTGCCGCCGTCAGCAGGGGAAGATCGCAGGGTTGTTGACGAACAGCTCCTGGCGCAGTATAAAGCCCGGGCGCCCGGCGTCAGGGGCCCCGCAGGCATATATGGCGAGAAATTCCGGCTCCAGAAAGTGTACAAACTCTTTAAATGGACCAGCCAGGCGGTCAAAAAATACGGGCATGACCGTCTTGAGATCATTCTCCAGTCCTACAAAACGATGGGCTACATCAGCAAGGACTCCTCTGATGAGATCCGCGAGATCGCAAAACTCATGCCGGCGAGCCTCGGTGAGGAGCATGAGGTGGGTCCCGATGAATATGTCTCGGAACTCTACACGTTAAACCGGATCATCGCACCTGAAGACACGTCCCTTGACCGTGACATGATCGAGGTCATGATGGAACAGAGGTCGCAACAGGTACAGGTGGGAATACCATCGCCCGGTAGGACCATTGAGTTCCCCACGGTACCGGCAAAAGAGAAGAAAATATCAAAAAACCAGGACATGGATGAGGACTGGATGAACCTGCCCGACAGGATATGATCAATGTCTGCAGAAACCTTCGTTAACGCTCTTTTTCTGATCACCGCCGTGGTCGCTGCCGGCATCCTGATCACTGCCGTCCTCCCGATTATCTGGAACATGGCGGGGACGTTTTCTACCGCATCGCATGAATCGGATACGCGGATGCGGACGGATTTTAAGATCGTGACGACGTATGCTTCAAAAACTACACATTTAGCGAAAATTTGGATGAAAAATATAGGAACAAATAATATCGGTGAAGAGGATATAACAAGCACTGATGTTTTTTTTGGTCCCGTAGATAGTTTCAAACGTTTCTCCTTAACACCAACTCACGGCGGTGCAATTCCAACTGGAGATTGGGATTATACTCTAGTAGACAATAATGGATATTGGGATAAAGGCGAAACTTTGGAGATCACAATATATGATGAGGAGAATCTAATTCCTGCATCTACTAATACAAATTGGTATTTCCAATTTGTTCTCTCTAACGGAGTATGGAGATCAACTGAGTTCTCAACGACATAACTGGCTGAATTTCAATGGCAGGCGCTGAAATCATTGGGGCTGCGATAGGCGTTTTATTGCTAGTTCTTGTTGGCTACATAATGGTTGGCAGTACCCTGACATCTGCTGAGATTGTCGCATCAGCCCAGAAAGATTTGACCATGCAGAATGAAGCACGATTGAGAACTGCTATTGAAATCTCTGATATAACAATCGAAAATCAAGCATCTCCCTCAATATTATTGAATTTAAAATTCAATTTAAAAAATTCAGGAAATGAGATGATTGGAGATTTTAATCATATGGATGTATATGTAACTCCAAAAGGATTTTCCCCAATCTATCATAAATTAACGACTGTGGTTCCTAGTGCTGGAGTTGCAGAGAGTACTTGGGGTTATATATCGATATCCCCAGATGTTATCCACCCCACTATGTTAGATCCCGATGAAACTATGTTGGTAGAGATTGATGGTTTTAATTCCCTCCTCCTACCCTTACAGATTACCATGATAACACCAAATGGAGCACAAGCCACTAAAACTAAACTAACATAAAGTGAGAAACGTACCATGCCCCCCACCACCCCAGACACAAAAGAATCAGAGGGCAAGCAGATCATCTCCACAGGAAACTACGAGCTGGATAAAAGGATCGCTGACGGGCTGCCCTTAGTCTCCCTCACCCTCATCGAGGGCGAGAACGATACCGGCAAGAGTGTGCTCACCCAGCAGATCATGTGGGGGGCGATGAAACAGGGGCTCTCAGTCGACCTCTTTACCACGGAGAACACGACCAAGAGTTTTATCAAGCAGATGGAGTCGATGAGCCTCGACATCTCTGAATATTTCGCATGGGGCTACCTCAAGGTCTTCCCCCTCCACATCGTCGGAGCTGAATGGACCAAAGAAGAGATGGAGGGCACTCTCCAGCGCCTGATCGCACGCATCAGGGACAGCCCGGCGCAGGTGGCGATCATCGATTCGCTCACGCTCTTTACCGAATATGCCGGGACCGAAACAATTCTTTCATTCTTTACCAGCTGCAAATCGCTGGTGGACCGCGGAAAAACAATCCTCATCACGCTCCACACCTATGCATTTGAGGAGGACACGCTGGTCCGCATCAGGTCCATCTGCGACGCGCATCTAAATATGAAGAAAGCCCTTGTTGGGGATAAGTATGTCATGGTGCTGGAAGTGATCAAGGTGAGGGGGGCAAGAAAAACGACCGGCAACCTTGTCAGCTTTGAAGTACACCCGGGATACGGCATGAAGGTTATTCCGATGAGCTTTGCGAGGGTATGACATGGGTAGTCTTACCGCCACAACCAACCTCCCGTTCAAACCGGAGCTGATCGCTGATGCAACCGATATCTATGGCGATATCGAGTCAAGCGCCATCTACAAGATGCTGCCGGCGAACGCCAAGGAATACGTACGGTCAAGCCCCCACCTCCTCGAGTACCTCCACATCTTTCCTGTCAATACGTACGGCATCCCGCTCTTTTTATCAGAACTGAAAATCGACCTTCGCACCATGAAGAGCCCGAACCTGATCTATCCGGTCAGCGGGGACACCTTTGTCCACATCCTTCCGGATGCTGACGATGTCCGTAACTTCTACATTCCAATCGAACCGTCATTCCTCCATTCCGTGTTCGATATCATGCCCGCCATCGAATCAAAACTGATCGACCTGATCGACGGACTGGAACATGACCCAAGGACCGATCAGGAGCGGGCGGATGTACTGAGAAAGATGCTTGCCACGGTCGCGGTCATCAACCCCAGAAATACCGATATCGCACTCCTCACCGGGAGTGAAAAGGATAAAAATGACTTAAAAAGCAGGATCAACACCTTCCTTAAAACCGATTTCACCGCGCAGAAGAAGACGAGGAAAAAAAAGTCATCGAAATTTCTTCCTGTTACCCCGGATGGTAAGCTCATTCTCACGCCGGAGGAATACCGCGCCATTGAGTACCTGCTTATCCGCGATAAGATCGATATGGGGGCACTCAAACCATTCCTTTCCGATCCTTATATCGAAGATATCTCCTGTGATGGTGTCGGCCCGATCTTCATCGAGCACAAGATCTTCAAGGGGCTAAAATCCGTTATTGAGTTCAAGGTCTCCAGCGAGCTGGATGAGTTTGTCATAAAGATCGCAGAACGGATCAGGCGCCCCATCACGTACCGGAACCCGGTTGTCGATTCGACCCTGCCGGACGGGTCCCGTATCAACATCATCTATGGCACAGACATCAGCCGCCACGGCAGCAACTTTACGATCCGCAAGGTAAACGAGATCCCACTCTCCATCCTCAACATTGTCGAAAACGGTGGGATCGATTACATGGCGGCCGGGTACCTCTGGATCTGCGTTGAGTACGGGATGTCGGTATTTGTCTCCGGTGAGACTGCAAGCGGCAAAACAACGTTTTTGAATGCCATTACGACGTTCATCCCGCCGGAGAACAAGGTCGTCACGATCGAGGACACACCCGAACTGAACCTTCCCCACCGGAACTGGGTGCGGGAGGTCGCCTTGGCAAAAGGCAAGGGGGAGGGGACGGGAACCAGCGGGGAGGTCACCATGTATGACCTGCTCAAATCCGCCCTCCGTCAGCGCCCCAACCAGATCCTTGTGGGTGAGATCCGCGGGGTCGAGGGATCGGTCGCGTTCTCTGCGATGCAGACCGGGCACCCTGTCATGAGCACGTTCCACGCCTCATCAGTCGAGAAACTGATCCAGCGTCTCTGCGGCGACCCGATCAATATCCCCAAGACCTATGTCGATAACCTAAACCTCATCATCCTGACGAGTGCGGTAAAGCGCCCTGACGGCCAGACGGTGCGCCGGATGACCAGCTGCAACGAACTGGTCGGGTACAACGCAGAGACCGGCGGTTTCACGTTTGTCCAGATGTTTTCGTGGGACCCGGCGACCGACACATTTCTCTGGACAGGGCGGGGCAGTTCCTACCTGCTTGAAAACAAGATCGCGACCATGCTTGGGATCCCTGAGAACAGGAAAAACGAGATTTATCTTGAAGTCGAGAGGAGAGCAAAGATCCTCGAGCGGCTTCATAAAGCCGGCTATGCCAAGTTCTGGGACCTCTTCCACATGATCACCAAGATCAAGAAGCAGGGGCTCCTGACAATCGGACCCTGATTTTCATGTTTGAGAATATCAAGAGCCGTCTCCGTGCAATGCAGGGGGGCAGTTCGCTCCCGTTTGAATCCGTCATTGCTTCAATCAGGGAGCGGTTCGCCCAGGTGATCGAGGATAAGAAGATGGGGTCTGATCTCCTGTTCATGACGACATATATGGCATCGCTCGCCCTTGCAAATGTAACACGCCCCGAGATCTTTTCAAATGCTTCGGAACGTAAGGAATATATCTCATCGGGATACATCGCCAGGGTCAATACCTATGTCAAGAAGTGGAACTACAGCTATGCGGAGTCCTTAAGTTTTATCGCCGAACGAACGAAAAATGAGATGCTGCAGATGATGCTGCTCCGGTACTCAAACGCGATCAACTCCAATGTCCCGGATGAGGAATTCTTAAACAATGAGATCTATACCATCCGGAGCGCGTACCGCAGCCAGTACGAACAGGGTTTCGAAATGCTGAAGAAATGGGGTGATGCCTATATCGCAATGCTCCTTGCCGGAACAGTGATTGCCGTCACTATTATGATCTCGGTGGCAATCTACTCGCCAACGGGCATGGAAGGAACCCTGAACATGTCCTATGCTATCGTTCTTGCGATCAGCGTTTGCGGAGTCACCCTCATGTACCAGTCCGTGCCGTATGACCAGAAAACCCACGGCCTTAAGGAGCGGTCATCGAAAGAACAGAACACCATCCATGCGATGGAGCGCATTATCGTTCCTGTTACCCTCCTGATCGCGCTCGTCCTCTGGGTGCTGGGAATTTCCACGGGATGGATCTTCATCCTTTTCGGCGTATTGATGGCACCCCTTGGCATCATCGGGTTTATCGATGACCACAACATCACCCTCCGGGACAACGATTTTGCCACATTCATCAAGAGTCTTGGTGCTGTGATGGGGGGAAAGGCGACAACCGCTGTCTATGCTCTCGGGTCGATCGACCACAAGGCATTCATGGCCTTAGAACCCCTCATCAACTCGGTATACTCCAAGATGAACCTCGGGCTCGACGGGCGGCAGATATGGGATCGGTTCACCGGGGAATCAGGCAGCGACCTGATCAATAAATACCTCAACATCTACCTCGATACCGTCCGACTCGGGGGTCCGCCGGAACCCATCGGTAAGCTTGTCGGGTCATCGATGCTCGAACAGGTGCTCCTGCGGGAGAAAAAGGACATGCTCTCGAAAAGTTTCATCCTCATGTTAGTCCCGATGCATGTCGTCATGGTAGGCATCTTTATTGCCCTGTACAGGATTATGGTGACACTCACGAGTTCCGTCGCAACCATGATGAAGCACTTTCAGGGAGCAGCCACCGCATCCGGTTCTCAGACTGCCGGTGTATCCATGGGCAGTGCCATTTCCGGTTCGCTCAACATGTTTACCAACTTTCCCGAGCCTGTGATGTACGCCTATGTCGTGATCACCCTCACCATCATCACCGCTGCAAATATCATTGTGGCAAAAATTGTAGGAGGGGGGGATCGGTATATGTATTATTTCTACATTGCACTATTCTGTATCGCGACAGGACTTGTATTGCTTGTTGTTCCAATGGTTGTCAACGTGTTTTTCAGCCCGGAAACGCTGACGAACATGGCAGGCTCCCGATCATGAGCGCGAGGAAGCAATGAACGACAGTCTCCGCCGTCGTGTAATCTTCTGTGTGATGGTGAGCACCGGAACGCTGCTGATTTTTTTTAACCTGCCGCTGCTCTTCATCCTCCCGCTCGTTGCCGCACTCGGGTTTTTGCTCCTGATACTTGGGAGCCCGGTTCCTGTTGCGGAGTTGAAGTCGGCAGTCTCATCCTTAAACACGATCTCCTTTATCAGACGACACAGGGAAAAGAAAACACCTCTAAAAATGGCAGAACCGGTACTGGCTGAGGCAAAAAAACAGGAGCCGGCGCCCATCATCAAAGAGAAAAAGAGGGGTCTGTCCCTCCATATTAATTCCATGATCTCCTCGTTTAAGGCAGTAGGCACCTTCCTTACAGTCAGGAAAAAAACTGAACGGAAAAACGTCGATGAAATCGACAAGCTCCTCGACGAGATGATCAGTGACAAGGTTAACCTGTCGATCCATGAATTCAATGCGAATATGATGAAGGAATCAGCAATGCCAACAGCGATGCCCACGGGCGGTGGTGCCGGTAGGAACTTTCCACTCCACCCCCCCGCACGACCCGAAGATCCCTTTCTCTCGCTTTCCAGTGATGAACTCGAGACCGGGCTTCTGGATTCACTGGACGAGGATGAAGATGCCGGCGTCGCGTTCGGATCCGGTGATGATACCATTGTGGCAGGAGCACCGGCTGATACGACCTCAGCCGGCCTTGCAATCAGCGAACCGGATATGCCCATTCCCCCTCAGGACGTCTCATCGGAAGCAGCGGAGATTCCGGTAGCAAACGAGCCGGATCTTGAGGAATTCAGCCCGCTTGAGGGCACTGATACCATCGAGGAGAATCTCGGGGAGCTTGACACCATTGATCTCGGTGATGCGGAATTTGACGAAGATCTGGTGGATACACAGAACGATGCAGCATCCGCCTCTTTTGCCCCATCCACCCCGCCAGGAGGAGAGGAGGGGGTTACAGAACCTGCCGTATCAGTAGTCCAACAACCATCTTTGGACGTGATACCTGCACAAGCACCGGCGGATCCGGCTGACATGACGGCATTTACCGCCATTGCCGGTAGCGACAACGATATGCTGAACTCGCTTGCGGGAGACGCGAAGACCGTGAAAAAAACCCAGAATATGAGCCTGCTGCGTGAATTGAGAGATTTTCAGGAACCCGCAAAAGAGATCGAATCAGAGCTTACTGAGATCTACGCTGCATTGAATACGACCGTAAAGAGAAAGAGAAAGACAAAACTGTCGTAATCCAGTCACGATAGTGCACGAATCACATGCCATTAAAAGACCTACATCCCGCGGGAAGCTTGCTCCTACGTGGCGTGGTATGCCTCGCAGCCGATAGGTAGTGAAGAATCGGGCACACCATCCCATGATTCATTAAAAAAAGATGCCCATGGTGAAATCAGGGGGTTTCTTTCTGATTAAAAAAAATTGCCGGACTATTGTTTATGAGCTGATTGTCAGGACGTGTGGGATTACCCCGGCGGTTCCTTGGTGCGCAGCACCTCAATACAATATTTCTCGATTGAGTCAAGAAGGGCTTTTTTTGCCGTCTTCATCCGGGTCTCATCTTCAGAAAAGAAGTCCTTGGCAATGTACCGCAGTGTGGTGACATAGTATTCAAGATACGGAAAACTCTTTTCAATATCGGTAAGATGCCCGAACGCTTCCTTGTTATCCTTGTTTAAAAGGTCGAATGCAAAATCAAAGAGCTCGATGGAGTGCGCGGGCATGCCCTTGGCGATGGCGAGCTTCCTGAAACTGTGGTACGTGATCTTTTTTGTCGTGAGCAGCGAGAGCTTGAGCCCCAGGAAGATGGGTTCGAGGTTGTCGGGATACTGCTTGATCAGCTGGTTGACGACACCTGCGGCGCCGCCTGCATCCTTGCTGTCGAGTTTGAAATAGTACATCTCGCGCAGGAAATTGATGTCGTTATAGAACTGTTCGGATCCGATCTCAAGGAGCCTTTTTTTCATTTCAATGTTGTTTGAGATCTTTGCCTTTTCGAGCCCGACGGTGACAAACCAAGCCTCGCTGGGGAACCATTCGAGAGACAAAAAGATCATCTGCCAGAAGATCTTGTCCAGAAACGCGGTGTCCTCAAGCTCCAGCTGCGGGAGTTTCTGGAGCGGCGGCTTCTTTCGCGAGAGCTCCAGCATCTTTTCGCGCGCCAGCAGTTCCATCTCCCCGGGCCGCGTCTTTTTTTGCCGTTCCTCTTCGGTATATTCACGCCGCGAGAGGGTATAGTAGCAGTGGGCAACCGCACTGCCCAGCATCACGTCAAGATCCCAGTAATTCCGCAGGTATTCCAGGGCATGGGCATAGTCCCCGATCTTTAACAGTTTCATGCCGACAACGATATTGACCCCCATATCGGCATCTTTTTTCTTTTTTAACCGCACCGCGTTGAGGATCACTTTTTTTACATATTCAAAATCGTTGATGCTGCTGCTCACATCGAGAACCTTAAACGTGATACTATCAATAAAATCGTCATAGGATTCGTCGGCAATATCAGGAAAGGAGTTCTCCAGTGCCGAGACAACATAGCCAAAAAAAACCGGAAGGTTGGCATCGACCTTGCTTGTATTTCTCTCGATGTACCCGTAAAAATCCTTTTTCAAAAGGTACAGCTTGTTGTAGACGATCGCATCAGAGAGCCTCTCGTCCCGTACCATATAGGGAACATAGAGCGCCAATATATTAAAATATATGATACATATCTTCCGCTTCTTGTGCAGTGGT
>JAPKXY010000021.1 GCA_026394605.1 Methanoregula sp.
GATCATCGCGAGCGGGGGCATCCGTGAGAGCGCGGATGTCGCAAAAGTGATCGCGCTTGGGGCTGATGCTGTCTATATCGGCACCTCTGCGCTCGTTGCGATGGGCTGCCGTGTCTGCGGCACCTGTTACCGCGGTCTGTGCGCATGGGGAATTGCCACCCAGCGACCCGATCTTGTTGCGCGACTCAACCCCGATGAGGCGTCCGTGCAGGTGGAGAACCTGATCCACGGCTGGACACTTGAACTTGCGGAATTGATGGGTGCCGCGGGCATCAACAGCATCGAAAGCCTGCGCGGCAACCGCGACCGGCTGCGGGGCTACATGCTCGATGAGGGGATGATGAAGGTGCTCGATGTCATGCCGGTAGGGGCGTGAAACCGGTGAAATCCCTGCGCATCGACGCCAGAGGGGTCCACTACACGCCCCTCAACCAGATGATCAGGAAAGCGGTTGCTGACGGTGTCACGGAGATTATGATCGACAATGTACTCGGACAGCGGTTTATCGCCGATGGGCTCAAGGGTGATGGCGTGACTATCACCCTCAACGGGGTACCGGGCGGCGATCTCGGCATGTTCATGAGTGGTCCGACGCTTATCGTGCACGGAAATGCCGACCACGCGCCGGGCAACACCATGGACAGCGGGTGCATCATCATCCACGGGAGCGCTGGTGACGCTGTTGCCCACAGCATGCGGGGTGGACGGGTGTACGTGCGGGACAACATCGGTTACCGCGGGGGCATCCATATGAAGCAGTACCTGGATAAACGCCCCATTCTGGTTGTTGGCGGATCAGCGCGTGCTTTCTTGGGCGAATACATGGCAGGGGGGCTTTTAATCGTGCTTGGCATTGACGGCACCCCCCCCCTTTCCGAACGCGGAATCGGCAGCGGGATTCACGGGGGAGAGATCTTTGTGCGGGGCAGGGTAAACGAAATGATCCTGGGTTTCGGGGCAAAGCAGAAACCGGCGACTGATGATGAAAAGCACCAGATTACACCAGTGGTAAAGGACTTTGCTGCGAAGTTCTCGCTTGATCCCGCACCGCTTCTTGCATCGGATTACACGCGGATCGTACCGGCAAGCACCCGGCCGTTTGCGAACAAGTACACGTGGGAGTGAACACCATGGCAGAGAAGAGCTACCTTGATTTGAAAGCCGAAATCTGGGACAAGGGAAGGTGCTCCGGTTGCGGTGCATGTGTCGCGGTCTGTCCGGCTGATGCTCTCTATTTCGACGAGGGCGAGATGGTTGCCAGCCCACAGAGCAATGGATACTGCAAGCAGGTGAGCGATGGCGTGCTTTGCGGTGCGTGTTACGAGGTTTGCCCGCGGATCGGCGACCAGCCTACAGGCATGTTGGGGGAGTATCTCGACCTAATCTCCGCAAAGGCAGCATTCGATATTCCGCGGCGGCAGAGTGGCGGTGCGGTTACCGCTATCCTTACAAACGCTCTCAATACCGGGTTAATCGATGCGGTAGTGACTGTTACCGAGGATCGCTGGACATTAAAGCCCTCATCGGTCGTTATCACGAAGTCAGATGTGCTCATCACAGAAGCCGGGAGCCGGTACAGCTGGTGGGTTCCGTTGCTTACCGCGCTCAAGTACGCGGCAGTTGATAAAAAATACCACCGGATCGCGGTAGTCGGTGTCCCATGTGTGGTCCAGGCACTCGCACGTATCCGGGCTTCAAAACACGATCTCATACGACCCTATGCAGCATCGATCCGGCTTGTTATCGGGCTGTTCTGCACAGAAACCTTTGACTACATGTCACTTGTCTTAGGTAAAATTAGGATGGAAAAGAAGATCGAGCCCAACCAGATCAAAAAGATGGATGTCAAGGGCAAGCTCGAAATCCTGATGCATGATGGTACCAAAGCTGCTCTGTCGATGAAAGAGCTGGAGTCATGCGTACGGAAGGGGTGTCATATCTGCACCGACCTGACATCGGTTTTCGCAGACATTTCCGCAGGAGCGGTAGGAAGTCCTGCAGGCTCAACCACCCTTATCATCCGCACGCCGGCCGGGAAGAGTTTTGTAGAGAGCGCCGTCCAGAACAAGCAACTCACTGTTTCCGGTACTGTCGATCTGGCAGCGATCGAGAAGCTTGTGCAGGCAAAGGTCAACAAGAATACACAACGATAATTTTTCAACACATCCTTCTCTTTACCCCTGTAATTATATTCTACGAATCCGTGCAAGCGGGGAGCAGCGATCGAAAAAATCGGCGATAAACGCTGCGAACTCCTCCCGCCAGCAGGTAACACCCTCATCCACTGTCCAGCCCTGCCCGATTGCCTGTTTCACATGCCTGCCAAGGCTCGTATTTACCAGATGGGGAGATTCGAGCAGCGTTTTCGCATGTGCATATTCACGCATGACTTCTACCTCATACTGCCCATTCTCGATGTACGGTGCCAGCGGTTGCGTTGTGGCGTATTTTTCAAAAAATTTACCGGCGTTGACCCGGTTCCAGAGCGGCGGGCCAATGTGCTGGCGTATAGCTGGAAGCTCGGCGATAAGGAGTTCGAACAGGAGCATGCTTCGTTCCGGCTGCATATCGAATGAGGCATGGTGCACGGAAAAGCCATTTCGCTCCAGCAGTTCAGAGACAGCGAGTGTGCTGCGTTTCAGTTGCGGGACCACAATTTCAGGGATATAGGGGGGCGTCGCAAACGTGATCGCGAACAGGTGCGTCCGGCGTTCATTGAGTAGTTTTGCAAGTGCCCTGCGGGTGATTGCCTGATGGGGGGGGACGGCAAAGAACGTTTCTTTTGGATCATCGAGATACCCGCGGGCAAGCTCGATAAATTCCACCATCCGGTCCAGCGAGACCGCCGCAGCGACATTGCGTCTTGGATCAACCGGATCGACTACGATGAGCGGTTCTTTAAATGTTTTTTCCGCATGGTGCTCAATATCTATGACCGTACCGGGCCGCCAGACTGCGGCTGCCTCAAGAAGCGGGATAAAACCGCCATAGTGAAGTACGAGGAGCTCGCAAAGATAGCCGGAGAATCCTTCGGTCATCTGGTCGGAACCATAGATCCCGCCTGCTTTTGCAAACTGCTTGAGGAGCAGGACATCATCAATCAGTCCATTTATTTTATCGGTGATGTATCGCGTGTGAAACGGTGTGCGGTCGACAGCGCTCTGGATTTTTATTGCGGTCTCCACTGCATAGCAGGGTACAAGATCCACACCCACACCGTCAATGGAAGCGTAGATGTATGGGTGTTCTGCGTATTTCTCGAAAAACCGGTCCGTGAACTGTGCGGCGATTTGGCGCGCCAGAGTCATGCCCTGTTTCTCCAGCATTTCACGGGAGAGGGTGGGAGAAAAGAGGAGGAAGATATCGATATCATGTTCGCCGCTTACCCAGGTATTGCGTGCAATAGAGCCGACCACCATCCCCTGCACCTGACCACTTGCGGAGATCGCATCGAGCAGCTGGCGCGCGACACCATAAATATGCTCACGCTCTTCGCCGGTTGGCCTGATGCGGGACAGTACTGTTTCCTCAAGCGGGGTTCTTTTCACCATGTAACCTCCATCAGATCTTCGTACACTGGTCCCTGTGGCATGAGTGTGCTCTTCTTGAGCTTCATGCCCTCCACCATGCAGGTGCCGTATGTCTTCTCTGTCAAGGACGAGAGTACGGTCAACAGGCTCGGATCAAAACGCTTCACCCGTGCAACTGTTGCATGGGGTGTGAACTGTCGTTTCTCGGGTGCAAATCCGAGGGGGGAGAGTACGTCCTCGACTAGTTGAAAGAGGCGCTTACTGAATCCCCCGTCCTCAATCGCGCACCATACCGTAAATGGGCGGCGGGGGTTGTTGACAGTAATGACTCCGGTGCTCACTAAAAAATGACGGAATGTGATCGACCTGAGCGCGGTAGTAACCTGCGGGATTTTCCTGTCATCAACATCTCCCATGAATTTCAACGTGATGTGGATGTTTTTGGGTTCGACCCATGTCATACGTGCGTTGCACCGCTTCAGCACCTCCTGCGCTGCGCCGAGGCATGTCCGGATCTCATCGGACAGTTCCAGTGCAACAAATGCCCTGACCATCAGGGTACTATTGCTCTATTCCTCTACAAATGGTATTCGATGTCCGTGATAGTAGGGGATGCTAAAAACTAAGTTTTTTTATTCAAAGCACCTATTGATTGATCACTGAGCGAGAGTGTTTTTTGTGCCAGATAATTCCGGATTGATCCTGTATACCCTCGAACATTGTCCCAATTGTGAGATGCTGAACGTTTTTTTAAAATCGAACGGAAAAATTTTTTCCGAACGGGACATGTCTACGGCGGAATCGTTGACAGAGCTTCGGGTCAACGGGATTTTTACAAATGAAGCACCGGTGCTTCAGAAAGGGGATGAATTTTTCACCAGCGATGTAATCTTCTCGTGCGGCAAACTGGATACAGCGCGGATTATCGGGTTTATTTCGGGTGCATGATGGGGCTGCGAGAGACCAAACAGAAAACCCTTGATGGCGTTTACATACCACCGCTCCCACCGGTCAGGACCACTGATGGGCATATTGTCGAATACGACCGGAACCGTATTGTTCGCCAGATCATCGATGAGACAAAGCTTGTCGAGACTTTCTACGGGTATGTGGGGGCAAGCGAGGAGATGGCACAGGAGATCGCCCGCGAGGTTGAACAGCGGATCGAGGGCATGGGTTTGAAATCCCTGTCTGGCCCCCTGATCCGCGAGATCGTGAACATGACCCTGCTCGAGAAGGGGCTTGTACAGTACCGCAATGTCTGCACCCGTGTCGGTACGCCGGTCTTTGATGCGCACCTGATCGATGTTGGGAGGGGTTTTGAGGCGCATGATAATGCGAACCTGCAGGAAAATGCGGAGACCTCGCATAAGAAAAAGGCGGACAAGATCTCAAAAGAGCAGTACCTGCTCCAGCTTCCCCCGGATCTCGCTGACCACCACCTGTCCGGCGAGATGCACATTCACGACCTCGAATATTTCGGCACCCGGCCATTCTGCCAGGACTGGGACCTGCGGTACTTTTTCTATTACGGCCTGATGCCTGATGGGAACGGGACGAAAGCCTCGGTGGCTGGTCCGGCAAAGCGGGCAGAGGTTGCAATTCTTCATGCGGTCAAGGCACTTGGTAGTGCACAGACAAACTTTGCCGGCGGTCAGGGTTACTACAACTTCCTGACATTCCTTGCACCGTTCCTTGAGGGGATGTCGTATAACGAGATCAAACAGCTGATGCAGATGTTTGTCTATGAAATGACGCAGATGATGGTTGCCCGGGGCGGGCAGCTCGTCTTTTCGTCTATCCAGCTCTCGCCGGGCGTCCCTTCCCTCTGGCTCGACAAACCCTGCGTGTATAAGGGAAAGATTTGGGACGGAAAATCCGCTCCCCGCCGGACCTATGGCGATTTCGAGCGCGAGGTGCGCCTGCTCTTCAAAGCAGTCATGGAGGTGATGCTGGAAGGCGATTACTGGGGCAAACCCTTCAGCTTCCCAAAGCCCGAGATCTCCATCGAGCCCGATTTCATGAACGAGCGTGAGGAATTCAATCAGGCACACCCGGATCTTCCCACCTACCGTGAGCTCTATCTGCTCACCTTTGAACTGGCGAGCAAGTTCGGCACGCCCTACTACGACAACCAGCTTCCTGAGTACCGCGGGGCTGGCAAGGGCATCTCCTGCTACCAGTGCTGTGCCTACCAGTTCTCAGCAGTCGCGGACAAGGATTCGGAATTCGATAAAAAACTCTATTTTGAGGACGGCCGGCACTTCTCCATGGGTTCTTGGCAGGTAGTATCGGTGAACTGTCCCCGTGCTGCTTATAAGGCGGAAGGGGACGATAAACGTCTCTTTGCTGAGTTAAAAGCGCTCATGGATGTTGCTGTGGAGATCTTTAAGATCAAGCGGCGCTGGATGGATCTGATCCGGGCGCACGCGAGGATGCCATTTGCGATGCAGCGCCCGAAAGACCCGAATACAAGCGAGCGTGGCGCCATAGCTGTTGATCTTGAGGGACTTGTGTATACAATC
>JAPKXY010000022.1 GCA_026394605.1 Methanoregula sp.
GAACCGGCGGGAGAGCAAAAACGACCGGGGGGAGCGGGACCGATGGATACCACCCAACGCCTAAACCTGTATGAATCCCGCCGCAAACTCACCGAAATTGGAAATAGTGAAGAGTTTGTCGAGATCTACGGCGATGAAGTAAAATACTGTTACGAGATGCGGAAATGGTTGTACTGGGATACTCGCCGATGGAGGGTGGATAATCCTGGAAATGTAGAGAAGAAAGCCAAAAATATCGTTATCGGAATTTACCAGGATGCGGCGAGAGAAGATGATACCGGACTCCGACAGGAGATCATTAAGCACGCAGAACGCTCCAATAATGCCGCCGGTGTTGCTAACCTTTTACGATGCGCCCGTGTGGATATTGTGATATCCGAAAATGATCTTGATATTGACGGATACCTCTTAAATCTCCGAAATGGCACCCTTGACCTCCGGACCCTAGAACTAAAACCACATAACAAAGACGATCTGCTCTCGAAGATCACAAACACCGAATATCTCCCGGATGCGCCCTGTCCTCAGTGGATAGAGCACATAAAAACGGTGTTTGATGGTGACAGGGATCTTATCACGACCTTTCAAGAGATCGCAGGATACACCCTGGCAGGGATCGGTAACCCAGAAGCCGGGTTTTTTGTCCTGCATGGCAAAGGCCGGAACGGCAAATCTGTTACCCTTAAAGTCCTGGAACACCTTTTCGGGGATTACGCTGTTAATATCGCTCCTCAATCCCTCGCATGGATGAAATGGGACCGGGTAAGAACTGACCTTTTACACATGAGAGGAGCCCGGTTGATCACCGCAACAGAACCGAAAAAGTCCATAAAATTAGATGACGGTCTGATCAAGAGTCTGACCGGCGGGGACCGTATCACGGCCCGGCACTTATACGGTGAAGAAATCGACTTCAATATCTCGGGAACTCTGTTCCTTGCCTCCAATTACAAACCCAGAATAGACGATCAGAGCGTGGCTATGTGGCACCGCGTCTGGCTTCTCCCATTTAACCATTATTTCAGTCCGGATGATGCTGATACCGGCATTTATGAGAAGTTGATCGGCGAGGCGCCCGGGATCTTGAATTGGTTGATCGAAGGATGGAGGAGATACCAGGTCGACGGGAAACTCAAGAAATGCGACACCATCGCAAAAGAGACAAAAGAGTATCAGTACTCAGAGGATATCTATCACGAATTCTTAAAGAATTTTGAGATCAATCCGGCACGGTCCGATTACCAGATCAAAGCTTCCGAGTTTTACAAGAAGTATTCGATCTGGTGTATAGATGAAGGGGTCCCGAAAATATCACAAACGGTATTTGGTCGGGAAATGGGATCGCGGTTTAGAAAGGTGCGCCTTAATGATGGATATTATTTCGGCGGGATCTGTGAAAAAGAGCAGGCAAAAATAAGCGGGACAGATGCGGGACAAGGTGCACGATCATGATCCCAAGTGTATGGTTGTGTATGGTTGACCCATTTTTCAGTAAACTTTTTTTGGCCCACTTCATGAAGGACTTTACCGAATTTCACTCAAACCATACACTACCCTACACTACTCCGACGGAGTGCTACGCACAACCATACATCGTAACACCACAAAATAATCGAAAAATGGTGGTGACCTGATGGTTCAGACCTGCAGAATTTGTAACCGAAAAGATAGGCAAAAAATCGAACAAAAACTGATCAAAAGAACGCCATTGCGGGACATCGCGGCACAATTCGGGACGAGCAGATCCAGCCTACAGCGGCACAAGTCCCACATACCACAGGCACTTACAAAGGCAGCGGAAGCGGTCGAAGTAGCCCGGGCCGATACCCTGCTTACCCAGATCCAAGACCTCCGGACCCGGGCGCTGGCATTGCTTGACCGGGCCGAGGCCGGCACCATCAAGGACAACGCTATCGCACTACGGGAGGCCCGGGAGACCATCAAACTACTTGCCCAAGTCGCAGGGGAACTACAAAGCGCCCCGGTGACCGTGAACGTAGAGTTTAGGACGTTGGTATTGAAGAGCCTTGAATCATTCCCGGAAGCCCGGGCCCGGTTGGTTTCTGCATTATCAGAGCTCAGACAATTACCAGAGGCGGGACGATGATAGTATATAAAGGGAGTCAGATTGCGCAGAACAGTTATTCTGCGACAAGTTGTTATAAGGTCTCCGATTGTCAAATGGGGCACGGTATGAGAGGCAAGAAAAAAGAAGCGGGTTTCCACTGGAAAACAACCACTCTACGGGCTTCGATGGAGGAATATCCTCGGATTGATATAGGGGTATCATTTCCACTGGAAGTATCGACGCATACAGGAGATAAAAATAGGAACGGGGGAATATCTCTCGGAAGATTCACGGAACGGAGAGCGTATAGCGCCCCGATTAATAGCGAGGGATCGGCATGACAACCGAATCACAGGATCTGATCCACGCCCTCGACCCGGTCGCATGGGCCCTGGAGGTGCTCGACATCATCCCGGATGACTGGCAAGCCTCCGTTTTGCGTTCATCACATCGCCGGCTCATCCTGAACTGTTCCCGGCAGAGTGGTAAGTCAACGACAGCCGCCATACTCGCCACACACCGGGCAATCTTCTATCCCGGATCTCTTATCCTTTTGATCAGCCCATCGTTAAGACAGAGTGGGGAACAGTTCAGGATTTGCGCGGATTTCCTCGGCCGGAATGTGACAAGTCCCAAGAAAATTGAAGACAACCGTCTCTCATGCACGCTGCAGAACGGCTCCCGGATCGTATCGCTGCCCTCCACAGAAGCCACCATCCGGGGGTATTCAAACGTCTCGCTCGTCATTGAAGATGAGAGTGCGAGGGTGCCCGATGAGCTGTACTATGCGATAAGACCCATGCTCGCCGTCAGCGGAGGCCGGTTGATCCTCATGTCAACTCCATTTGGGAAGCGGGGGCATTTTCATAAAGAATGGGTAGAGGGGGGGCTTGATTGGTATCGTTTCGAAGTCCCTGCAACAGAATGCCCCCGAATATCGCCGGCGTTCCTGGAACAGGAGAAACGGAGCATTGGTGAGTGGTATTTTGCTCAGGAATATCTCTGTAAATTCAAGCAAACTACGGACAGCGTCTTCCGGTATGATGACGTGCTCGGGGCCATCTCCGACAAGATTGCGCCCTTATTTACACCGGTAATCACCAGCGGGCAGGGGATATCCAGTGAAATTAAAACGCTATTCAACAAAGGAGAAACTGTATGAAGAATTTTGTAGGGTTAGATCTAGGTCAGGCAGCCGATTTCACAGCGATTAGCGTTGTGGAGGTTCACCCGACCGTCTATGTGAAACAGATCGAGGAAAGGGATCCGGATTACAACCGTCCGAAGATGCGGGTGGAAGAGGTGGAGGGGTTACCGATCACATACCACGTCAGGCACTTGGAACGCATGCCACTCGGGACACCATACCCGGTCATTGTCGAGCGGGTCCGGGAGATCCTCCGCCGACTTCCGGAAGGGACGGAGTTGATCATCGATCATACCGGGGTGGGGCGGCCCGTCAGTGACATGTTCTACCAGAAGGGGTTGGCCGCGGCATGCATAACGATCCCGGGGGGGGACACGATCAGCCAGGACGGCCTCTTCTTCCACGTTCCAAAAAAAGATATCGTTGGCGTTATGAGGGTTGCATTTGAGAACAAGGAACTCAAGATCGCCGCCGCTCTCCCGGACGCCGAGACGTTGATCGCCGAATTGCTCAGCTTCAAAGTGAAGATCAGCACATCTGGGCACGACCAGTATGAGGCATGGAGAGAAGGCGATCATGATGACCTTGTCTTGAGTGTAGGGCTGGCGATGTGGGCCGCTCATTACACCTATGCACAGATGGAGACGAGTGGGGTTGTGGTATATGATAATGGATCATCTGAGATCTCGCCGATCTGACAACAAACGAACACCCCGCCGGAAGGGTAAGACCGGCACAGATGGAGAGTGAAATTATGCCAGTTTATACAAAATTATCACCCCAGAACCAACAAGAAGTGACAAAAAGGATCAAAGACGAATTGAGGAGACAGGGCGCCTCATTGAGTGGCCCCGCCGATCTCAAACAATCGTTCAAAGATGACTATCTCCGACAGGGTCTATCAGAACCCGAGGCAGAGAAAAAGGCACGGATCGCGGCACGGGGACGATGATGGGGGGCGAGAAAATACCGAAAGCGTACATCGAGCCGGGGCAGGTCCTGAGCTTCAAGTGTATGCGCTGCGAAAAAGAATTTCCGGCTCAGTGCATTCCCAGAAAGATCGTGCGCTGTCCGGCGTGTGATACGGTGGCCGTGGCATACTATGGGGTTGCTGTGACATACCAGGCGCCGGATCGAACACGACGGATCAGACGAGACATTAGTTTAAGGACGTGAAAAGAATGGCATCAAAAAACCAAGACAGTATGAGCCCAGTAGAGCGGGCCGAGGCGGACCTTGTGAAGTATCAGAAAGCAGTCGAGGAACTTGATACGGTGGTCCGGGCGAAAGAGGCGATCCACGCTGAGAAAGAACGGGTTGCCGGCGACGAGATCCTTGCAGCTCGATTATCGGGGGACCCGGATGCGGGTATTTTGGCGGATTTAATGGAATTGAAATCCAGCGCGGAAATATCCCGACGGGCTCTTGTATCAGCGCGGGCAGCGGTGATCAAGGGAGAAGCGGTCATTCTCAGGGCAAAGGCAGGAGTAAAGCGGGAGAGGGTTGCGGAACTCAAGGCGGAAATTGAAAAGAGACAGGCCCACGTGATGGAACTCCTTAAACCACTTCAGGAGTTTGAAGAGCGTCGATTCGGTGCATTCCCAAGGATCAACCCTGCCACTCAGCAGCTAGAGCCCGGTCCATCGACAAAAACGCAGTACATGTATGTTGAAATGCTCGGGATCGAAAACGAGGCGGAAGGATTAGAGGCCGAGGCAAGGCGGATCATTGCCCGGGCGCAGAACATCAGTAAATCAGGGCAATGATATCCCGGTTTCCATATCCCCGGGATGGAGCCTAAGGCTTGAGGTCTTCTTGCCAAGTCCATGGCGGCGGGCCTCCTTGTTGGAGATGGGGGGGCGGCATAATTCAGCCCCCACCCCCATATCTTGTCAAATACTCTAGGACTTTTTGATCGATGAGGGGCTCATCGTATCTGAACGAGACCCGTAACGACGGAATACCGCCCAGACCGCACTGGTGTGATTCTGTGGTACTTTCTCTTATCTGATGGGTGGGAAGTATGGGGCAAATGAAAGAACCCCTGTTTTGGCACTCCACCATACTATCGTACCGCTCTCCATGGAGTGTAGGGGGTGCAATTATGATCTTGAGGCTAAAATAGATTCCGCAAAGGAAGCCTGCAACCTCGAAGAAAGTACAGTGCGCGAAGTAAAACGGGCCATTGGCATATCTGACCAATTAAAAGCCTCTTTTGACGATATATCGTCATTGCCGACGCAAACGGTCTTGGAATTGGAAATAAAGCGGGACAGACTCAAAGAGAAATTACCGAAAACCACCTAATCCCGATAGACTGTCAGGAATGCCGGGAAACAGCCCCGCCATGCGATTCTGTTGGCGTTTCTCATAGGTGATGGGTGAATACACCTTCATGATGAAAAGAACCCCTATTCTTATGTGTAGCGAACGAGAGTTATAATATTCACAGGAAATAATTGATTAATAAAATTTGAATAAGCAAGAAGTGATAGATAGTGATACAAGGTTCTGGAGATATCTATGAAAAAGTGATGGATCTTGCAAAACGCCGGGGATTTATCTGGCCAACTTCGGAATGCTACGGTGCAGTGGCGGGCTTCATCGATTATGGTCCGCTCGGCGCAATGATGAAGCGGCGGGTGGAGAATATCTGGCGGGATTTTTACGTCATCCAGGAAGGTTATTACGAGATCGAGTGCCCGACCATCGCGCAGGAAGCGGTTTTTGTTGCATCAGGGCACGTCAAGGGATTCTCGGATAAGATGTGCCAGTGCCCCCATTGTAAGGAATTCCTCCGTGCTGACCATGTCGCAGAGGGCGGTGGTGTCGCGGGCGCTGCCACGATGGCAAACGAAATGCTCGCCGCCGCCATCGCCACCTGTAAATGTCTGGCATGCGAGGAGGTGCTTGGCAAGGTCGAGGTCTTCAACTTCAACCTGATGTTTAAGACGAGCATCGGACCCGGTTCCCAGCGCACCGGCTACCTGCGACCGGAGACCGCACAGGGGATGTTTGTGGACTTTACCCGTCTGCTGCGGTTCTACCGTGATCACCTCCCGTTTGGCGCCGTGCAGATCGGCAAGTCGTACCGGAACGAGATCTCGCCCCGGCAGGGGATGATACGGCTGCGGGAGTTCACGCATGCAGAGGCTGAGATCTTTGTGCACCCGGATCAAAAAGACCACCCGAAGTTCTCCCGCTATGCGGACTACATCATGCCACTTCTCACTGCCACGCAGCAGGAAAAGAACGAACCGGCGGTTTCTTTTTCGATGCAGGACGCGGTCGCACAGCGGCTGATCGCCAACGAGTACGTGGCATACTATCTCGCGCTCACGCACGAGATGCTGGTAAAGATCGGGATCAGACCGGACCGGCTCCGGTTCCGACAGCACCTGTGCACTGAGCGGGCGCACTACGCGGCGGACTGCTGGGACGCCGAGGTGTACTCCGACCGGTTCGGCTGGGTGGAAACGGTCGGCATTGCGGACCGGACAGACTACGACCTCGCCGCTCACGCCAGGCACAGCGGTACGCCGATGACCGTCTTCATCCAGTATGGTGAGCCAAAGAAGGTGCAGCGGCGGCGCATCGTCCCGAACATGAGCGTACTGGGTAAACAGTTCCGAACAAAAGCAAAAGCGGTGTTCGAGACGCTGGCCACTGCGACACCGACTGTGGATGGTGCCGACATCGATGTGGACGGCGAAAAAATCCACATCCCGCCGGAACTCTTCGAGGTGAGGAACGAGATATTCGAGGTGCGCGGCGAGGATATTGTCCCCCACGTGATCGAGCCCTCGTACGGTATTGACCGGATGTGCTATGCGGTTCTCGAACAGGCGTATGACGAGGACATTGCTGACGGTGAATCCCGCACCGTGCTCCGCCTGACCCCCTGTGTCGCGCCGGTGCAGGTCGCCGTCTTCCCGCTCATGAACCGTGACGGGCTGGACACTATCGCCATGGAAGTCACCCGGACACTCCAGAAAAAGGGATTGCTTGCCGAGTATGATGACTCGGGCGCCATCGGCAGGCGCTACCGCCGTCAGGACGAGATCGGCACCCCGTTTGCAGTCACCATAGATTACCAGACAAAAGACGACCGCACTGTCACCATCCGCGACCGCGACAGCATGAAGCAGGTGCGGATCGCGATCGACCGGATTTCGGAAACTATCTGCGATCTCGTGAACGGGAGTGCACAGTTTTCATCGCTGTAGGACATGAGCTGCATTACCCATCCCCTTATCCGCGAAGGCAGCATCGAGTCGAGAGAATACCAGCTTGCGATCGCGATGAAGGCGCTGGACGCGAACACGATGGTGATCCTGCCCACGGGGCTGGGTAAGACCGCGATTGCGCTCCTTGTCGCCGCATCGCGCCTGTACAACGACGGGGGTAAAGTGCTGATGCTCGCACCCACAAAACCGCTTGTCGAGCAGCACCTCCGCTTTTTTGAACGCTATTTTCAAGTAAAGACACCGGCTGATCCCGCCATGTCGCCGTTTGTCATGTTCACCGGTGAAGCGCCGCCTGCCAAGCGCACCGGTGACTGGGACCGGGCAACCGTCATTCTGGCGACACCGCAGGTGGTGAAAAACGATCTCATCGCCGGGCGGTACACACTCAACAATGTCACGCTCCTGATCGTGGACGAGTGCCACCGTGCTGTGGGCAACTACGCGTACGTATTCCTCGCGCAGCGTTACCTTGCCACCGCAGGCAAACCACTACTCCTCGCGATGACAGCATCACCGGGCAGTGCTCCGGCAAAGGTTCAGGAAGTCTGCGGAAACCTCGGCATTGCACACGTGGAGATGCGGACCGAGAGTGACCCTGATGTCAGTCCCTACGTATACGAGCGCGATGTGGAGGTCGTCAACATTGATCTCCCCGCAGACCTCAAAGAGGCGATCACCTCCATCAATTCACTCATCGATAACCGGCTCGCGCTCCTTGCTTCACTCCATTTCACGGTGCCCAGACGGGAGAAACTCACCATGAAGGCACTTTCCGCTCTCAACGCCCAGATCCAGCAGCGGATCGCCAACCGCGACCCGCAGGCGTACTCGGCGGCGTCAGTCTACGCTGAATGCATGAAGCTGAAGCACGCGGTCACCCTTGCCGAGTCACAGGGCAGCGGAGTGCTCAAAGGCTACATCGCAAAGCTGGTTGCCGAAGGCACGGGCGCTGGCGGGAGCAAGGCAAGCCAGCGGCTGGTAAAAGACCCCACCTTCCGGGATCTCTTCGAACGCTCTCTTGCGTGGACAAAGGAACTGCACAAAAAACCCGAGATCACGCTCGCCCGTGTCCGTGAGCAGCTGGAATCGCACCCCGAAAGCCGGATCATCATCTTTGCCACGTACCGTGATACCGTGCAGCTCCTCGTAGATTACCTCAATAAAAACGGGATCGCGTGCGAGCGGTTCGTCGGGCAGGCAACAAAAGATGCGGAGAAAGGGCTCTCGCAGAAGAAACAGATCGCAGCACT
The DNA here is from genome assembly GCA_026394605.1 of Methanoregula sp. GTDB lineage: Archaea > Halobacteriota > Methanomicrobia > Methanomicrobiales > Methanospirillaceae > MVRE01. The sequence continues at coordinate 8,713 of JAPKXY010000022.1, forward strand.
GAGCCGGTTCCGCGAGGGCGGGTTTAAAGTGCTGATCGCCACGTCTGTCGGAGAGGAGGGGCTCGATGTGCCCTCCACCGACATGGTGATCTTCTACGAAGCAGTGCCCTCCGAGATCCGCTCTATCCAGCGCAAAGGGAGGACGGGCAGGTCAGGTGCTGGTAAAATTGTAGTGCTCGTGACGAAGGGGACAACCGATGAAGTGTACCGGTTCGTGAGCCAGCAGAAAGAGAGGATGATGCATAAAAGCATGAGAACACTGGGCAGCAGGAATTTCCTCCCGCAAAAACCGGTCCAGCTGGAACAGGCAAGCATTGAAGCGTTCACCCCGCAGGGCCCGAAGATCATCATTGATGACCGCGAGACCTCGTCAAAGGTGGTCGAGGTGCTTTCCGGCATGGGCGCCGCGATCCGGCTCCAGCGCCTCGAACACGGCGACTACGAGATCGGCGACCGTATCCTCGTGGAGCGCAAGACTGCCCGCGACTTTGTCGACACCCTGATTAACCGGGACCTTCTCGGGCAGGTGAAGGCGATGGCGGAAGCGGTGACGCGCCCGGTGCTGATTATCGAGGGCGGGGATCTCTCTACCCAGCGCGACATCCACCCGAATGCGATCAAAGGAGTGCTTGCCGCGCTCACGGTGGACATGGGAATCTCGCTGCTGTTTACCAAAGACGAGCAGGACACTGCCCGGATGCTCTTCGTGCTCGCTAAACGCGAGGAAGGTGAGCGGGGCGGCGGGCGCAAGGTCCACCCGCACAAATCGCACCGCTCACTGCGTGAAGAACAGGAATATATCATCTCCGCATTCCCCGAGATCGGGATGAAAAACGCGCGGCTGCTCCTCGCCCACTTCGGATCGGTTCAGGCGATAGCAAATGCGGAAATGGCGGATCTGCTCGCAATAAAAGGGATCGGGGAAAAGACGGCGCAGAAGATTGTTGACCTCTGCCGCCACCCCTACAGCTGACGCAGGATCTGGAGCGCCTCGATCCCGATCTTTGCCGCGTCCATCATTGTCAGGCACCGGTCGGGATCCACCTCTGCCCTGATCCGTACGCAGAGCTCATAAACCGTTGCCGCCAGTTCATCGGCAAGTGCTGCCGTGTCAGCGGGTAAAGGTGCGCCTGATGGTCCCTGTACCACTCCTGTGCCGGCGGGCTGGGATGGTGAGCGGGGTTTTGTTCCGCTCTGCGGTGCGTCGTTTGTACCCTGCTCGAGTTCGCGTTCATTACAGACGACGCAGAAGATCTTTTTCTTGTATTCAAACATCGGGCAGCCGCAGACTTTGCAGGTCTTTTCGAGCATCTTTCCCCCTTTGAGGAGATACTCTGCCATGATATCGTCTTCCTTTTTTGCCGCCATTGCGGTCACCGTCGCATCAATATTTAACATATATATGTCGGTTCTACCTATTAACTACAGGTACGAGGTGTGGCGCTATGCCGAACCCACAGAAGACGATCGACAACTGTATCCTGATGCTGCAGCACATCACGGAGGACAACACCATCCCGAGAAATATCCGGCGCGTGGCGGACGAGACCCGCCAGCTGCTGCAAAACGAGACCAAGGAGCTGGGCCTGCGTGCGGCGGAAGCAATCTCCAAGATCGACGAGATCAGCAACGACCCCAACATGCCGGTCCATGCCAGAACCCGGATCTGGCAACTGGTTTCGCAGCTGGAGACGATCCCGCTGGATTGATCCCTACACTCTTCCCCATTTTTTATATTTCCGGTTATTCTTTTTTGTGTACAGAGAGCAGCGAAGCGGCATCATTATCTGAACAACTGGTTGTTGACGACGATCCGGATATCTCTGAAATATTCAGGGGGTAGTTGGGGTGGGGATAATGACGCTCATGAGATAACCCGGACACGCTCATAGTATGAGTGGGGGTTATTGGTGTTTGCGATTTTTAATCCTGGAAAATGTGATATCCCGGTTACCTTCACAACTCCCTGCGGGAATGTTAAAATCAATACGGATCCTCAAGGGTTCGCGCTGAGATTGTGGGGGCACGCAGGGATCCGAACACTTTGGTAAGCTCATGCGCCTCGACCGCATACATGGAATGCACTTAGATGGATATCGGAGACCTCTCATATATATTCCCTGTAGTATTCAGGAGACGTCCGCAATATGGTGGATAAATAGTATTAATGCACATGACGGCAACGACATGGTCATGAAACAATCATTCGGTGCACGCACAATTGCGTATCCGTTGCCAGTCTTTGTCATCGGCACCTATGACCATGCCGGAAAACCCAACGCGATGATCGCAGCATGGGGCGGCATCTGCTCTTCTGACCCGCCGAGCATCGCCGTTTCTGTCCGCCCCACGCGGCATACCTACAAGAACCTGATGGAAAAGAGAGCGTTTACCATCAGCATTCCATCGGAGAATTACATGGCAGAGGTAGACTATTTCGGGATCGCATCAGGAGAAGACCATGACAAGTTCGCAACGACCGGTCTCACACCCGTGCGATCGACGCTTGTCGATGCGCCGTTTGTCAGGGAGTTCCCCGTCGTCCTTGAATGCAAGGTGAAAAGCAAGGTCGACATCAAGGCACACGTCCTGTTCATCGGCGAAATCCTCGATGTGAAGATTGATGAATCGGTCATTGGTTCCGATGGAAAGCCTGACCTTGCCAAAATCCGCCCGCTGGGCTTTGATGTGCTGCGATCCGAGTATTATGCGATGGGTTCCGTTGTTGGAAAAGCGTTTTCTTCAGGAAAAAAGTATAGCCGATAATATATCTTTTTTCGTTTGTCTTTGCAAGGGTTCGATGTGAATCCCCCGCACGGTAATAGTGGTTTCCACAGAATTTTTTTACCTCCCCCACAAAACAATTGTGTATGACAACCGAATCCGATGCAGTCAAATCGGTCGCGGGGCTGATGGCGCTCTCGGCACGCACAGCGCCAAAAGCGGTCGGCATCGACTCGATCGCGATCGAAGTCCTGACCGGCAAAGATCAGACAAAACTTGCGCAGGAGATGATCAGGGACGGGGAGGCGCTGAAGCTCGACTTCTTCCGGATCAACGGCGAGAAAGTCAGGGTGAGCGACGCCTGCCTCCTGATCGGTGTCGAAGGCCGCAAGGGGCTCGGCATCAACTGCGGCGGGTGCGGGTTTGCCACCTGCGCTGAGATGGCAAAGGCAGCAAAAGCGAAAAAGAACAAGACACTCTATGCCGGACCGAACTGCGTCCTCAAGATCTCCGACCTGGGCATCGCGGTTGGTTCTGCAGCAAAGACCGCCAGCATCCACAATGTGGACAACCGGATTATGTTCTCCGCAGGCGTCGCTGCGCTGAAACTCGGGATGCTGAAAGGGTGCAGCGTCGCATACGGGATTCCCCTCAAGGCATCGGGCAAGAACATCTACTTTGATGTGCCGTTAAGGCATTGAGGCGCGTCAGCACCGATGTGCATGACCACAGATGTCCGGTTCAGGCACTGAACGGGAAGGCACCCTCAGGCAAGCGCGTGGTTATTCCTGTAAAAAAGACCCCGCAAAACAAAGAGCCCGGGACCCGCCGGGTGCGTTCAGGGGCATTCTTTTTTTTATGCAATCCCGTATTCAGGATAATGATTGCGAGAATGTTTTAACTTTTTCTGATGCACCGGATCTGAGTGGCGCACCGTGTCCACAGAGGAGGATATCGAAATCAAGTGCGGCGATCTTTTTTATCGATTGCTCTGCCTGATCCATGTTCGGTGTGAACTGGGGGGGTGGTCCTTGGAGTTTTCCATCAACAAATCTCAACGTGTCACCGGCAAACAAGAGCTTGAATTTCGGATCATACAGGCAGATACTTCCGGACGTATGCCCGGGAGTGTGAATGCAGACGAGGCCGGCAATCCGGTCATTGTCATGGAGCAGGATATCGGGTTGGACGGGCTTATATTTGAGAAAAATCTTAAACATCCTGTAGAGTACTCCCCAAAACCCCCCCGGTACAGGCATGGGTGTTATGCCTGAGACATAATCCGCGTCATTTTCGTGGATTACTACCTTCGCACCGGTGGCATCCCAGAGCTCATACGCACTCCCGGTATGATCAAGGTGGTAATGCGTCAGGATGATGGTTTCAATGTCCGAGGGGATACTGCCAAGGGTATCGTGAACATACGCGAGGATTTTTTTGCTGTTATTCGGTAGTCCTGTATCGATGAGGACCAGCCCGTCGCCCATGATAATATAGCAGTTCCCGTTGACGCCCTCGATCTGGTGGACACCCGGAATAATTTCCATGGTTGTTCAGCACTGCATATGACACGGGGGGTATATAATTTTCTCTGAACACTTTGGAAGTGTCCTCTTTTTTTAATGGTGGATTGCCTTAAAAAACCCTGTTATTTGTTTGATTGCATGCACGCAAAGTTCCGGTATGACCCGTAAAAAATATTGTACATCTGTACGGCAAATTCATCACGTTCATCAGGAAAAAAGGGCAGGACGGATGATTCGATTTTAAAAAAAATGGGAATTGCTGCCGGGGGTTTGGTGGAACTATTATTGTGGCGTGTCGTTACTCGCTCCTCCTCCTCAGTGCATCGATCGGGTCCATGTTCCCGCCATGGGATCGAACTCACTCCTCCTCGTCCCGTTGTTTCCACACATGCAGCACCCATAAGAACGACACTGCCGTCGCGATCAGGGTCGAGGCGATGAGCATTGGCATGTACCACCACTGCGCCGCCATCTTCCCCTCCATGACCCCGCTGCCGGCAATCGTCGCGAGCGTGTTCGGGACCAGAAATGCCGTGCCCAGCACGGTGAGATACGCGGTGACAAGCGCGAACCGGTTGTTCAGGCTCTGGAGCTGGTTGTTGTAGATGCTCTGCATCACTTCGAGACCGGAGGCGAGCATGGTTGACATCTGCTCGGAGAGCCCGATGTGCCGGTCGATGTTGTCCGAGAGCATGCCGATCCGTCCTAACAGCCGCTCATCGTTACTGATCAGGTCGGAATCCCCGTAGCGCAGCGACTCGATCACGTCTTTTGTCGCCCAGAGAACGTTTAGGTAATCGATCAGGACGTGCTTCATCCGGTAGATGTTGTGGGCAACCTTTCTCTTGCTCACCTTCTCCTCGATCAACGACTTGCTGATCTCGTCCCCGTGCGTCTCGATCTCGCGCAGGTACTCGAAGTTGTGGTCATTGTTCTCGTCAATCAGCCGCTCTAAAAGCAGGGTAATGCGGTCGGCGGTGCTCCCGGCTTCCATCCTTTTAAAGACCTGCGGCGCATACCGCGACAGGCGCAGCAACCGGTTGAGCTCGATACTGTGGACGGTAAAAACCACGTTGTCCCTGATCAGGATGATCAGGGAGTGTACCTTCATCTTCTCGTTCTTCATTGAAACCGCGGGAAGCATGATGCCCAGTTCCATATCGTGATCCTCGTACGCTGAATAAAAACCCCCCACAAGTTTCGATACCGGGATCTTGGAAAAACCGCCTGCCAGAGCGGCGGCTTCAAACGCTTTTTCATGCTCTTCTGCTGTCCAGTCGATCCATGCGATGCTCGCATCTTTCAGAGCGCCGACATACTCCTCGAGCGTCCGGTCGGTCAGCCGGTCGACTTGCCCATCCTTGTGCAGGATAATGCAGAAGTTTGAGACCTGCGGTGCGGGCACCGCACTCTGCTCCAATGGTATGTTCTCCATTCCTCTTTCCTCGTGGTGTGTCCTTCAGGGTGGAGTAGTTCTCCGGTGTAGGATGGTGTGCCAGGAAGGTAATAAGGTGTGTTTGCCCGGCCCCATACACCGGTTGCGGTCTGCGTTTCCGTTAGGTATGCCCTGGTTCCTTGAACACACAACCCGGTAAAAAAATGTTGATTCAGATTTTTTTACTCAAGGAAATGATGGGTCAGGTTCATTACGTCACGGTATGGGATGACGCCGAGCAGCCGGTTCTTTTCATCGGTCACGGGGATTGCCCGGAAATCGTACCGGGCAAAGTTCTGCGATGCCTCCTTGAGTGTGCTCTCGGTTGAGAGACTGATCACGTTCTCGACCATGATCTCTTTGAGGAGCGCCTTGTCATCAGCTTGTAACAATTCCTTTAAATCGATGACGCCGAGCAGGGTATCCTGTTCGCCGACGACATAGATATACATGATAACATCTTTGTCCCGGGCATGCCGGGGGTAATCGTTCTGGACATACTCAACCGTTGTTTGTGGCGAAAATTTCAGGATCTTCTGCGTGGTATAATGGATGACTTTCTCTTCCTGTTTTTCGAGAATGGAATGAAGCTTTTTTGCATTTTCATAATTGATCGCTTCAAGGATCGCATTGGCTTCAGCATGGGGGAGCACGGAAAGGATATCCGCCGCCTGCCCCGGCGTCATGTCGTTGATCAGCTGGACGACTTTCTCCTTGCTTAAGGATGCAATGATATCCCGCTGGATTGTGGGCTCGATCTCTTCAAGGGTGTCGGATGCATGCTCGTGGTCGAGCGAAGAGAAGATCATGACCCTTTGTTCGTGGTCGAGCTCCTCGAGAATATCGGCGAGGTCCACCGGGTGGATGTCAGCGAGACGCTCTTTGAGTACCTTGAGCTTGACGTCACCTTTGAAACTGCTTATGGGGGATGGGAGCGGCTGGATATACATCCACGAGATGGACTCCTCGCTTTTTTTATTGTTGGGATTGTAGAGGATGTTTGCAAAAAATCCCAGACCGAGGCGGCGGAGCCGGGCGTATTTACTCGTATCGACTTCGGTCACGTACAGTTTGTTGTTCCGCTCAACAAGCCGGATGTCATAGACCACTTCGACTTCAGAATCCTCAATGTCAAGTACTTTTTTGTCAAGGATATGATCACGCAACAGGATCGCATCGTCCGGGGGCGCACCTTCAAATTTTTTCAACTCGTCAATATCGATGACACAGATCCCGTATGCGATCGTTTTTACCCGCTCTGACGGCACAAGGAGCGAGGAATCGCCGAACGGGCGGGAAACAACGAGAAATTTTACCTCGGGAAGTTTACCCGTTTCAACAATTACCATATCGGATAGCGTCCCGATCTTTTTTCCGCGCAGGAGCACCATTGCCCCCAGAAGACCGCTTAACAGGAATTCCTGATTCGGTTTTGTTGTTTTTTCAGTTCCTGTTTCATTTACCATATACTGTCACCCTTTTCTCACTCACTGCAGCATCGTCCAGAATTTATACCCGAGCAGGATCACAAGAACGATCAGGTACAGGCGGAGCATCAGCAGGACAAATTTCACGGTGCGCGACATCGTGATCCGTGGCGTCGCATATTTCCGGTTGATATCGCGTATCTTTTCCAGCCACCCATGGACGACCATCATCATCCGCCCCCCCGCCACCGTTCCGATGGTCATCGTGCACACACCTCCATACCAATCACCTACACCAGAAGATTCGGGAAGAGTGTCGTAATTCCGTACAGGGTGGACAGGATGATAATACCGATCACGATCGCGGAACCCATGATATTCTGCAGTGTCGTGTTTTTGTACTTCCCCATGATCTCCTCGTTGTTCAACAGCAAAATCAAAAATACAAGCGCCGCCGGGAGCAGGGTGACGGCGATCACCTGTACAAACAGCGTAATCAGAACGAGTGGCGCATTCGGGAGCAGGACAACGATCCCCGCGGTAACCAGCGCGAACAGGTAACATGCATAGAACCATGGCGCCTCGCGGATTTTGAGATTAAGCGAGTGCGCCCACCCGAATACTTCGCCGAACGCCCATGAACTGGCAAGAGATATGCAGATCGCACCGAGGAATCCTGCATCAAAGAGCCCGATGGCGATGAACGTGCCAAGCCACGGGTTGATCCCCATCATAATGGATGCCGCCTGAGCTGCACTTTCGATCTCGCTCCCGAAGAGCACGGTGCCGGTGACGACAACAACGAAGATGGCGACAATTACGGTGAACGCGGATCCGATCAGGGTGTCCATCTGCCCCCACGGAATATCCTTCTCCCTCATTCCCTTATCGACAACAGCACTCTGCTGGAAAAAGATCATCCACGGGGCAATCGTCGTACCGATGTTTGCCATCAAAAAGAAGAACAGCGTGCCGTTAAAGCCACCCGGGAAATGGGGCACGAGCCCGACGGAGAGGACTTCACCAACTGACGGGTGCACGAGGAACGCGGCCGGAATATAGATCAGGTTGAGTGCGGCAAACAGGATCGCAATCTTCTCCCACGTCCAGTATCTCCCCTGCAGCACCATGAGCATCATGATAATTGAGACAAGGATGATGGTAATAACCGGGGGGATATGAAAGATGGAGAGCGCTGCGGTCATCCCGATGAATTCTGTTATGAGTGTAAGCCAGTTTACGAGAGCAAGATCAAGAAATGAGAACCAGCCCCAGAATGATCCGAACGCGTCAAAGATCGCTTCCGCATGCCCGCGTTTTGTCACCGCCCCGAGGCGCACCGTCATTTCCTGCACGATATAGGCAACCGGCAGGAGCAGAAGAAGGAACCAGATCAATCCGTACCCGAACTTTGCGCCGGTGACTGCATAGGTTGTGATGCCCCCGGCATCATTATCCGCAAGCATCACGATTATCCCCGGGCCGGCAAGGATGAGATATATTTTAAGCGCTTTTATAAACCTGCGATATTTATAAAAAAAGGTTGATCCGAAATCCATTCACGCACCTCCGGCCATTATTGGATATGGTACATTCTGCTAAAATCCAGCCTCCGTCACAGGAAAATGATCAGACTGCTGACCATTCACTCAAGTGACTGTTCCTCCTAGGTAATCACCGGCATCCCTTAATAAGAATTTCGTACTACGGTTCATCCAACCGGCGTGATGATACTTTCACCCCGCGCAAGCCTGAGGCTTATCCGTCTCAGGACAGCAGGGATCCGGTGCGATGAGGATCGAGCTCTCAAAAGGGATCACGCTCCAGTCCGGCACGTTCAATGCGGTGATCGCACCTGAAAAGGTCATCGTCGCCGCCATCAACAGCCACGCGGATCTCCAGCGGTTCCTCTTCCTCTTTGTGTGCGGCAACTACTCGCGCCTCCTTTCGGGCATCAACCGCACCTCGGGAAACTTCGAGATCCGCAGGGCGTTCACCGCCCACCAGCTCTTCACCATTGTAAAAGAGGCAAGCCACACCATCGTCTTTGTTGAGCATGACCCGACGATGTTTGACGGGGCGGAGAAGATGATCATCCCGGTGTCCGGCGCACTCAAAGACGTGGGGCGCGAGGCTCTCGTGATCCTGTACACGCCATCCATGGACCGCCCGTTTTCCGCACTGATGCGCTCGGCAGACCGGGTCTTCCAGATCACGGCACCTGATGGATCCATGGATCGACCGCAGCGCAGCGCCCGGTCGTACCGCATCGGCGGCCCGCTCCCCCCTGCGCAGACGACCCTGGAGGTGTCGTGATGGGCAGGAGTTTTACAAGCATCCGGCAGGGCGTGAAGAGCACCGCGGACCACTGGGCACGGTCATCGCGGGCGCTGAAAAAGGAGGACCAGCCGTACGGTGAGAAACTCGTCAAACTTGCAAAGAAGCATTCGAGCGAGGCGTTCTACGGATGCGATGACCCGCTCGAAGCCGCGGTCTTCTCTGTGCTTATCGAGATGATCAAGAAGCAGGAGCAACCAGAGCAGGAAAAAAACGATGTGGATCCTTGATTCGGCGTACCGTGGCGGCGTGGACCTGTGGGTCAGGGATGGCGCAGTAACAAAGATCCGGCATGACTACGACCCGCCCTTCTATCTCTATCTCCCGGACCCGCACCCGCACCACGACATGATCGGGACGCTGGAGAGCGAGTACCATGCAGGGGAGTGCACGTTTACAACGATCTTTGGCGAGCTTTCCGGCTATAGGGTGTTTGCCGGGCGCTCTGTCGCTGAGGCGATCGAGCAGCAGACGAATTACGAAGCACAGCTCTTCAACGTGGACGTGCGCATCGACCAGCGGTTCATGGCAGAGCACGGCATCTTCCCGTGCGGTGCAGAGCACGAGTCCCGCTTCTCGCCCGACATTTCGTACAACCTGCGCCGGTTCGAAATCAGCATCAGGGGCAACCCTTCGCTCTCCGCTGCTTTCACCGATATAGATGTCACCCACGAGCGATGCGAACGGCTGCACGGGCGGGAACGCAATGTGCTTGCCGACCTCTTCTCGCTTGTCACCGCATGCGACCCGGACGTGATCCTCATGCCGGACGCCGACACCTGGATGCCGAAGCTGCAGAAGCAGGCCCGGGCTCACGGTCTGGAGATGCCGTTTTCCCGGACCGGGAAGTACCGCAGGATGGACGCGCGGTCGTACTGGAGTTACGGGCGCGTCGAGCACAAGGAATCGGCGCTCATCCCTGACGGGAGAATCCTGATCGATACCGAAAAGAGCTTCGTGTACCGCGAGGGTGGGCTTGCGGGCGTGCTCATGGCAGCGCGGCTCTCGGGCCTCCCGCCAAACCTCACGTCCCGGTTCACGCCCGGCACGCTCATCTCCAGTTATGAGGTGTACGAAGCGGTCCGCCGGGGCATCGTCGTGCCGTTCCGGAAATCTGATGCCGAGAAGGTGCGGCGGTTTGCCGAACTCAGGGCGGCGGACCGGGGCGGGATGATGTTCCAGCCTGCGCCGGGGATCTACGGGGACGTGGACGAGATCGACTTCACGTCGCTGTACCCTTCGATCATCGTGCAGGCAAACCTCTCGCCGGAGACGATCGAACACCCGGAGCGGCAGGGGTTCCTGCCCGCGGTGCTCGACCCGCTCCTCGGCCTGCGGATCAGGACCAAGCAGCTGAAAAAAAGCGACCCGCGCTATGCCGGCATTGACTCAATCCTCAAGTGGATGCTGGTGACCTGTTTCGGGTACACCGGCTATAAGAACGCAAAGTTCGGGAGAATCGAAGTGCACGAAGGGATCACCGGGCGGTCCCGCGACATCCTGATGCGCACGAAAGATATCGCCGAAGCGATGGGATTTTGTGTGCTGCACGGGATCGTGGACTGCCTCTGGGTGCAGGGTTCGCCCATCGAGGCGCTGAAGGCGCATATCGAACAAACGACCCGGCTGCTCACCGAGATCGAGCACTTTGACTGGATCGTATTCCTGCCGCAGAATGACGGATCCGGCGCGTACAACCGGTACTACGGCAGGCTTTCAGATGGGAGCGTGAAGGTCAGGGGCATCGCGGCACGCAGGCACGACACGCCGGAGTACATCCGCGCCATGCAGCGCGACATGCTCACCGTGATGGCAAGCACTGCAACGATTGCAGATGTCGGGAAGGCAAAAGACCTGGTCAAGGCAATCTACCGGCACGCTGTGCAGAACCTCCCTTATGCACATGCACAAGACCTGGCGATCAACCGGCGCATCAGCAGGCTCACGTACACTCATCGCTGCATCGAGGGTGCGGCAGTGAAAGAGTACCAAAAGCGCGGTGTTGCCGTTGCACCGGGCGCAAAGATCAGCTATGTGGTGAGGGATGCCCGGAAGTACGCGATCGATCCCGCGTGGAGTGCCGGCTCGTTCGATGTCCGGTATTACCGCGAGCTGCTGGATAAGGCGTGGGGGGAAATCTCGTACGCTTTCATGTCAGAAAAACCCTCACTCAACTGTGTGGGACGGGATAATCGATCCATAAATACTATTCATTGAAAAAAAGTAAAAAAAACCATAAATTCACGCCCCCATCACCGTACACACAACCGTCCGTTCCCGTCCCGCATTCACGTCGAGTTCCAGCAGCACAATCTGCTGCCAGGTGCCGCACGCAAGATCGCCCCCTTCCACCGGCACCAAAAGCGAGGGGCCGACAAGTGCCGCCTTGACGTGCGAACGCCCGTTGCCATCGCCCCATCGGCTGTTGTGGGTATAAGGGATTTCATCAGGTGCAAGCACCGAGAGCGCACGTTTGAGATCTGAAAGCACGCCGGGCTCAAACTCGATCGTGGTGATCGCGGCGGTCGAATGCCGGACAAAGAGGTGGACAAGCCCGTTGTTGATGTTGCTCTCGTGAACAATTTTTTTTATCTCTGGCGTGATATTGATGATATCGCCTTCATGCTGCGAGGTCACGTGCAGGGTCTTTTTAAACATACATTTCACCTGCACACGATCTCTTCTCCCGCAGACAAAACCATTCCGGATCGTTTTTGCCCGGATCCTCCATCCAAGATTCAGACCATGTGAGACTGGTTACATAAAGAGCACTCCCACAATTGTGAGAATGCTACATGGGCCGCTTCCATCAGCCACATAATAGCGATGCCTTTGTGTGCTCTGCATTATTGTTGCGGCGCCTGAGCTAAAAAAAACAACCATTACAGACCGCAATCGGGAAAAAATGTTGGTGAGGGATGAACCCCGTTCAGGGGTTCTCCTGTGCATCAGCAGGAAGGATCGGCGCTTCCACGTCGCCATTATCCATATCAGCCGGCACAAACGCCACGCCGATGACGCGGTCACCCTCATCAAGGCGCATGATCCGGACGCCTTTTGTACCGCGCCCGATGATCCGTACCTCGTCAACCCGGGTCCGCATCACAACCCCGGACCCGGTCATCACGATAATCTCATCGCTGTCCGAAACCGCACGTGATTCTATGACAACCGCGTTCCGCTCCAGCAGGATATTTTTGACGCCGGTCGTTCCCCTCCCGTGCCCACGGAAGTCATCGAACTCAGTCCGCTTGCCGAACCCGGCATCCGAGATCGTGAGCAGGTGGTCCTTTTCGACAAGGGTGATCGCCTGGATGGTATCATCAGCCTCCCGCATGCGCATACCCCGGACACCCTGTGCGTTCCTCCTGACAATCCGCACCTTCTCTTCGTGGAACCGCAGGCTCCTGCCAAAGCGCGTGGTCATGACGAGCTCCCGTGTCCCGTCAGTCTGGATTACATCGACGAGCTGATCCTTATCCCGGAGCTTGATCGCATTGGTCCCTACGGAGCGCGGGTTGGAGAACTCGTCCTGTGCGACCTTGATGATCTGTCCCAGCTTTGTGGCAAAGAGTAGGTAGTGGTCATTGCGGAACTCCCGGATCGGGATAACCGTGGTTACCACCTCATCTTTTAAGTTGAGCAGGTTGACAATCGGTTTGCCCTTTGCGACCCGTGAGCTCTCGGGGATCTGGTAGACTTTGAGCCAGTAGACGCGCCCGAGGTTGGTGAAGCAGAGGAGGTAATCTTTCATGCCGGCAACAAATACCGATTCCACAAAGTCCTCCTCTTTTGTTGTCATACCGGTGATACCGTGCCCCCCGCGCTTCTGCTTGCGGTAGGTGTCGAGGTCGGTACGCTTGATGTAGTTTGCCGTGGTGAGCGAGACAAGTACCGCCTTGTCTTCAATCAGGTCCTCGGTCGAAAGGTCGCTTGCATCATGGGCGATCTGTGTCCTTCGCTTGTCACCGTACTTCTCGGCGACTTCGGCTGTCTCCCGCCGGATCTCGTCACGGATGGTTGCTTCGGAGGAAAGGATTTTGGTAAGCCGCTGGATCTCCGCTTCAAGCCCCGTTTTCTCATCGGTGATCTTCTGCTGTTCAAGCGCCGCGAGCCGTCGGAGCTGCATCTGGAGGATCGCGTTTGCCTGCGGTTCGGAAAGGAAAAATTTCGAAATGAGCGCGGTGCGTGCGGTCTCGACCGTGTCGGATGCACGGATTGCTGCAATGACGGAATCGATCTTTTCAAGGGCGATGAGCAACCCGTTTAAGATGTGCACCTTCTCCTGCGCTTTCTTTAAGTCGAATTCAGACCGGCGCCGGATCACCTCGATTCGGTGCTGGACGAAGCTTGCTAAAAGCCCGTGAAGTGTGAGCACCCGGGGCTGGTTGTCGACAATGGCAAGGTTGATCACCCAGAAGTTTGATTCAAGCTGGGTGTGCATGTAGAGGTTGTTGAGGATCACCGGTGACATTGTACCCTTGCGGAGCTCGAAGACGACGCGGATGCCCTCCTTATCGGACTCGTCGCGGATGTCGGTGATCCCGTCAATCCTTTTTTCTTTTACCATCTCGGCAATGTTTGCGATCCACTGCGCCTTATTCACCTGGTACGGAAGCTCGGTGACGATGATCCGGTCGCCGCGGTTGCCGCCCTCGGACTCCTCGATGTTCGCGACGCCGCGGACGATGACACGCCCCTGCCCGGTGGCATACATGTTTCTGACACCTTCCGTGCCCATCATGATACCCCCCGTCGGGAAATCGGGGCCGGGCAGGACCCGCATCAGGTCTTCGACCGTGACCTGAGGGTTGTCAAGATACTGTAGTACAGCATTACAGACCTCGCGGAGGTTGTGCGGGGGCATCTTGGTCGCCATGCCGACCGCGATCCCGTCCGAACCGTTCACGAGCAGGTTGGGGATCTTTGCCGGGAGCACGACCGGCTCCTGCAGCGACTCGTCAAAGTTTGGGACAAAGTTTACCGTTTCCTTGTCAATGTCGTAGAGCAGATCTTCCGCAACCGGGGTGAGCCTCACTTCGGTGTACCGCATCGCTGCAGCCGCATCGCCGTCCACCGAGCCGAAGTTGCCCTGCCCATGGACAAGGGTATAACGGTAGGAGAACGGCTGCGCCATCTTGACAATGGTATCGTAGATGGAGGCGTCGCCGTGGGGATGGAATTTACCCATGACTTCACCGACCACCCTTGCGCTCTTTTTCGTGGGCTTGTCGCTCGTGTTGCCCATCTCCCACATCGCAAAGAGCGAGCGACGGTGTACGGGTTTAAGCCCGTCGCGGACATCCGGAATCGCACGCCCGATGATGACACTCATCGCATAATCGATGTAGGAGGTCTTCATCTCCTGCTCGATGCTGACCGGTTCAATGCGGTGCGTGAGCGGTCCGCTTGCAGGGGGAGGCAAATCAGATGTCAAGGTTTGTCACCTCCTTTGCATGGCGCATGATGAAATTTTTCCGTGATTCCACGTCTTTTCCCATCAGTGTCTTGAAGATCTCGTTTGCCGCCATCGCGTCCTCGATGTTGACCTGTTTGAAGATCCGTTTTTCCGGGTTCATTGTCGTGTCCCAGAGCTGCTGGGCGTTCATCTCACCAAGTCCCTTGTACCGCTGGATGGTGACGCCTTTTTCGCCCATGGCCGCGGAGAACTGCTTCATCTCCTGCTCCTTGTACGCGTACTTCTCTTCCTTGCCCTTCGCAATCCGGAAGAGGGGTGGTTGGGCGATGTACACGTACCCCTGCTCGATCAGCTTGAGCATGTACCGGTAGAAAAATGTGAGAAGCAGCGTCCTGATGTGGGCGCCGTCTACATCGGCATCGGTCATGATCACGATATGGTGGTACCGCGCCCGCTCGGTGTCAAACTTCTCACCGATGCCAGTACCAATCGCGGAGATGAGCGTCTGGATCTCGACATTCTTTAAGATCTGGTGCTCGCCGGCTTTTTCCACGTTTAAGATCTTGCCCCGCAGCGGGAGGATTGCCTGGAACTTCCTATCCCGTCCCTGCTTTGCGGAACCCCCGGCCGAGTCTCCTTCCACGATGTAAATCTCGCTTTTTGAGGGGTCGCGCTCCGAGCAGTCAGCGAGTTTACCGGGCAGCCCGGAACTCTCAAGCGAGCTCTTGCGGCGTGCGAGCTCGCGGGCGTTCCGTGCAGCATCCCGTGCTTTTGCCGCGGCGAGTGCTTTTTCGACAATGATCGCAAGCACTTTCGGGTTCTCGTCAAAGTATTCAGAGAGCGCGGCATAGACGAGCGAATCGACAATTCCGCGCACGTTGCTGTTGCCAAGGCGCATCTTGGTCTGCCCCTCGAACTGGGGGTTTGCCATCTTGACGGAGATGACCGACGTAAGCCCCTCACGCACGTCCTCGCCGCGGATTGCCAGGGCGGAGGCGCTGTCTTTGACAAGATTGTTGCGCTTTGCCAGGGTGTTGAGGGATTTCGTGATTGCGCTGCGGTACCCTTCGAGATGCGTCCCGCCCTCGCGGGTATTGACGGAATTCACGTACGAGTAGAGCTTCTCATCGTAGCCCGTGGTGTATTGCATCGCCACTTCGAGCTCGAGTTTGTTCTCCTCATCTTTTTTTACAATATCGATCGGCTCGGGATGGAGGCACTCCGCTCCCTCGTTAAGGTATGTTACGAACTCAGAGAGCCCTCCCGCGTAGCAGTACGATGCCCGGTCACCCGAACGGTCATCGGTGATCCGGATGGTAACACCGGAATTGAGGAACGCAAGCTCACGGAGCCGGTGGGCGAGCGTGTCATAGTCGAATTTTGTCGTTTCGAAGATCGTGCTGTCGGGAAGGAACGTGATCCTCGTTCCTGTCATGCGGTACCCGAACTCTGCAAGGAACCGGCGCCGGTTCTCCCGTTCTATTTCATCAGGAGTGGCTGGCAGCGTTGTGACGTCCTGCTGACCGGGGCGGGATGATTGTGGAGCGGTGCGGGTGAATGGCGCCGGGTTCCCGTACCAGAGCTGGTAGCGGAGGAGGAGTTCGTCGAGGGTCTCCTCGCGTTGCGAGATTGGCGTTACGGTTCTGCCCTTCTCAAAACGCATGTCATAGATGTTGCCGTCACGGAAGACACGGGCAGCAAGCCATGCGGAGAGCGCGTTCACCACAGAGACGCCGACACCGTGAAGACCGCCCGAGACCTGGTAAGTCGCCTTGTCAAACTTGCCGCCGGCATGCAGGACGGTAAGCACTACTTCAAGGGCGCTCTTGCCGTTCTTCTCCATCCGGTCAACCGGAATGCCGCGCCCGTTGTCATCGACCGCGATCGACCCGTCCGTGTTAATCACGACCGTTATCAGTGTGCAGAATCCGGCAAGCGCCTCGTCGATTGAATTATCCACCACTTCATACGCGATGTGGTGCAGGCCGCGGGTGCCGGTGCTCCCGACGTACATGGCGGGACGTTCCCGCACCGGTGTAAGCCCCTCCAGTACGGTGATGTGGGACGCATCGTACGTATCGTTCAAAGAAAACCTCCATCGAGCAACTTATGACTTTGTTTGAAAAAAGTCGCGCAAAAACCTGTGCGATTCACAATACGTATTGGTTTTAATAGAATAAAAGCATGTTGCACCGACGTGAAATGCAGGGTAAAATCACACAAAAAACAGGATTTTTTCCAAAGATCCCTTTCCTACGGCGCCATTTTTCCTGATTTGGCATGCAGGGCACTTAAAAAAAACCGGTTTTGAGTTCAGTGGTACGTCCCGATGTCAGGGTCCTTGATCCCCAGTTCGCGGTCGACCGCAAGCACGAGCCGGTTGAGCGTTGCGATCACATCGCGTGCATCCTCTTTGTCCATAGTACCCGGCTGGTGCCAGACCACTTTCTTGCGCAACAGCGTTGTCAGCTCCTCCACCTCGGTGCCCCGGAACTGGTCGGGCAGCACCAGCCCATCAAGGTGGTCGGCGGCGCCGAACCATGCCTGCTCAGGGGGCAGCGCAAAATGTTTTGCAATCAGCATGATGGTCGTGACAAACCCGTGTCCGAATGTGCTCTCCATGGCAGAGGGTTGGTGGGAGATGACAAAAGAGTATTGGCGGTGCTCAGAACAGGGCGAACCGCGTTATCCAGACGGCAAGAGGGATGGCGATGATGAACGAAAGGCCAGTTGCAAGGAACCCCAATTCCGGGCCGGTCAGCGCCTTCTTTTTCAAAAACAGGTGGGTATTCTTCCCGTACCCTCTGCAGAGCATGCTGACAAAGACCCGCTCGCCCTGCTCGTACGAGCGGATAAACATCGTGCCGATGGTGTACCCGAGCTGCCGGAGCCGGTACCGGTACGGCAGCTTTGCGTCAAACGGATTAAAACACTTGGTCTCCAGGGTCTGGTTGATCTTGCGGTACATATAGCCGAATACGAACAGATACCGGATCATCATGCCCAGCGCAAGGGCAAACTCGGCAGGCAGCCCGAGCCGGCGCGCTCCGTCAAGAAGATCCTGCATCTTTGTGGTGGATGAGAGCAGGATAACAAACGAGATGCAGACAATAAACTTGACAAACAGGATGAACGCGAACTCCACTGATTCCGCGTAGATGAAGATGCCGAGTGGCAGGGAATACAGCACATGGTATTCCGTGTAATACCTGTTCTTTAAAAAGATCTGGAAGACGATGATGATACCCCAGAGCGGAACAATGGCAAGCACCCGCTTTGCAAAGACAACCGGTGAGAGGTGCGTGCAGAGCCAGAGGAGTGCAACAAATGCAAAAAAGATCACCCCGACCGTATAGATCATCGTGGAGTAGGGGACGGCGACGAGCGCGATGATCGCGGCAAAACAGAGCACGATCTTGACACGGGCGTCGAGCCGGTGGATGATGCTGTCCTTGTACGCATCCTTCTCGATCCGGAAAAGTTCTTCGATCATAAGCGTTTCCCGAAAGCGTAAAGGAACGATTGTCGTGCCTCTTCGAACGTGTATGCCATCGAAACTACAATGCCGCTGTCCCTGAGGTTTTTGATCAGGCGCGGGATGACCGGGACATCAAGCCGGTAGGATTTGAGCATCTCAGGCTGCATGAACACGTGGTCGATCGTACCTTCTGCCACAATCTTTCCCTTGTGCATGACATAGATATAGTCCGCAATCTCCGGAACAAGTGCAACATCGTGGGTGGAGAAGATGACGGTCATGCCGTATTTTGCCGAGAGCGAGTTGATGAATATGTTAAGGTCAGAGACGCCCTGCGGGTCGAGGCCGGCAGTGGGTTCATCGAGCACGAGCACCTGGGGCTCCATCGCGATCACGCCGGCGATTGCAACCCGCTTTTTCTCGCCGCCGCTCAGGTGGTGGGGGACCCGGTGGGCGAGATGCTCGATCCCGACGATCTTCAATGCCTCATGGACGCGGTGGTGGACAATCTCTTCATCAAGCCCGAGGTTGGTGGGCCCGAACGCCACGTCCTGCTCGACCGTTGGCGAGAAGATCTGGTCATCGGGGTGCTGGAAGACGAGCCCGACGAACTTGCGCACCTCCCTGATGTTCTCCTTCGTTATCGGTTCACCCCGGATCAGGACAGATCCGGACGTTGGTCTGAAGATGCCGTTGAAGTGCTTAAAAAGCGTGCTCTTTCCAGCGCCGTTTGACCCGATCACGGCGATGCGTGCATTCCGCGGGGCGACAAAATTGATCGAGTCAAGTGCCCTGACATGATCAGAATAGACGTAACTGAGATCCCGGGTCTCAATCAGGTGCATGAGTGTAAGAATTGGGCCATAAAAAATAAAGGTCTATGGGTTGGTCAGGTTGCTTTTCCGGCCATTTTGATACCGTAGGCAAGTCCGAGGACAATCAGGAAGGCAAGGATCGTCCCGACAATAATGGCAATTAAACCGCCCAGCGGTCCCATCTCTTCTCCAAGCGCGTAGTCCGGCATCGGGGATTCATAGGAGAATTTCCCGGTCAGATCCTCATGGATCTCGGCATCTGGAGGAGTGTCCCCGGTCAGGGTTTTTTGTCCTTGGACGATCAGGGCTGTGCTCTCCAGCCCGTCAGGATCCCCGGAAGCCAGGAATACCGCAACGACACCAATGAGCAGCGCGACAATGATGCCCGCGATGATGAATGTCTTGTTGTCCATCATGATGCGCCAGCCCCCCTGGCGGATTTTACTCCTGTATCAACCAGATCCGGTCGTACGGTCGTGATGAGGTAGATTGCGGCAACGGTTACGATCCCTTCGATCACACCGATGATTGCATGGTAGAGCCCCATTGCAATCAGCCCTTCCCGGAGCGGGACGGTGCCGGCAATGAACATCTCAACTGCGCAGGCAAGGGAGGGTATCAGGCAGGCAAGCCACGCAGCTGCTAAACCAGCGATCGGCATGCTCTTTGTCATACCCATCAGCCCCTTGAACGTGTAGAAACCGACAAAACCCCCAATCACGCCCATGTTGATGATGTTGGCACCCATGGTTGTGAGACCGCCGTCACCGAACAGGACGCCCTGCACAATCAGCACCATCGTTAAGATGAAGACTGCGGCAAACGGCGAACCGAGCACGATTGCTGCAAGCGCCCCGCCCACGAGGTGCCCGCTTGTCCCCATCGAAACGGGGAGGTTGAAGGACTGGAGGGCGAAGATGCCGGCGGCAAGCACCGCAACAAGCGGGAGTTTCTCTTCATTCATCTCATTTTTTGCCCACTTCAGGGCAAGCACGACGAACACAAGGGCAATGATCCAGTAGATAATGCCCTGAGGAATAGGAATGAACGCGTCAGGAATATGCATGGTTTCACCATTAATTAATACTACGATTGTATCTTTTTGTAAGATTTAGTAGATAAAAAATGTTTTCATTTAATATTTGATTTAACATTTCTGAGAATTCTTCAGAAATATGCCGTGGAATAAACAGCGCCTCGGTTACTTGGTGCAAACACCGGACTTTAATAGATATTTCATAGTATTGATGCATTGACTGATGGAAATCCGGTATGGCATAAAAAGAGAGAATTATTTCTTTGGTTTTGGTGCTGGCTTTCTGATGGTGTCCTTTTTCGGTTCAGTCTTTTTTGTGGCTGGTTTCTTACTGGCATTGGTCATGAACAATTCAACTCCCTTTTGATAGAAAATTTACCGATTCCATGGTGGAGGCGTGCAATAGGGTTTTTTTTACTGAGGCGATAATGGCACAGCCTTCAGAGGTGTATGTTATGGGGTGACTGTCTGATCATCCCCAGTATACATAGGCAAAGGCAGTATTAAAATTTTCCATTTTAGTATGAAATAATCAAATGAAATTCAATTAATTGTTTACATGACCGCACCTTACAAAGAAAAAGCAGCGATTTTTAAGGGAAGATAAAAATTATTGTATACGGTAATGATGAAGTTGTTGCATCCTGATTGTTTAATTCAATGCCAAAGGCTATCATACGTTTCTTTAAGATATTGCCATTATTCACACACCCAGCTAAAAAGTTGGTATCCCCCCAAACTTTATGGTGCACCACCACCAACATACGACCAATGGACTCCGATGACGGGCTGGCGCTCTCCCCTAAAAAAGTGGAGTACCTGAAGTTTATCTCCGGGCGAAACGGCACGGTGAGGACAAACGAGATTGCGGCGCACTATAACATCGACCCGTCCACCGTGACCAAAACCATTGCCGAGCTTGCGGATGCCGGGTATCTCTCGCACGCACCGTACCGGGGGATTTGTCTCACCAGGCAGGGAAAACGGTGCGCGGAATTTTTCATAAAACGCCACCGGATCCTCAGCCTCGCGCTGGTCCGGTTCGGACTGTCCGATGAACAGGCGTGCCTCGAGGTCTCGCGGTTCGAGAGCCTCGTGTCCAGAGAGGCGATTGACACGATGTGCCGCGCGATGGGGCATCCCAGCCGTGGTATCTGCGGGGAGATCACGCATGATAAAGGGTGCATGACCGGGCAGGTTGACTTGTGAGATGCATGCGCACGTTCAATATTCCGGTATAGTACGGAGCACGAGAAGAAGGAGACGTGGATGAGCGCCACGATGATCTCGCAGCACATACCTGATCTTGACCTGATCACCTCGTATGCCGAGCGTCAGGATTCCTTCTTTTCGCGGGTGAGCCCGTGGACAAAACTGGGCGGGCTCGTGCTCGTGATCCTGCTGATTACGGTCACCCGCAACCTTGAGATCTGTTCCACGCTCTATGTCGCCATCCTTGCGATGTATTATCTCGCAGGTCTCCCGGTAAAAAAACTTTTCGCATGGTACTCCCTGCCCGTCATCTTTGTCCTCTCGCTGGTCGGGCTTCTGGCATGGAGCGAGCCCGGGACTCCAATCTTTTCCTGTGCGGTTACTGGTGTCACGATCGCGCTTACTGATAATGGTGTCCTGCTCATATTCACTCTGCTTCTTAAGGCGCTGATCTCAGTCACGTACTCCCTCTTTTTCTTAATGACGACAAAATATGAGCATTTCGCCGGCATGATCTCACGGATCTTCCCCTCGCCCCTTGACCAGATCTTTTTAATGGCATACCGGTTCCTGTTCCTCACCCTTGCCATGACCGGCGCGATGCTCAAAGCCGTGAGATCCCGGGGCGGCGGGCTTGTCCATTCCACCCGGGTGCAGGGGAGGATTTTTGCCGAAGTTTTCGCGCTCGTCTTCATCCGCTCGTTCGAGCGGGCGGAGCGCGTCCACAAGGCGATGATCGCACGCGGCTACCGCGGGACATTCGGGGCCGGGACCGCTATTCCGCGACCGGGTCTGTCCGGGTATGGTGTACTCGGTGCGTTTTCGCTCGCCATAGCCGTGATCGTATGGATGGTACCCAACACCGGAGGCTGGTAGACGATGACCGTGATCCGCAGGGACCCGCACGCCCCGCACTGCCCACCCATCGACCGTGAACGGGAACTGATCCATGTCGACTGCGCGAGCCACACCTATCCCGACGGGAGCGTGGGCATCCACGACATGTGTTTCTTTGTGCTCAAAAACGAGATTGTCGCCCTGTGCGGACCCAACGGCTCGGGCAAGTCCACGTTAATCGAGCACTTAAACGGCCTCCTCACCCCTTCAGAGGGGGATATCTGGGTCAATGGCAGGTCGATTACGAGCGGGGAGCAGACCGATCTCTGGAAGGAAGTCGGGGTAGTGTTCCAGCGTTCAGACGACCAGCTCTTCGCCCCGACCGTGCTGGACGACGTGATGTTCGGGCCGCTCAACATGGGGATGCCGGTAGAAGAAGCGAAGGCGGCAGCGATGGAGGCGCTCGAAGCGGTGGGAGCTGCGGATCTTGTCCATAAGCTGCCCAACTACTTAAGCGGCGGGCAGAAGCGGCTGGTCTCGATAGCCGGCATCCTCGCCATGAAACCGAAGGTGATGGCGCTCGATGAACCGACCTCGGATCTCGACCCGGTCCATGCCTCGCGGATCGAACACCTGATGACCGACCTCAAAGAGCGCTTTTCCATCAGTGTCGTAATCGCCACCCATGACCTTGACTTTGCCGCACGGATCGCAGACCGGGTCTGCCTGGTAAAAAACGGCTCGGTCTTTGCCGAAGGCATACCGGCAGAGGTCTTCTATGATGCGGAACTGATTGCAGATGCAGGGCTGAAAGTCCCGCAGATCGTCCGTGTCTATCTCGAATACTGTGGCCTTCACGGCATAGAGCCGCATGAGCATCCGATCCGGGTGGAGGAACTTCTTGCCGTCTTGCGGAACAAACCCTATAGAGGTAATAAAAGAAATTTGGTGTGAGCCCAAATTTTTCAGAACCTTGATATTTTCATCTGGTGATTAAGAGTAAGAAGAAGGAGACTGCAGATGCGAACACCAATTCAGCCGGTTGTTTATGGCACATATCCATCTTGAAGACGGATCGTTCTCCCTTGTCTGGGTGATTGTCTGGTGGACAGCTGCGATCATCCTGATCGGCATCTCGCTGTACCTGCTGCGGTCCGGGAAAAAAACCGACAGCAGGAAGATAACCATCGCCGCATTCTGCACCGCTGCCGCCTTTGCCATATTTCAGGTCAGCATTCCGGTTTTTGGCGGCGTGCACCTGAACCTCACACCGCTCATCGGTATCCTGACCGGGCCGGCCATCGGTTCGCTTGTCGTGCTCATCATCAACATCCTGTCTGCAGCCATCGGTCACGGGGGCTGGAGTATGATCGGCGCAAATACGCTGGTGAATATCACCGAAGTGCTGGTTGCCTCCTCCCTGTTTTCCCTGCTTGGAAAAATTACCCAAAGCCCCTTTGCCCGTGCCGCCACCGCGACCTTTGCCGGGCTGGTGTGCGGCAACATCGTGATGGTCGGGATCATTTTGGTCTCCGGTGTGCAGGGTGTCACCCAGAGTCCCACCCAGATCCTTGCCGGGCTCTCGCTTATCGTCGCCATCAATCTCGCAGTCGCGGCACTTGAGGCGATGGTCACCGGCTTTGTGGTCACATTCCTCTATCGAGTCCGCCCGGATATCCTAGGGGGAAAACAAGAGAATCCCGGTAGGTAAGACACAACACTTTTCAGGCAGGTTGCCGGTTACCCGAACAGCGACCGCAACCCGGTCCTGATCAGTGGCCCCATGCACCGGAGCATCGCCGGGTTTCGCATGAGTTTTTTCACAAGCACCCCCGGTCGATCCATATCGCCGTACCGCACGATGGTCGAAAGGATCCCCGGGTCGTTCAGCGACCGGATCAGCTGGTCAATATCCTGCGATGATAATTTCTGCCGCATCTCAAAGAACCGGAACCCAATCTCCAGTTCCCGCCCGATGTCCGTCTTCCACCGCCGCTCATAGTCTGCAAGCGCAGGGTCAGTGAACGTGTCCTGTTCGCAACACACCGCCGCCACTGCCGCCGCATGCCGTGCAGACCGGATGCCGGTATACACCCCCCCGCCGGACGTGGGTTTGGGAAACCCGCCGGCATCGCCGACAAAGAGCGTCCGGTGCCCGTATGTTTGGGGCATCACGCCGAGCGGGAGCGTACCGGTGACAAGGTGCGTGCCGCTGCCACCACCGAATTTTTTTACAAACGCGGCGAACCGCTCCGGTACCTGCGTCTGCCCGCAGAGGCCGGCGCGGACCCTGCCCTTACCGGTCGGGATGGCCCAGCCGAAAAACTCCGGCGACGCATCCGGATACAACTCCACAAACCGCGGGTCACAGTCGTACGGCAGGTCCGCCTGGATCCCGGCAAGGTACACCTTCGCTCGTTCCATCCCCAGCAGCCGCGTGATCGTGCTCCGGGGACCATCCGCCGCGATCAGGATCCGGAATTGGTGTTCTTCATTCCCATTCATCCCCCGCGTGATGATTGTCTTCCCCCGGATGTCATAGACCGCAGTTTTGAGCTTGAACTCAGCTCCTGCGTTCGCCGCCGCCTCCGCCATCTCCCGGTCGAGCGCTCCACGGTCCACCACGGATGCCCTCGTCGTCTGTGCATCGATCAGGAGTTCGCTTCCCCTGCCAGATACAACGCGGGCGCCCTGCACCCGGTTCAGTACTGACCGCTCCGAAACCCGGCACTCCGCAAACGCTGCGTTCGAAAGGAGGCCGGCGCACTGCACCGGGTAGCCGATCGTGCCATGCTCCTCGATGCAGAGTGTGGAGAGGCCGCTTTTTGCACATTCACCTGCCGCTGCGCTGCCCGCGGGACCGGCACCGACCACGATCACATCATAGACCATCAGGAATCCTCAAAGGAAAAAACCCAAAAAAAACATCCCCGGTATGTACCCTGGTGCAGATTACAAACGATGATATCACCCGCTTATTGTTGTGCCGGCAGGAATCCTTCCTTCAGATGCCAGCCCATCAGGATCAAAAATATTCCGAATACGAACGACGTAACCCCGAGCACCATCATGACGGGGTTTTGCGTGAGCATTGGGATATAGCGTATGATACCGGCGATCAGGAGGAGATCAATCGCAAACATCCCTGCGATCAGGAGATATTTCGTCTTTGGCTGCGCAAGGGCGAGCCTGATACCCGCAAACCCGGTGTAGAATGCATATCCTGCAATGATCAAAAGAAAGATGATGGCAACGATGCCATGGAAGAAGAAAGAGCCGACTCCTACAAAGACGAGGGCAGCAGAAATCATAAAGAAAAAAATCGATTCTTCACTCTTTGCTGTGATGGCAAGGAACAGCAAAACGAGGACCCCCCCGATAAGCAGCAGCCAGAAGAAGGCAAGAAATGTGGTGAGTGTGATATCAGGAAGCAGGAGGGCGAGCAGTCCGAAGAACACCCCGATCACACCCTGGATGAGGCATGCCAGCTTCGTGTCCATGGGTGTACTTCTCCATCTACCCACCAATTAAATGTTGTTTTGACCATACCGGATGCATTTTCGCCCGTCCCTGAATGGTATTACCGGTCATAGCGGTTTGTATCAAAAAAACCGATGCCGAAGAACACCCCGATCGCATACAGGATGGCAATAAAGAGGACCGCGTAGAGAATGAAACTTACCGGAATTTTGCTCCACCCGCTGATACCGGAAGCGGCAACGATGACGTTCGAGAGCTGGTCGGCGATGATGATGGCAACAAATATACCGCAAAAAAATACCAGCCATTTTTTGATCGATGCAGAGTCCATGCATACCTATTGATGCACACCTATTAAAAGATGGAATTGATCTTTTTTGCACCGTAAAAACATCCGAGCACAACGCCTATTAGTTCTGCGCCAAAAACACAGTGTATGACAGATCGGACTGACGGAAGGGAGATCCCAAGGCTGCTTGAGAAGATCCAGGGCATCATCAACAGTGGTCTCGATGCGGGGAAAACCGCATCCATCCTGTACCTGATCGGGTGCCCGGTTCCTGAGGGAATGCTGCTGCCGGAGATGAAACTGTACAGCGAGTATCTCCCTATGGCTACCGAGTACCCCTTTACGCAGGACCAGCGGTTCCTGCACTTTTTATGGGAGGCTATGGAACGCTCCCCCCTCTGCCTTGCATCCAATTTCGCATTTCCCTACCGGCGGATGATTGCAAAAAAGCTGTTTAGGAGATGCGGGAAAAATTTCTGCTGCGAGAACGGCGTCAGATTCAATTTCGGCCAGTTCATCGAGGTAGGGGATAATGTATTTATGAACGCGGGTACTTTTATCGACAGTAAGGGAGGTGTGACGATCGGTAACTCTGTCGGCATTGCAGAGTATGTCCGGATCCTCACGCACACCCATTCAGAATCCAATCATGCAGAACGGACGTACGGGCGCGTCATCATCGGCGACTATGCAAAGATTTATGCGGGTGCGATGATCTTTTACGGGATCAGGATCGGGGAGCAGGCGATCGTTGCTGCGGGGGCTGTCGTAACCAAGGATGTGCCCGCAAACCAGGTCGTTGCCGGCATTCCGGCGGAGGTTATACGGGAACGGCGCACGGAAGGCAGGCAACGAGAGGAACTGAACCACCGGTGGCTGGATCACGGGGCGTTTCAGGACGAGTGAATATGGTCAGGCACTGATGATGATACCATGATCATTCTTGTAAGTGATGATCCGGTACAGGTGGAGGCAATCGGTACCCAGCTCAAACAAAAAGGGTACCTGTATTCAATCGCCGCGAATGCTGCGGAGGCTCTCGATGCGGCGAGGTCGGATCGCGTGAACCTGTTTTTAATCGACACCGGTTGTGCGTCCTTCGACGGCTTTGAGCTCTGCCGGACCATAAAAAGCGATGAGGCACTCGCTGGTATGCCGGTGCTTATCCTCATCAGTCTCACCGATACAGGCAGGCTGCTCGCGGTGCTGGACTGCACTGCGGATGCGTTCGTCTCAAAACCCTGCGACCCCCAGACTCTGTGGTCCGCCGTTTCAGACCTGCAGGCAATGGAGGGGAAAAAACCTGCCACCCGTGGAGTAAAGACGCGATTTATCGTCACCCATGAGGGGAGGGGTTATTCCGTTGTTGCCGATCGCCGCGAGCTTTTGGAATTTTTACTCTCCACCTTTGAACTTGCCGTGCGGATCCGAAATGAGGCAGAACAGATGAAATCCGGGCTGCAGCATGAGATCAAGGGGCTCAATGATCGCCTCTGTACACTTGCCGCTGAGCGGGATGGAACCGTGCGCAACCTTCATGATGAACTGGAAGAGCGCAGCCGGGGTATCAGCCAGCTGAAAACGGCACTCCAGACAAAAGACCAGGAGGGAGCCCTCCTGCGTATACAGTCAGATAATCTTTTGCAGGAACTTAAGGAAAAAGCGGGGTCGTTTGAGGAGTTTCAGCGCCTGGCCGAGGAAAAAAACGGGAGGCTTGCTGCCGTTGAAGGGCAACTTTTTACGGGCCAGGAGGCATTCAAGCAGGCGCAGGACAGGATCCGGACCCTTTTTGCTGATCTTACATCTGCTGCGAGCGCACGGGATGCCGAAATACAGGCAAAAAAGGAACTTGAAGGAAATGTGCGGGCGCTCCGGGAGCAGATCGATGCTCTCACGCGCGAACGGGACGGGCTCGTGCAATCAGCCAAGGATGCAACCGCCAGACATACACAGCTGCAAACAGACCCTGAAGCGGAACTGGCAGCGCAGCGCGAAAAGTATGCAAACGTCCAGCAGTTCCTTGATTCTGCATCCCGCGATATCGGTGTGCTGAATGCCGCACTTGCAGAAGAGAAGGAAAAAAGAAGAGCAGTTGAAGAGCGCTTACAAGCTGCAATCCGTGAGAGCGAAACCAAGGAGCGGGCTATTGCTGCCCTCAGCAAAGAACGTGCAGCGCCCGGAAGCGAACATGAGGATGAGAATGCGCCTGTTGTTACCAATACTACGCCCACTTCCGCACGACGTTCGGATACCCCAACGTTGGAAAATGGGGTTAAAAAGCCAGTCGATACCCCCCCGCATGTACAAATAAAAGACCGTGAACAGGGAAAGCCGGAGCCCCTTCCCCCCGCGCCCCCGTCAGTTCAGGCGAGGCTTCCGGAATTGGTGCCGGCCATAGCGCTACCAGAGGCAGCCGAGCCGGAGAAGGATGTGCAGGTCACAGAACCAGAACAACCAGATGTTGTCCACAATAGCCACGCAATCGACAGCACAGCCTCACAATCACCCGAACCTGCCCCCACAGCCCGGATGCCGCCGGATTTGGTCGTAAGCCGCGGCCGCTGGTTTGACATGATCAAGTGGGTCCACCATACTGAGACCATTCCTTCTGACCAGCGAAAAGAATTGTTAAGAGATCTTGTCAGGATGAGCAGGCTTGTGCAGAAAGGAAGGCACCTCACCAGCCGGCAGGATGCAGAGATGAGAGCGCTCTTTACCCGGATGCAGGCGCTGGGGTACCGGTTCCATTGAACTCTGCTCAGGGACAAAGAAACCCCCATCAGAAATGAATCCCCGTGAAGAGTAGTCCATGTTCCGTCCGGATAGGAAAAATATCCTCATCAATGGTGCACCGGGCAGCGGTAAGACAACGCTGGTCCGGACGATCGCACATAACCTGCATGACTTATGTCCCGTCGGATTTTACACTGCCGAGATACGCATCAACGGCATCAGGCAGGGATTCGAGCTGGTGAGTTTATCCGGTGAGCGCCGTATCCTCTCTCATGTCACGATCAACAGTCCGCACAGGGTCGGAAAGTATAAGGTGGATATCAACGGCTTTGAGGAATTTTGTACTGCGCTCCCGCTGGGCGATACCCGTCATCCGCTCATCATCATCGACGAGATCGGGAAGATGGAGTGCATGTCAGCGCAATTCCGGCAGATGGTGGAGCAGGCGCTCATATCAGATACGATCGTTCTTGCGACCATTGCGTTGAAAGGGGACCGGTTTATCGAAGGGATCCGACAGCGGGATGACGTCGAATTGTTCACGGTATCTCAACAAAACCGCCACATACTCCCCGATCTGATCATACCGAAGATCAGAAAAATGGTCGGAGAAACTGAGAGGGACACCGGTTCCGTGACTTTAAAAAAAAAACGACCTGACCTTGCCTGCGTACAGCCCTCCACTACCTTGTCACCGATCTACATCAGGTCACAACCGCCTTCCTGAACCGCCACCATGCAAACAAAAACGTGATCGCTGCAAAGAGAACGAGACCGAAGAAGGAAAGAACGATGTCTCCTGGAGTATACGTATAATATTTCCCCAGAGCGAGGAAATCCGGGCCGATCGCAAAGTACCGAATGCCGTTGATCATAAGGGTCATGGGGTTGTAGATCGAGAGGGTTTTGAGGATCTCGGGAAACGAGTCAACCGGGTAGAGTGCGTTGCTTGCAAAGAAGATCGGCATGGTCAGAAGCGTCATGATCCCCTGCAGCCCCTCGGGACTCTCCATGGAGACCGCGATACCTGCGGAGAGGAAGAGGAATCCCAGCGCAAATATCCCTACAAATGCAAGGACGCCCAGCACACCGATGACAACCTGCAGGGCGCCAAAGCCGGCAAAGAATGCCGCCCCGATGAGTATTCCAAAGACCATGATGATGATCACCTGGATAAATGATTTCGTCACTCCCGAGAGCGCGATCCCGAAAATGATGTGGTTCCGGTTCATCGGGCTTGCGAGAATCTCACGCATCAACCCCCAGTTCTTGTCAAACAGGATCACGATCCCGCCGAAGAGGCTGGTAAACAGGGTCGTCATCGCAATAATTCCGGCAGCCATAAAGGTGAGATATCCCACCGCGTGCATGCCCGGCGGAACCGGGACTCCCGCCATGAGTTTATCGAAACTGCTTGACATGGCGATGCCAAAGAACGCCAGCCAGAGCGCCGGCTGGAGCAGCGAGGAAAGAAGGAGTGTCTTGAACCGGACAAACCGGATCATATCACGCCAGTAAATTGTGGTAAAGCCGTATACCATATTAATGGCCTCCCGGACGCATGGTGAGGTAGCCGGGTTTTCCCTCGGGCTCGTCACGGAATTCTTTACCTGTGTAAAATACAAAGACGTCATCCATCGAGGGTTTCTTTAAGTTGATGGTAGAGAGCTCGATCCCCTTGTCGCGCAGCGTGTCGATAATAACAGGTAGCACCTTAGTACCATCCTCGTTGACCATCAGGACAAAACCCTTCGTTTTGGATTTTACATTCCGGATACTGGGAAGGCCCTGTAAGATCCGGATCGCCGCCTCGTTGTCGCTCGTTTCCAGGTAGATAAGGTCCTGGCCGAGAGTATTCTTGAGTCCATACGATGTGCCTGAGGTGATGATCCTCCCGTGGTCGATGATGCTGATCCGGTCGGAGAGCTGGTCGGCCTCGTCCATGTAGTGGGTGGTGAGAAATATCGTCGTGCCTTCCTTGTTGACGCCCTTGATGTAGTCCCACATCCGCATCCGGGTCTGCGGGTCAAGCCCGAGGGTCGGCTCATCTAAGAAGAGCACTTTCGGCCGGGTCATGAGCCCCCGGGCAATCTCGAGCCTGCGCTTCATCCCGCCGCTTAAGTTCTTGGTCCGTTCGTCCTTCTTTGCCTCGAGCTGGACGAGCCTGAGCAGTTCATCGATGCGTTTTTTGCGCTCCTCGCGGGGCATATTGTAGAGCCTGCCATGGAACTCGAGAATCTCCTGGACGGTCATGTCCCGGTCGAGTGTGATATCCTGGAAGACAACGCCGATCGATTCGCGGACTTTCTGCGGGTCTTTCGTGACATCAAAGCCCGCGACGCTCGCTTCACCCTTCTGGAGGGAGAGCAGCGTGATGAGGATATTGATCGCGGTGCTCTTGCCCGCACCGTTGGGCCCGAGGAACGAGAAGATCTCGCCTTCCTTCACAGCAAAACTGATCCCGTCAACAGCTTTGAAGTCACCGTAGGAGTGTTCGAGATTTTTTACTTCGATGATGGGCTGCCCGCCCGACACTGGTGTTCCTGCCATATTCCCTCCAGTCTGTGCCGTTTTTTAGCGTGTGCTTTGGATAGGTTGGTGTGGATCTTATTTACGCACGATGTTCGTGCATGTCACGTACTTCCCGTTTATGTACGAGTGATTTTGGATGTGCCTTTTCCTCCAGACGTGCAGTACCAGGGACCGGAAAATTTAACGGCGGTACGACAGAACCCTATCAGCTGGATAAGGGAGGAGATGGGGAATTGCGGTTTCCTTTCCGTTCCTTTCATGAATGTAATGGGATCCATCCTCATCAGCAAGAGAGGAACGGATCGATCACTCTTTTATAAATGTCATTCTCCGCACCACTCTATGACTCCCTTGAAGCTACAGGTGCACGTTTCAACTCAAGGTGGGGAGTAATCTTTGAGACAATGCAGATAATGATAAGGACCATAAAAAGAAACGCTGCGTTCTCAAATTTCGGTTCTCCATCAGGTTTCTCTTTTTTTTCTTGCGGTTGCACCGTTGACCATTCCACGTTCAGGTAGTGTCCATTTCCTCCTTTAAGGGCCGTTTCCTGCAAAGGAACTGATTTGCATACCATGTTTTTTTTAGATACGGGTTATGAGATAATAGTGCAGTCGGAAGGATATGTATAACAGAAGGACGCGGACAAAAAACCTATTAACACCGGCATAGGATAATGCACCGGTGATCAGGATATGCCTGCCAAACCTGAACCCTGGTGCAGAGGTATCACACCCTTAAAGGCAAAACAGATCAAGTGTGCTGTCGAAGCAACCTGTGAGCTCTGTCACGAGTACACACCTTTCTCCCTGCTCGAACTGCATGGCATCCCTGCAGTCCCGCGACCGGAAAAACCGCTCCCGAAAGAACGCGAATGCCATATTATCGTGGTCTGTTCCACCTGCCACCAGCACATCCACGAACTGCCGGTGCCGGAGGAAAAACTCCAGGCACTGATCGAGGAGCGCCCGTTTGCGCTCCGGAAAGAGATCCGCGGGATCCTCGGGTATGTCCCGAAATCCTATTCTCCTCCAAACGATACCGATCTCTCATTAGTGTTTGACGAGACCCTGAGAAGCTCTTCGGCGGGTTACTACCGTTAACGGGGGCTTATCGTACCGTGCCGGTTCAACCGGTATTTTTGTTAAAAAAATGGCAGAGAACCTGACGGTTACTAATTCCAGGTCCTCAGATCCCGCATCCCGCTCTCCCGTGTTTTTCATGGTACCGCTGGTGGTACTCCTCCGCCCGCCAGAATGTCTGTGCCGGCACAATTTCGGTCACGACCGGACGCCGGAACCTGCCTGAACGGTTGAGGTGTTCCTTTGATGCCTCTGCCAGAACTTTCTGGTCGGGGGAATGATAGAAGACAGCCGAGCGGTACTGGGTTCCAACATCCACCCCCTGCCTGTCCGGCGTAGTGGGATCGTGGATGCTCCAGAACACATCCAGCAGATTCTCGTAGGTGACCTTTTCGGGTTCGAAGACTACTTCAACGACCTCTGCATGACCCGTCGTATCAGTGCAGACGTCACGGTACGTCGGGTGGTGCAGGGTCCCCCCCATGTAACCGGCTGCAGTATCGGTGACGCCGGGCACCCTGCGGAACGCGGCTTCGACCCCCCAGAAACAGCCGGCACCAAATGTCGCTTTCTGGCTCTGCTGTGGAGCTGCTGGCATTGATGACATCGCACAAGCCTTGTATCATCATGGAAAGCACGGCATTGTAAAGCTCGCGATGGTGACAGGTGCTAACCTCGTTTCCGACCCTGTCACTACCTATTTGACAGGGCAGCACCAACATCATACACGATGGCAGAGGAGCCGGTCTTCAGGTATAAACAGTGCCTGATCGTGCGCAACGACATCACCATGAGCTGCGGCAAGAAATGCGCACAGGCAGCCCACGCATCCATCGGCGCATACGAGCACGCTGATAAAAACCTCAAAAAAGCATGGCTTTCTGAAGGTCAGAAGAAGGTGGTGCTGAAAGCAAATGACGAGCGTACACTCTACGATCTCAGGATGATCGCCGAAAATGCAGGTATTGCCACCTCCCTCATCCATGATGCCGGCATGACCGAGATACCACCGGGAACAGTCACCGCGCTCGGGCTCGGTCCTGCAAAGAGTGAAGACCTTGATCGGATCACCGGCAGCCTCACACTCTTATGAAAAGGAGCCCGTATCCCCTTGAACAGGAGCTCGGTATGCGCTTTTACGCAAGCGATGCCGGAGGAATCGGGGGAACCCTGCGCTCAACAGCGGAAGATTTCCTGGTCGAAGAGATTCCGCTCCCTCCGGGTGGCGGAACAGGTCCCTACCTCATCTGCCGGCTCACAAAGAAGAACTGGGAGCACCAGCACGCGATCAAAGAGATCGCAAAACGGCTCGGGATCAGTCACCGCAGGATTGGCTGGGCAGGCACCAAGGATCGCCGGGCAGTCACCACCCAGCTCATCTCGATCTACAAAGCAACACCCGAAGCAGTTGAAAACATCAGGCTTAAAGATATCACTCTCGAAGTTATCCGGCAGCAGAACACCCAGCTCTCTCTGGGTGATCTGCGGGGAAACCAGTTTGATATTGTAATCAGGGACTGCAGTGCCCCGGACCTGAAAGAAACGGTCAGGCAGATAACAACGGATGTCACACTGGGCATCCCGAACTACTACGGTCTCCAGCGGTTCGGCGGCGTGCGGCCGGTCACCCACCGCGTCGGTGAGTGCATCCTTGCCGGCGATTACGAACGGGCGGTTCTCACGTATATCGGGCAGGCTTTTCCGCTGGAACAGGAGAACATCCGGCACGTTCGCACCGGATTTTTCAAGACCCGTGACCCGAAAACCGCACTCCGGGAATTTCCGGTCACGATGGCATACGAGCGTGCGATGCTCCAGCACCTCTGTAATCATCCTGGTGATTATGCCGGCGCCCTGCAGGATCTTCCTCCCAGGCTCCTCTCGATGTTCGTATCAGCGTTCCAGTCGCACCTGTTCAACGAGGCGCTGAGCAGGCGCCTCGAGAAGGGGTTTTCTCTTTTCGACCCGCAGCCCGGTGACCGGCTCATGTTTACAAGCGGCAAGGCAGATATGGTCACTGCAGAAAACACACCGACCGCTGCGCAGCATATCAGCCGTGGCAGGTGCACCATTGCAATCTTTATGCCGGGAAAAGAGCCATATTTTCCACACTCAGACAGCGAACAATACATAAAAAGTCTGATGGAAACGCGCGGTATCGGCGCGGAACAATTCAGGAAAGCGTCCGGGTTCGTCAAAACAAAATTTGAAGGGGCGCTGCGCCCGGTCGCGCTGCGGACGGCAATCGATGCCGTTGTCGATGACACCCGCGTCCGTTTACAATTTACCCTGCCGCCCGGGCACTATGCAACCACCGTTGCACGCGAGTTCATGAAAGCAGACCCGCTGCAGATGATCTAGAGTATCGGAGAGTGGCCGGCAAGTGCTTTTGCACCCTCGATAGCATCGTTCAGGTTGCCAATCTCGTCCACGATATTGAGCCGGACGGCATCAGCACCGCGGATCACCCTGCCATCTTCAATATCGGAACGGGCGATCTGCCGCTGATCGAGCACATCCTTCATGAAGTTTTCAAAGCTCGCATTCACGATGTCCTGTGCATAGGCCCGCTCTTCATCATTTATCGGTCGCGATGCTGAGCCCATGTCCTTCATGCTCCCCGATTTCACAATGCTCACGTTGTAGCCTTCCTTATTCATCCAGCGGCTGATATCAGGGAACGTCCAGACCACGCCGATCCCTGCCGTGAAAGAATCGGGATTTGCATAGATCCTGTTGGCGTGGGCACTCACGTAATATGCGGCGGATGTCGCCATATCGCCCATCGACACGATGACCGGTTTTTTTGATTTTGCGTATTCGAGGTCGCGGATGATCTCCTGCGCTGCTGCCGGCGTGCCACCAGGGCTGTTCACCCGGAGCACGATTGCTTCCACCATGGGGTCGTTCGCCGCATCCCGCAGTTCCCTCCCCACCTGTTCACTCGCGGAAAACCCGTCACCGGAGACATCTCCGGTGACCAGCGTACCCTCCATCCTGACCACCGAGACCCCCCCAGCATCAGAGTAGGTGAGAAAGACTACGGCGATAAAAAGCCCGACCACGAGGATGAGCGCGAGAATGATGAGGAAAAGCCACGTTTTTGAGGAAGAATGTGATACCGGGGCACCTCCCTGTTCCGGGAAGAACGTCATAATTTTATCCCTCACGGTACAGCACATCGTATTCCGAGACAAGATTGCTGCCGCACATGTAATGGTTCTTGAGGTGCAACCGGATCATCTCGTCCTCGGTATTGATATGCATGCCGCCCACGAGTGACGGTGTGTCTGATCCGCCGACAATAAACGGGAGGTGGATGAGCCGGATCTCATCAACAAGCTGGTGGTGGAGCATATGCCAGTTCAGCGTGGGACCCCCCTCTATCATGAGCTTGTTGACTGAAAACTTTTCTTTCAGAATTGTTAAAAGGAGCGGGAGTTCGACGTGGTGCTTCCCCGCGAAAACGACATGAATGCCCTTTTTTTTAATCGCCGCAACGCGGTCGGCTGGTGCCTGTTCACAGACCGCGATCACTGACGGCGCATCTGGTCCAAGCACATTGGCATCGGGCGGGATGTCAGCCATGCTGCAGGGGATCACACGCAGGGGGCTTTTTCCGGGAACGAGACGGACCGTCAGAAAGGAATTATCAATCCGGATCGTGTTTGCGCCGACCATGATTGCATCATACGCCGCCCGGGTCTCGTGAAGAAGGATTTCGGTTTCATGCGCCATGTACTTCATCAGGATCTTGGAAGACGCACCCTTCTTGAGCGTGAGTTTGCCATCCGCAGTGATCTCTGACATCATCAGCACATGCGGACGGTTTGTTCTGTCTGGCATAGCCTCTCTTCTCTTGTTAATCATTGGTGAGGGCATATAAAGAAGATGACGATTGAATACTACCCTGTGAGGTTTGTGGTTCTGCCCTTAAAACCGGCAGCAACTATTAATGGGTCGGGTGCCCATGATTTGAGCTATGAATATGACTGTATACCGCTCACGATGTATCGGATATCTTGAGCCGGTTGCAGACCTTTTTGTAAAAATCGGGATCACCCCCAACCAGATATCGCTCATCGCACTGGCATGTGGCGTCCTGTGCGCTATCATGTTTTATCTGGGTGCTTTTATTGTCGGAAGCCTTGCGCTTTTGGCATCGGCAGTACTCGACCTTATTGACGGAAGCGTGGCGAGAAAAACCGGCGCCCATACTAATTTCGGTGCGGTCTTTGACTGGATCGTCGATAAATACATCGATGCCCTTGCCCTGCTCGGTGTCGGGCTCTCCGGCATGACAATTGTGAGCCGGCTCTACCCTGTTTCCCCCGTGGCTGACTTTGCGGTTGTCGCATGTGCCATCATCGGTTCACTCATGAACACCTTCATCAAACCAGTCGTCTATGCAGAGATCGGGTACCGTGAAAAAGTGGGGGGCAAGATCGATGACCCGCTGGAAGGCGTCGGGTTTTTTGGCAGACCTGAAACACTGCTGTTTTTGATTGGAGGAGGGATTACCGGGTACATCTGGGTATCAGTCATCATCATCGCGGTCTGCACAAACCTTTCAGCACTCCAGCGGATCATTTATCTCTATAAAACATTGCCCTGACCTCACCGGAATAGAGCTGGTAGAGGTCATCAGCAAAGTCCCCCAGATTCGGGATGATCCTGAACAACCCGTATGCGATTGCGACCAGCAGCACGAGTGCGAGCAGTTCAGCAATCACATTGTGCGCCCAGAAGAAGCTCTCGTACCCGAACTCCCCGTTGCTTGCGATCTCGGGGTAATACGGGAACCACTGTTCGGTATATGCCATGATCACAAAGACATTGCGCAGCAGGTTCAGGATGTAGATTGTCGGGGCAACGAGCAGGAACGTGCACACCTTCTGCCGCATTGTTGTGGGTACAGCCGCTGCAACCCCCAGCATGATCGCGATGCTCTGGACACCAGTGCAGGCGAGGATGATCTCCACGCGCAGGTTATTGCGGGCAATGATATTCCACTCCGTGAGCGTCACACCATGCCCGAGTGTGTCAAGGAGAAAGGCAACCTGACCGACGACAATGGAGATCAGGAAGTTGCCAAGCGTAGGGATATATTCAAACGGGGCGTAGATCAGGAAAGCGACCGCTGCTGCCCTCGAGAGGTTGATAACGCGGCGATCCTCCTTCATCAGAGATTTCACGGTAATGTAAAGGAACGGCACCGAGAGCGCCGCCATCGTGGGATACAGGAAGTTATTGATGGAGAAGTAATACGGGAGCTCGGCAAAGAGGAACAGGACGATAGAGATCCAGCCGATAATCGCAGGGTATTTTCTGAACCGCCCGGGTATCAGGAACGCTAAAAATCCAATACAGGAAATCAGCACCAGATACCCGATCATTAATCACATATTCTCGTCATACCAAAAAAAGGATTCTCAACAGGCACGCCCGGGTTTTACCTGCCACGACAGTCCGGGTTCGTCGTTAAATCATCCAAGACTTAATCTTCTCTGCCTGCGCATGATTGTAGCAATGTTCTGTCCTGAATGCAAAACCATGTTAATATCGTCGGGGGGTCAGCTCAAGTGCAAAAAATGCGGATATATAAAAAAAATTGACGATGCCAAGCAGAAACAGATGAAGCGTGAGAAGAAACGCAGCGAGAAGGAGATCGTGATTGTGGAAGAGGGGGAGCAGGTAAGGACACTGCCTACCATCCAGATCAGGTGCCCGAAATGCGACAATAACCTTGCGTGCTGGTGGCTGCGGCAGCTGCGGGCCGCAGATGAAAGCGAAGTCAGGTTCTTCCGGTGCACAGAATGCGGGCATACCTGGAGGCAGTACGATTAACAGAGTTATTTTCTGATTTGCCGTTTTATTATACCGGACGCTTGATCCCGTTTTAATCCATGATAATAAAACGCTCGAGGTAACATTCATCGGTTGATATTTTTTCACCAGGTTTGAGTGCTACAAGGTTACTATGGGCATGGTCTGTGCATACATATGCCGAACAGCACCCGAATCCCTGATACCCGATCGCGTCCTTTTCACAGTACTGGCATTTCCTTTTTTCCACCATGGTTGTCCGACCCCCCAATAGCTGAGTTCAGGAAGGGAACGCAAAGGATGATTCTCTTTTAGGGGGTCATATGTGTTCTGGTTTTTTAAGGTCAGAACCAGCGGGTGCTGTGTAAAACAATGTGATTATATAGAGAATCTGTAAATAGTTAATACAAAGGAGTGGATTAAACGATGAATGCAGAGGAGTTTAAGAAAATCATTTCGATGGCGATCAACCGGGAAGTGGAAGCCTATACCTTTTATAAGGGGGTTTCCGACAAGGTCAAGGACCCGGCATTAAAAAAGCTCTTCGGTGAACTCGCCGGCGATGAGACCAAACACCGCGAATTCCTGCAGAACCTGCTCACAAAGGACATCAAGGCAGTAAACATCGATGCAAAAAAGGACTTCAAGGTGGGAGACTCGTTAAAAACACCCGCACTTACGCCTGACATGAAACCTATTGAAGGACTCGTCATTGCCATCAAGAAAGAACTGGAAGCGATGTCGATGTACACCCAGCTCGCGAATGCCAGCACTGACGCACCAACGAAGAAACTCTTCACCGACCTTGCATCGATGGAGCGGGGGCACAAGGCCCGGCTGGAAGACATCTACACCAACATGGCATTCCCCGAGGTGTGGTAACTCCGGTTCT
This sequence comes from Methanoregula sp., assembly GCA_026394605.1. Lineage (GTDB taxonomy): Archaea > Halobacteriota > Methanomicrobia > Methanomicrobiales > Methanospirillaceae > MVRE01. The sequence goes on from JAPKXY010000022.1 coordinate 47,793, forward strand.
TGGGCTTGCGTGCAGGCAATCTGTCATGCAGGCATACTCTTTTTTTATTTTTACGGATAAACCAATCCGGAATTCTATCGTGGCCCGGGAGCCGCAACGGCACTATCCGACACTGCATTGTGATGGCAAAAGAGAGGGGGATCGATCCGGCCGACATCCCTACCCTTGAAGACTGACCCTGAACCTGTAACCCCACCCAACTTTTTAAATACTGTTCTGTGGCATTTATAAACATGAAGGTCAGACCAGAAGATTCCCTCAAGATTGAAAACATCGTCGCCTCTGCCAAGGTGACCGATTATCTGGATCTACCGGCACTTGCATCGCAAATCAAGGATGCTGAATACAACAAGAAACGTTTCCCGGGCGTTGTTCTGCGGATGCAGAACCCGAAGATTGCCGCCCTCGTCTTCGGATCAGGAAAAGTTGTCCTCACCGGTGCTAAAAGTATTGACGCCCTGACCAAGGGGCTTAATATTCTTGGAAAACAGCTGCGCGACCTGAATATCGACATTCCCAAGAAACTCACCTACAAAATCCAGAATATTGTGACCTCAGCGGATCTCGCAACCGCAATCAACTTAAACAAGATTGCAGTCGGGTTCAATCTGGACCGGATCGAGTACGAACCCGAACAGTTCCCGGGACTTGTATACCGGCTTGAAAAACCCAAGGTCGTTGTTTTACTCTTTGGATCGGGCAAATTGATCATTACCGGAGGCAAGGAACCGGATGATGCAAAGAATGCAGTTATAAAAATTCTCTCAGACCTTCGCAACGTCGGTCTGATGTGATATCTTTTTTTTATGGATCGTAATATCAGTACCGTTTATTTTATAAATTGGTTATTTTTTTATGCGCGAAATCGAGTTTATTATTATTTAAATTACCCTGTTATTGATGAACAATAACATAATATTTATATCTGTCTTCAGATATATAATAGGGGAATTTCAAAAACAATGCGGTGATTGACATGAGACTGGAAAATGTGATGTATTTTACTGAGAAAGAGGAGGAATTTGCCAACCTCCTCATCGAGATCGGGACCAAGAGGAACGTTGCCAAAGTGCTGGTGTTTCTTGCAAATACACCGGAAGCAACATCGCGCGCCATCGAACGTGGCACTGACCTTCGCCAGCCTGAAGTCAGCATCGCGATGAGGTATCTCATGGAACAGGGCTGGATTTCGAGCCGCGAGAGCAAGGCAGAGAGCAAGGGGAGACCGGTGAAGATCTACGAACTCGCAAAGCCCATCACCGAGATCATGGACAGTATTGAAAAGTCAAAGAAAAAAGAGGCGAACCACCAGCTCCAGCTTGTCCAGAAATTACGCAACTATATCACGTGATTTCAGGACCTTGCACTTTTTTTTCTCTCCGACAATAACCAGTGTCTTATCGGTAAATCTGGTAAACAGGCCACTCTCGATAACGCCGGTGATTTGAGCGAGGGAAGATTCCAGTTCTTCAGGGTTGTCAATTATGCCAAACCCACAATCAATGATATAGTTGCCATTGTCGCTGATAACGGGACCGTCCTTCTTTGCCCCCTCCCGCACCATTGGCATCCCCCCCATGGACGTAAGCTCTGCCATCACCGGTGTTACTGCAAACGGGAGCACCTCGATGGGGACGGGAGCATTCAGCCGGGGGGTCATCTTGGACGTATCAACAACAACCAAAAATTGCCGGGCCGCAGCAGCAACGCACTTTTCCCGGGTATGGGCGGCTCCCCGCCCCTTGATCAACCGGAAGTGGGGATCGACCTGATCGGCGCCATCGATTGCACAATCGAGCACGGGATACTCATCGAGAGTCGTGAGAGGAATACCATAGTTACGTGCACGGAACTCAGCCTGAAATGAAGTAGGTACACCTTTGATCGTAAGCCCTGCCCTGATTCGCTCCTGCAACCGTTCCATCGCAAAAAAGACCGTTGATCCGGTGCCAAGCCCGATGACCATCCGGTTTTTTACAAGGTCTGCTGCTTTGTACCCTGCCGCCCGCTTTGCCGCCGTTGTTGCCCGTTCGTCTATCACGATGATAGATTTTGGTGCCTGAATAATAAATACTGGTGATGCCAGGACATGTACCTGCGTTCGCAGGTTTGTGGTACATTGCGTTCAGACACGCACGATCATCTCTGCTGATATCAGGACAGTTCAGGGAATAAACAGTTTTCGTATTTCTTTATCAGCAGCAAAAGCCGTGCAGTCAAGGGTAATCGGTGTGACCGAAATATTGCCTTTGCGGATCGCGTGAACATCTGTGCCTTCCTCGGCATCGTCAATGAGCGGTCCGTTGATCCAGTAATACGGGCGCCCGCGGGGATCGAACCGCTGTTCCACACCTGTTTTGAATAGTTTCCGGGCAAGGCGCGTGATCTCATACCCGCCTTTGATTATTGAGGGTATGTTGACGTTGATCACATCCGCATTTTGGCAGAACCCGCGCTCGAGAACGCGGGAGACAACATGCCGTATCACCTTTTTCGCCGGTTCAAAGCTCTGGCGGTGGTGGCGGGGATCGTCGAACTTGTCCCCCTGGTCCTCGACCTGCAGCGAAAATGCAATTCCCTTCGTGCCCTGGTTGGATGCTTCGAGTGCCGCCCCGACTGTACCTGAGGTCATGATCGATTCAAACGAGAGATTTTCACCGATGTTCACACCGCTCACGACCAGCGTAGGGTTGAGTTTGAGCGCGTAGAGCCCGATGATGACCGCATCGGTGGGTTTTCCAGCAACAGCATATGCCGGGACCCCGTTCATTGTGACCTTAGTTGCCCGTATTGGTTCAAAGATGGAGATTGACCTGCCGATCGCGCTCTGCTGGGTCGCCGGCGCAACGATGGTCACGTCGGCAATATCAGAGAGCGCCTCATACGCCGCCCAGATCCCCACCGAGTTGACCCCATCATCGTTCGTCAGCAGGATTGAATATCCCATGCTCATGTTCTTGGCTCCCGCTCCACAAATACTTCACCGATCGGTTAGACTAATCTTTATGCATGTTCTAGTGATCCCAAATGAAAGCCCTGCTTGCTGAATACACCATTTCTCACGATCCTGCTCTCGCAGCGGAAGGCGCGGCGATGGCGGATGTCCTGTCAAAAAGTTTCCTGCGCAGCGGGTATGAGGTCATTACACCAGAAAACAGAAATTTCGGTGACGAGATCGCGCGTCTTGCCCCGTCATGCGATGTCGGGCTTGTCATTGCACCCGATCCCCTGCTCGCGCGTTATACGATGATCCTCGAGCAGCATACGCACAATCTCGGGTGCGGCAGCATGACGGCGGCAGTCTGTACCAATAAGGTGCATACAGCAAAGATCCTGCGCAGCCACGGCATTTTCGTCCCTGACGAGGTATCGACCGGTGTACGGGTGATAAAACCGGTGAACGGGTGCGGGGCTCGGGGCGTCAGGCTGAGTGATGCACCCCAGAACACCGGTGAATTCGGCCAGCAGTTTATCGATGGCGAACATCTTTCGGTGAGCCTCGTGGGAAGCCGGGTCGTGGGAGATGCATGCCTGTATTTCTCCGGTGCCCCGCCTCTGGTGCTCGCGCTGAACCGGCAGTCCATCGAAGTTGGAGATGATGGCGCATTCCATTATCTCGGCGGCGAGACTCCTCTTGATCACCCCAGACGAGCTGAAATAATTGATACTGCGAAAAAAACCGTCGGGGTTCTCGGCTGTCAGGGCTACTGCGGTGTGGATATCGTCGTGGATGACCGGGTGTATGTGGTGGATGTCAATGCCCGCATCACCACAAGTATCATCGGCATCGCTGCATGCATGCAGGAAGAAATTGCGGAAATCCTTGTCTCTGCATCGAAAGGGGTGCTCCCGGCACAGGTCAACCTCTCCGGCAGGGTGCGGTTTGACAAGGATGGAAAGGTCTGGCAGGTATGATCGGGATCGATGTCGGCGGTGCAAATCTCAAGGTTGTCGATGATGATGGCGTCCATATCCACTACTGTCCGCTCTGGGAAGGGGCGCAGCTAACCCGGTTGCTGGAACAGCACCGAAAGCAGGACTCTGAACCTGCAGCTGTTGTCATGAGCGGGGAACTTGCCGACTGTTTTGCGTCCAAGATTGAAGGCATCTCGTTCATTGTCAAAGCGATAAAAGAAATATTTCCCCGCGCAGCATTCTACGGCACAGACGGCTCGTTCCACACCCGTCCCGTACGTGCCCTTGCAGCGGGCAACTGGCTTGCGTCCGCTGACTACCTTGCCCAACGCTATCCCGATGCCGTGCTCGTTGATGTGGGCAGCACAACCACCGATATTATTCCCCTGGTATCATTCCCTGATCTTAAAGGGCTGACCGATCTGACGCGCCTTCAGAAGGGGTATCTCGTGTACACAGGAATGCTCCGTACCACGCTTCCCGCTCTGCTGCGCTCTGTTGATATTGATGGTGTTGCAACACCGGTCAGTTCTGAGCACTTTGCGATTGCCGCCGATGCCCATCTCGTGCTCATGCATATCCGTCCCAGACAGTACTCATGTGATACGCCCGACAAAAAAGCAAAGACACCGGAGGCGTCGCTTCGCAGACTCGCCCGCGTGGTCTGTGCGGATCAAAAAGAGATCGGAAAGAAAAACGCGACCGGAATCGCAACGCAGTTCTGGGAAGCCCAGAAGAATCTCATCTGCAATCAGGTGCGTACTGTCATGGCGGTGTCCCATGCTTCAACAGCCGTGACCGCCGGGATTGGCACATCGCTCTTTGCGCGGGAACTTGACGGGATCGATCTTTCAAAGGAACTGGGGGCAGCATCTGATGCCCTGCCCGCGTTTGCAGTCCGGGAGGTTGCCCTGCGGGGATTAAGCGGAGCACAATCACCCAAAAGACGAAGGGGTGGACCCCTACGAAACCGTGGCAGCTGAGCCTCATCCTCCTTGCCGGTTCCCTTGCGTTATCTGCGGTCATGTGGCTCCTGCACCTCCCGTTCTTCTTTGCTGTGCTCTTCATCCCGCTCATCCCGCTCTTCCGTCGTGAGCGGCCTGTAAAGCGGTGCCCGGTGTGCGGATGGGAAACCACAGGCAGCGAGCGCTTCTGCCCCTTCGATGCAACCCCCCTCACCGAGGCGGGCGGAGAGCGTCGAGAGTGAGATTATTGAGATCGGGAGCCGGACCCCGAATACGTCTGCCGTGGGAATATCCCCAAACCGGTAGCGGGCAAACTTCCGGACGCTCATCCGATCGACAGCAACGCCCGCTTCTGCAAGGTATGCGGCAGTCCGGGTAAATGGCATGGTTCCTGAAAGAGTGACACAGAGATCAACGACCGGCGCCCCGATCCTTGTCCCCGGGTAGAACGGTTCATCGGCAAAGATGACCTTTTTGCACTCGCGGCAGGCAAACCGTTTTACAACAACATGGACAGGGTGTCGTCCTTTTTCGTCCAGCAGGACTGCAAACTGTTTTTTCTTGGTATCGTACCCTGAAAGGCTGCTTCCGCACGTAGGGCAGGCAGTCCTGCTGTCAAACACCACACGGTCACAAGCGAACAGTGCAGTCTGGATAATGTCGGAAAGCATCGGGGGAACGCGTGGCCTTCGCATAGAATGTTTCACCTCCCGGATTTTCGCAGGGCAGGAACCTTGGGAATTTTTTAAAATCTGCTGAATCCCCGGGCAATGGAACTGTTGTCCTTCATCAGGGATGAACCCACCGCTATTCATCAATTTTTCATAAAATTTCAGTATGCTTAAATAATGTTAAGTACAGATCATTGTCGTTCGAGGTTAGAACATGGACATGAAATACGTACCAACAACATGCCCGTACTGCGGTTCCGGTTGCGGCTTCAACCTTGTTGTCCAGGACAAGAAGGTTGTCGGAGTCGCCCCGTGGCACCGGCAC
>JAPKXY010000019.1 GCA_026394605.1 Methanoregula sp.
GGCATTCTCTTCAACCACGAATCCCCGCGCCGGGGCGAAACTTTTGTCACCCGCAAGATCACCCGGGCAATTACCAGAATTCTTGATAAGAAGGACAAATTTCTGTATTTAGGAAATCTCGATGCAAAACGGGACTGGGGATTTGCCCCCGAGTACGTGGAGTGCATGTGGCGAATCCTGCAGCAGGAAAAACCGAACGATTTTGTAATTGGTACCGGGGAGACTCATTCTGTCCGTGAATTTTTACATGAAGCATTTGAATATGCTGGCCTTGATGTGGATGAGTATGTTCGAATTGATCAAAAATATTTCCGTCCTACTGAGGTTGAAGTTCTTATTGCAGATCCAGCCAAATCACATAAGGTTCTCGGCTGGAAACCATCGATAAAGTTCAGAGATCTGGTAAAGATTATGGTGGACGCCGATATGCGTGCTTCCGGATTGGCGCCCATTGGCGAGGGAGATAAAATTGTCAGATCGAAATTTTCAGACAGGTGGTGGAACGCTGATTAATTGTTGATCCAGGTAGTAAAATCACGTTGAAATTACGTAAAAGGTGGAGAATTATTTCCACCTGATGAAAGAAAAATCAAAGGATCAATTAATCAAAACATCAGGAGATGAATATGACATTCTGGTCGGGTAAACGCATTTTGTTGACAGGTGGTGCTGGCTTTTTTGGCACCCAGGTAGTAAACCAGCTTCTGCAAAAAGGAGTTCTAAAAAAAGACATTGTTATTCCCCGCAGCAAAGAGATCGATCTGCGGAAATGGGAGAGTTGTGTACGGGTAGTCAAAGATTGTGATATTGTTATTCATCTCGCTGCGAAGGTGGGGGTATCGGATTCAACCAGAATTTCCCGGGACAACTTTTCTATGATAATGCTATCATGGGCATCCAGATGATCGAGGCGGCACGGCAGGAGGGGGTTGGAAAGTGTGTAATCGTTAGTACGATCTGTGCCTATCCTAAATTTACCCCCGTCCCGTTCAATGAAGATAATCTCTGGAACGGATATCCTGAAGAAACAAACGCTCCCTACGGACTCGCAAAAAAGATGCTCCTCGTCCAGTCACAGGCATACCGGCAGGAATACGGCTTCAATTCCATCTACCTTCTTCCGGTCAACCTGTATGGTCCAGGCGACAATTTTGATCCGGCCAGCTCGCATGTTATCCCTGCACTCATCAAAAAATTCACCGAAGCCAAAAGGGAAAACAAATCCTGCGTGGAAGTTTGGGGCACTGGCTCGGCATCACGGGAGTTCCTGTATGTCGATGACGCTGCACGCGGGATCGTTCTTGCAACCGAGCACTACAATAAATCCGATCCGGTAAACCTTGGATCCGGAACAGAAATAACGATTCGCGATCTCGCGAATCTGATACAGGAATTGACAGGTTTTTCCGGGGATGTCCATTGGGATACTACAAAGCCGGATGGACAACCGAAACGAAGATTAGATGTGAGCCGGGCAAAGGAGGAATTCGGGTTTGAAGCACAGATGCCATTTCAGGATGGGATTAAAAGAACAATCAATTGGTATATGTATCATAAAAAAAATGAAAAACTGTCACTTGAGGAACGAAATCATTGTTGAGAAATACCTTGTTCTTCTTAAAAAATTTAATCTAATTCCATCGGATAATATAAATAAAAAACAATAATACTGGAAAGGTCTCTAAAAGGAAATTTGCATGAAAGAATTAAATAACTAATATTATTAGTTTTAGGAAGGGACTACTTGCAATTTTTCAATAATTTTCTTTCAATTTTTATGAATATTAAACCGATACAAAGACAATAATTGCTGACTCTCGGATCACTTATTACAATTACTGGTTTTGGGAACATATCTACATTTTCATTTGCATATTATTTAGGTTCTGCAGTATTAGTTCAGTTTTCTTATTTCTTGCATACTATGGAATTTTTGATTTGATCGCTGATGAAGGATTTGGTGGAGCCGCAGTAAAAAGAATGGCCTTGGACAGATGGATACAATGCATTTCGATAGCACTACGGCGGGATTGAAAAAACTTGAGGGAATAAAAAAATTTTTACTGAATAATTATGGTAATTACGAATTATATGGATTGATGAAAACCAGAACCGGCTCAGAATAATCATGGAAAAATTATTTTGCCGAGGATCATGTTGTTGTATTATTCCTCGCACTCCATGGTGAAATCGGGAAAACCGAACCGGGCCTCTTCATCAGCGGACCCGGATTTGCTGGTACTTCATCTGCAAATATGGTTCAATCCTTCGACATTTCAAGACTGAATGTATATTTTGGGTATATTTTCTTATTCTATAATTCTGTAAAAGTCGTTTTCACATATGAATACGGTTTCACGTTCATTAAAAAAATTAAAATTGTCATTTTCATCATATGGAGGACTCTTATGATTCGGTATCTATAAGCAATTGATTTTGGGATGCGGGTGTTGTTGTCAGATATCTTGAATTCCATAAAAAATCTTTTTTCTGTACGTGTTTCTAATGAATAACCCCCTTTCGTCTCTAAAAAACGTCGAAATAGTTATGGTTCCTGAATCAGTCTTTTAAAGAACCGGTCAAAAAAAAGAGTATCCGCCATGATACCCATCCTTACAACCATTTCAGCCATGGCAGTCCAAGGTTGATGCAAAAATCTTTTATTTCATTATGGATTCCCAAGTCAGCCTTGAGGAGAACGAGTGAATAAATGCATGCCCCTATCAGAACTGTCCCAAATACCATGGCCACGTGAGTGAGAGGCAGAAAAAAATGAATTGCAATAAGGAAAATGCCCATCATTCCTGTAGCATAGAGAATATTTTTTACCGGGCCGTGTTCGATCTTTACTGATATGACCCGGGATAAAAGCATGAGTGCGACGAGTGCATTCAGGGTCATTGCGATAAGTGTAGCCGCAGCAGCCCCGGTAATCCCGATGACGGGAATAAGTGCAATGTCAAGAATGATGTTTACGAGTGATGCAATGGCTGTTACCCAGAAGGCATCTTTCGGCCGGTTAAGGGAATTCAGGCCCATTGTTCCCAGATACATAAAAACATTCACAACCTGAACTGGAAGGAGGAAGAAAAGAGCGGGTGTTCCCCCGGTAAAAGAAGCCCCGTACACGAAGTAAAGGAGCCGTTCACCAAGGATCCAGCCCCCAATGCATACGGGTACAGCAAGGAGGAGGGAGTAAGTAAATGCACGGGAAAGAGCGTTTTCTATTGCAGCAAAATTCCCCCGTGATTCCCATGCGCTGATCTTTGGATAGAGAACGGTATGGAAGGCCAGTGTTGTGAAGGTAGCGACAGAGGTAAGCTGGAATGCGGTACGATAGATCCCGACATCTGCAGTACTCATAAAATATCCGATAAGTACGGTATCTGCATAACTGAACACGAGTGAACCGCTAGCAGTAAGGAAGATCCAGAAAGAAAAACCGGTCAGGTTTTTTATATGGGATACCCTGAACCGAATCAGTTTGAGATCAAGATACCGGAAATTTACAACCCCCCCTGCAATCAGACCTCCTACAAAACCCCCGGCAAGTCCTGCAGCGCCAAAACCGAAAAAGACACCTCCGACCTGGAAGAGAATCCGCAGGAGCACATCCACAAAATTGCTGATCTGATACACGCCAACTTTACCCGCACCGTATACCCCCATTGCCGTGCTGCTGGAAAATACTGAAATTGTGAGTGCGAAAAGAAGCCAGAAAAACATTCCTGATGACGTTATATCCTTTAGGTAGGGTTCTGCAACCAGGAGAAGGGTAACAGATACTGCGAGCAGTACAATCCTGATACAAACAAACGCAGAAAGATATTCTTGGGGTTCTTTTCCTTCAGATATCCTCTTTACTGCTGCCCCGCCAAATCCCCCGTCTCCAATCAGGTTGAAAATTCCAAAATAAGCGAGGAACAGGAAGTACGCTCCGAGAGGGGCAGGACCCAGTGTATGAGCGAAATATATTGTTGAAAGAAAGCCGATTCCTGTCAGAGCGATTGTCGAAACGAGTGTGATAAAGCTCTGTCGCTGGATGGGGCCGATACTCATTAAACGGGAGATGTAGGGTGAGGGTGAGAACACATATCAGAATTGTTGAGAAAATGGTTAATGATTTCGAGAAGTGCAAAATGGAGGTAGTGATTCAATAATTATTTGTTTTTATTAACATCGGATAGCTATTTCAAAAAGCCCCAGCCGTGATTTGAACACGGGACCTGCTGATTACAAGTCAGCCGCTCTGCCAGCTAAGCCACTGGGGCGCCATATCAGTTTGACCTTGGTTAGTATAAAAGATGGTGTTGGCCAGTTCTGACGGTGACATGATCATGTGGTGCAGTAGGGCAGCCCAAGGGTTCAGGAATAATTGATACGTCCCATCTACCGTTCCCACACTACCTTTCCTGCATACAGGATCTTCCTGATCCGGTGATAGGGGATACGTTTTGTTTCCGATTCTGTTCCAATCTCCATGTAATACGCATCGAGCGTCATGATGTGGACTCCATCAACACAGGAATGATCGCCGGTCGCCCCGCGGTCAACATACCATACCTGCACCTGCGAGAACGAATACCTTGGATCAAACCTGAATTTCAACAGGAGCTCGTGGCTTTTCCTCATCGGAACACTGCTTGTAGTGCTTAATTCTGGCGCATGCTGCCATCAATATGGCGGTTATATCTTAGTGTCTGTCAGATCCTGAAGGCTGGATAGTAAAAAATATCGGACTATTCTAATGCGCCCGGCTGTCTGATTGCAAACACATTAAACCCCGCACAACGGAAATTAGTGGAGAGATGGCACAGCTGACAGTGGACATAGGCGGCCGCCCTGGGATCGATTGCCGGGGGTTCTGTGAATACTGTTATTTTAAAAAGGTGCGGGATGTTCAGGCCTTCGGCTGCCGCTACTGCCTCCCGTTCAAAAAGGGCTGTGATTATTGTTCACGTGGAGTGAAAGAAAAATATAGCGGATTTAAGGATTTAAAAACAATAGCAGATGAAACCCTTGCCACCCTCCAGTCAACAAGAGACGATCTCTCAAAGGTAACCATCAGCGGCGGGGGTGATCCGAGCTGCTACCCGCGTTTCACTGATCTTATTGAACTTATGGGGAGCACGGGAGCGCCGCTTCATATCGGCTACACGAGCGGGAAAGGGTTTGATGATGAAAAGATTGCCAACCTGCTCATTGATAATGGACTCTCAGAACTATCGTTCACGGTATTTGCAACGGATCCCAGATTGCGCAAGCGCTATATGCACGATCCATCTCCGGATGTCTCACTAAAAGTTCTGGAACGGTTATGTGATGCGGTGGATGTATACGCTGCGGCAGTGGTGCTGCCGGGAATCAATGACGGGAAGATCCTTGAACGTACATGTGAATGGCTGGAGCACCGGGGAGCAAAAGGGCTGATCCTGATGCGGTTTGCCAACAGGACCGAACAGGGGTTGATTCTTGAAAATGCTCCAATCCTCAAAGGTCAGCGCGTCCATTCGATCGATGAATTCAGGAATATTATCACGGATCTCAGCAACCGCTTCAGCATGAAGATCTCGGGAACGCCACTCTGGGATCCGGAGATAGGATCACCCTTTGCAATCATCTCTGAACCCGATCTGATCGATAAGCTCCCCCGTATCCAGCGGCGTGCCTCGGTCGTCAGCGGCAATGTGGCAGCGCCATATATCGACAAGGTTCTCAAAGCTCGTGGTTTGACATCCCCGATCATTGCGGTAGAAAAAGAGATTGCCTGTCTCATTACCATAGAGGACCTCAAAAAGCTCGATCCAGCAGGTCTTGAACCCACCGTCATTATCCCGGGCCGCGCATTTGTACATCTCAAGGAAGCACAGGAAGTTCTCAGCCGCGATGGAAATGAGCGTGACGTTGTACGGGGTCCTGAAGTGCTCACTGCAGATGCAGAGACCAGCATGGGTATGACACGTGAGCAGGTCCTTGCTCTGGAGATGCATGGTTTTGCCGATCTGATCCGTACAATCAACATGTACGGAACATAATCAGAAAAATACACGCTCTGCAGGGAATTAAAAAGGAACTATCAGATCAATGCTGCGGGTGGGTTACGATCCCACGATCTCCAGATATCTCAAGCTGAACGCTCCATCGCGTTCCACTACATTATGAGTCTGGCGCCCTGACCAGCTAGGCCACCGCAGCGCAGACGTGCATTATAACAATACCTTAAAAATTATTAAAGATTCTGATACACGATCTTTTACCTGCATCAGTCCTTTTTGCCCTGCAGGTACACATTTACCGCTGTAGTAATTGCAGCAATCTTTTTTCCCTGTTCAAACGATCCGGCAAGCGTCTGCATCCTTGCCTCTTCATCGCGCTGGTACCGTTCGAGTGTTTTTGCGATATGCTCCTCCTGGAGGAAGTGTGTATGGGTATTGCCTGCAATGTATTCCGTGTTATTCATTATTGCATAATGGAGTGGTAGAGTCGTTTTAACACCAAGGATGATGTACTCGGATATCGCCCTTTGCATTCGTTTTATTGCGCCAAAGCGGGTCGCATGCCAGGCACAGAGTTTTGCGATCATTGAATCGTAATTCGGCGGGATCGAATAACCCATATGGATGCCACTGTCAAGCCGGATGCCCGGGCCGCCCGGCGAGCGGTAACGCAGAATCTTACCAGGATCGGCAGTGAAATTATTGACGGGGTCCTCGGCATTGATCCGGCACTCAATGGCATGCCCGCGGATGCTGATATCATCCTGCGTATAGGGAAGTTCATCGCCGGCAGCAATTCCGAGCTGCTTGTGGACGATGTCGACACCCGTGATCATCTCCGTGATCGTGTGCTCAACCTGGAGGCGGGTATTCATCTCCATGAAATAGTACTTCCCGCCTGAGTACAGGAACTCGACTGTCCCGGCGTTCGTGTACCCTGAAACCTTTGCGACAGTGAGCGCGGAGGCAGCCATCTGTTCCCTGAGTTCCGGTGTCATGATCGGGCAGGGGGCTTCTTCAACGAGTTTCTGGTGGCGGCGCTGGATTGAGCACTCGCGGTCGAAAAGATGAATGCGGTTGCCATGCGCATCGGCAAGGACCTGAAACTCAATATGACGGGGCTTGACGAGGTATTTTTCGAGAAATACCGTGGGATCACCGAACGCGGATTTTGCTGTGCGCATGCCTGTATCAATGGCGTTCTGGAGGGCTTGAGGTTCCTCTACGATCTGCATCCCGATACCCCCGCCACCGGCACTGGCCTTTACGATGACAGGATAACCGATCTGCTCTGCAATATCCATTGCGTTCTCAGCCGATGTAACACCGTTTGGGGTATACGGCAGCACAGGAACGCCTGCCGATTCCATCATGTGTTTGCTGCCCAGTTTCGAGCCCATCATCTCGATTGTCCTCGCCGATGGTCCGATAAAGATAATTCCCTCTTTTTCACAGAGCCCCGCAAACCTGTAATTCTCGGCAAGGAACCCGTACCCGGGGTGCACAGCCTCCGATCCTGACTTATGCACAATATCAATAATCCTGTCCATGTTCAGGTAGCTTTTCGAGGGATGTGCCTCACCGGCAGGGAACGCCTCGTCGGCATATTTGACATGGAGGGCGTTTTTATCAGCGTCTGAATAAATAGCAACAGTTTCGATATCGAGTTCCCGGCACGCTCTCATCACGCGGATTGCTATCTCTCCGCGATTGGCGATCAGGATCTTCTCGAAATATTTCATTGCACCACCAGCAGAACGTCACCGTTCTGGACAACGTCACCGGCATCAACAAAGATATCCCCGACCCGTCCATCGATCGGGCTGTGGATGGGGTTCTCCATCTTCATCGCCTCGAGTACAAGGAGGACATCGCCTTTTTTCACGGCATCGCCCCGGTTGACCATGACCTTGAGCACCATTCCCTGCATGTTGCTCTTGATCCCGCCGGCAATATCCCCGCGGGGGATCTTCTGTGGTGTTACCCCCGCAACCTCGACCTTGCTCCCGCCGACGGAAACGATCCGCACGGAAAAGACCTCCCCGTCCACCTCGACCTCCATCTGGCTGGGGAAATCGGTTGCCGGTGTTGCAGCCGGCTGTTTTTTGGGGATTTCCTCGATTATGCGATCGCCTTTCAGGAAGGATGGTGCAATGGCAGGGTAGAGGATATACGTAAGGATGTCCTCCTCCTTTTTTACCAGCCCTGCTTTTTGTGCCTCCTCCTTCATTCTGGCGTACGCTGGTTCGAGCAGGTCGGCGGGGCGCACGGTGATGACGTTGTCGTCACCGATAATCTGTTTTTGTATCTCCTGATTCACCGGTGCCGGCGATCTCCCGTAGAGACCATGAACATAATCCTTGACTTCTTTGGTCACGTTGCGGTACCGCTGCCCGTCCACAAGGACGTTGAGCACCGCCTGGGTTCCGACAATCTGGCTCGTTGGGGTGACGAGTGGCGGATAGCCGAGGTCTTTGCGCACCCGCGGGATCTCTGCGAGCACTTCATCCATGCGGTTGAGGGCATCCTGTTCCTGGAGTTGTGAGACGAGGTTTGAGATCATGCCACCAGGTAATTGGTAAATGAGGACGTCGCTGTCCACACGTTCGGAAATCGGGTTGATGAGACCCCCGTATTTTTCCCGGATCTGCAGGCAGATGTTGCGCACGACGCGCAGTTTGATGAGGTCGATGCCGGTATCCCGTACTGTTCCCTTGAGCGAGGCGACAATGCTCTCCGTTGGCGGCTGCGATGTCCCCATCGCAAACGGGGACATTGCGGTATCGAGAATATCAACGCCCGCTTCAATCGCTGCCTGGTAGCTTATTGGCGCAATGCCGCTTGTGCAGTGGCTGTGGAGATTGACCTTCACATCAACTGCCTTTTTTATACCTGTGATCAGTTCGCGGGCAGCCTCCGGCATGATCAGCCCTGCCATGTCCTTGATGCAGATCGAATCACAGTCAAGTGCATAGAGCTCCTTTGCCATCTCAATAAACGAATGGATGCTGTGGACAGGGCTTGTGGTATAGCAGATCGCGCCCTGCAGGTGTGCGCCGGCTTTTTTTACCTGCTCCATCGATCGTTTCATGTTCCTGATATCGTTTAAGGCATCAAACACGCGGAAGACATCCACCCCATTCCTGTGGGCAGCTGCAACAAAGTGATCCACCACATCGTCTGGATAGTGGCGGTACCCCACAAGGTTCTGTCCGCGCAGCAGCATCTGGATGGGGGTATGCTTCAGTTCAGCCTTGAGGGAACGAAGGCGCTCCCAGGGATCATCATTCAAAAACCGGATGCAGGTATCAAATGTTGCGCCCCCCCACGCCTCAACAGAAAAGAAGCCACATTCATCGATTGCCCGTGCGAGGGGGATCATATCCTCGGTCCGGAGCCGGGTTGCAACGAGGGACTGGTGGGCATCCCTCAACGTGGTGTCAGTGATATGGACGGTGTGGGGAGTGACAGTATGCATAACGTAGCCTCAGGGCTTCGTTGATGATCATAATAAGCCTTTCAAAAATGCACTGTCGAAGTATAAAAAATTCACGAAGTGCAGAGTGGCAATGAAAAATACCGGCATTACGGATAATCCAGCGACGATGTCCAGCCGCGAAGTCTTAAAGCCGGGTTGTAATGCCCCGCCATCCCGGTACCCGCGTACTGCGAGCAGTTCCGCATTATCCCGTGCGCGTATCAGTTCCATGCGGACGAGAAGTGTTCCTGCAGGGATAATACCCGTGATATCCAATGGTATTTTTTTAAGAATATACGCGATCCGGATACGGTCAAGGTCATCAAGGAGAGATATGAGTGACTGCATCCCCATCTCCGCCATGAGTCCGACATCAAAGCCGAGGTGGTCACCCGCGAGCCACACCCCGAGATGCAAAAATTCGCCCGGATGATATTCACCTGCGAGCCACACCCCGATCAGGATGATGACTATGATCCGGATGCCGTAGGAATACCCGGACCCGTTCGTGATCTGCAGGAGCAGTGAGATGATGGCAATCATCACGGACGCGCCAATGACAAGACGGAGGCGTCTGATCGATTGCAGCCGGGGGGTGAATATGAAAAACCAGAAAAACGCAGCAGCGGCACCCCACAGGCTCACGAACGCCGAAAAGGACAGAACGGCAGCAGCACCAATCCGGATCCTTACGTCCTGCATGCTGCCTCCAGAATATCCTTTTGGGAAATGTTGCGGGGACTTTTCCCTGCGGCAATGAGCTTTTTTATGAGCGGTGGCGGAGAGTTCCATGTTTTAAGGGCTTCTGGCGGTGTTCCCCGATCATGGAGTATGCCGTTTTCGATCTCCCAGATGCGGTCGAATTTGGGAAGAACTGACTGTTCGTGTGTGAAGATGATCGTTATGTTGCTGGTGTGGTGCGCAATAAGGGTGCAGAACGCATATTTTTCCTCACAGTCAAGCGAGCTGAACGGTTCATCGAGGAGGAAAAGGTCATGAGGATTATTGAGGACGCATGCCAGATGGAGCCGCTTCAGCTCTCCGCGGCTGAGTGCAAGCGGCGATGTCTTGTTATGTCCATTAAGTCCGCACAAAGCAAGGATGGTGTCAGGTTCACAACCCCAGGATGTGCATTCTTCCGCGGCCGTCATGCCGGTTACATGGTGCTCGGGAAACTGGAGGGAAAGCATCGTCGATCCGATGCCGGAGCGCTGGATGGTGCCGCGTTCCGGCGGCAGCATGCCGGCGATACAGAGCGCGAGCGTCGACTTGCCACTCCCGACCGCACCACTGACCAGATGAACTCCTTTGTCAAATGTGCCGTCAGCGGTTAATGAGAAATTGCCCCGTGTGATGCGAATCCGGTCGAGTGAGACCCTCACAATCCCACCTTCAGTGACAGGGGGTAGTAGGGAGTACCGGAAAGGTGTTCAAACACTTCTGCCGGGTCACCGGCATGCACCAGATTTCCCTTATCGAGCAGTATCAGGAAGTCACTTGTTGCGGCAGTCTCCATATTCTGGCTGCATCGCAGTACATATTCGCACCCCGACGCCGATAAAAGATGCCCGACCTGCGAGCACCGGGCTCCGTCAAGGTGTGTATCGTATTCATCAAGCACAAGCATTCCGGGTGTGAACACCAGCGCCGCAGCAAGGGCAACAAGCACCTTCTCACCGCCTGAGAGTTCGCGCACCTTGCGGGAAATGAGGTGCTGGATACCGAGACGTTTTACAACGGCATCGACCTTCAGAGGTATCTCATCCGTTGCTGTATAACGGAATCGCAGCGGGGATGCGATCTCATCATACACTATTGAAAACAGGATGTTGCGGTCAGGAAATTCGTTCACCCACCCGACTTCTGTCTTTCTTGGGGGCACTCTGTCGATCAGGATCGTCCCGGACTCCGGCACGGTAATACCGGCTAACAACCGCAGCAGTGTGGTTTTGCCACTGCCATTGGGTCCGATAATCGTTGTTATACCATGGGGTATTTTCAAATGGTCGATATGTAGGAGGCGATAACGGAGATCACAGATATCGATCATGGCAATCGCTCTGCGATCATATATGCCGCATAGAGCTTGACGGCGTCACCGGGTAAGAACGGAACCATGCCGATAATTGCTGTTGCCATAAGTCCCATGCCGGTTGACCAGCAGAGCCAGGCAAGTCCGCAGGCATAAATGATGGCAGTTGAAAGTGCGAGGCCGGCGATGCGTACCTTGCGGGATTCCCTCTCATAGACAAGACCTGTCAGAAAGGCTGCCGGCACAAAACCGATGATATAGCCACCGGTCGGGCCCAGGAGGACACCGATACCCGAAACGCCGTTGTGGAAAAGCGGGAGTCCCAGCATCCCGAGGATCAGATACAGCGTGACAGGGATCACAGCCCTTCGTTTCATAACCGCTCCTGCAAGGAGCACAAATAATGTCTGGAGGGTAAGAGGGATCGGAACAAAGGGTATCGATACCCAGCTTCCAAGGGCGATGAGCCCGATGAATGCCGCAGAATACGCAATGACAGTTGCCCGATCGAGGTCCCCGAACATCGTCAACCATAAAAAATTAAGCGGTTGACGATAAAAAGCAGCCTGCTTCAGCGGTGGAAGCAGTCGCCGGCGATTACGCGTTCGATCTTGCCATTGTCCTTGCGTATGATGAGCGCGCCATACTCGTCGATATCGATCGCATCTCCCTCAAAGCTATTCTTCATGGTGGTGATGTGGACGCGCTGTTCAAGTGTGCAGGAAAGGCTCTTCCATTCCCGGACGATGGCATCGTATTCACCACTCTCGATAAGCAGGAACCGGTTCTCGAATTCTTTTAAGATGCGCGCGAGAAATGTTGCGCGGTCAACCTCGTGACCGAGCTCAGCACTAATTGACGTAATCTCCTTCTGGAGTTCCGGCGAGAACTGGTTGAGGGGTACGTTTACGTCAATCCCGATCCCGAGCAGGCAGTGATGGATGGTGTCCGCTTCGGCGGAGAGCTCGAGGAGAAGCCCGGCAACCTTCTTGTTGCCGATGAAGATGTCGTTAGGCCACTTGATCAGTGCGCCGAGGTCGAATTCCTTGCGGATCGCCCGCGCGACTGCCACGGATCCTGCCATGGTTACCATGAAGACATGGTCGATCGGGATGCGGGGTTTGAGAACGATGGTAATCCAGATGCCGCCCGATGGGGAAACCCACGCGCGTCCCATCCTCCCAATCCCGCCGGTCTGCTCTTCGGCGATGATGACAAGACCATGTATCTTTTCCACTTCGCCTTCAGAACAGATCTGCTTACCTACCCAGTTCGTGGAAGGGGTATTCTCCAGATACCTCATCTTTTTTCCGATGAACCGGGTTTTCAGCTTCTTGAGCACCTCGTAGGGAAGGAGTTTGCTGCTGGTCTTCTTGAGACGGTATCCTTCCTTTTGTGATGATGAGATATCATAGCCCATTGCCCTGAGCTCATTGATGTGTTTCCAGACAGCCGCGCGGGTGATGCCTATCTTGGTGCTGATTATTTCACCGGATATCGGACTGTCAGCCTGTTCCAGAACTTCCAGCACCTTGAATGCAGACTGAGGCATTGCGCGTCACCGTTTGGCACCGATCGCCTCGGATGGCAGGGGGCAGGGATCCTTCCCACAGACCTGCTTGAGGATCGCGGACTGGTGCTCCATGAGTGTTGCAAGGTCAAAAATACCGGTGATATCGACAACACCAATCGCACCGATTGCGGTTCCATCGCTGTCCCTTAGCGGTGTGACCGTGACCGGGACCCCTTTATAGGGGCCCGACAACGGCCTTGTCTTCATCAGCTGGTTGGCACGTATTGCCTCCTCAAGCACGGGGCCGGTGTAGTTCCTGTCAATAACCCTGCCGTCCTCCACCCTAATACCGGATCTGTCGCGGGACTTTGCAGTTACGGGAAGGCGGTGGAGCAGTTCGTGGAGGGCGAGGACGAGGGGTTCGAGATCTCCTGCCTCCGCATTTGCAGAAAGGGTGTAGCGGTGCATTGGGGTTTCCTCATAGAACGTACGTCAGATGGACTTAATGATTCTTCTCTCATGAATCTCTATAAACATATGGTTACCCGGCATCCCTTTGCGGATTTTTTTTAATTACACGATGATAGCGTTTGGTCCATTGTGCGCTCCCTGATCAATGGCTGGTGCAATCTCCGCATATCACGTTTCTATCAAATCTGCATATGCACACATGGTCAAAAGAACAGGTTGTGAGGAAAACGCAAGATGACATGTTCCGGATCTTTGGGCACAGCGAATACAACTCTTTTTTTTTATTGCAGATTATACAGAGAACAGAAGCGAATTTTTATTCCTGATCATACTAGTTATCTATATACGTGATATCTGGTTTGCAGGATAGTATTCGCATGTACAGGGATTCGCAATGAAAAAACTCTTGATCACCGGTATCAGCGGGTTCGTCGGCGGGCACTTTGTCCGGTTTCTTTCTGAGAAAAAACTGAAGTATGAGGTTCATGGGATAAGTCGTTCGAAGCCTGCCTGGGACTTTTTTTTCGCTGCACCAGAATTTATCAACTCCGGGTGTTTTCATCAGGCAGACCTGCTGGATATCCCAAGGATTAAGTCGCTTATCGAAGAGATCCAGCCGGATTATATTCTCCACCTTGCGGCGCAGAGCTCGGTTGCAGAGAGCTGGAAAACTCCGGTGTTCTCATTTATGAATAATACCAACATCTTTCTCAACATCATCGATACCGTCCGGCTCAATGATAATTTTGCAAAGGTCCTCTCCATCGGCTCATCCGAACAATACGGGATCGTGTCAGAGAAGGATCTGCCATTAACTGAAAAAAGCCCCCAGCGTCCTGCAAATCCCTATGCCGTGGCCCGGGTGGCACAGGAACAGCTTGCCAGGATCTATGCCGAAGGATATGGCCTTGATATCTGCTGTACGCGGTCCTTTAACCACTGTGGTCCCGGCCAGAGTGACCGTTTTGTGGTGAGTGGCATTGTAAAACAGTTCGTGCAGATTGCACATGGTATCCAAGAGCCCGTCATCCACATCGGCAATGGGACAATCGTGCGTGACTTTGTCGATGTACATGATGTGGTGCTGGCATACCATCTCCTCCTAAAAAAAGGGAAACGCGGGGAAGTGTACAATGTCTGCAGCGGCCAGGGACGGGCAATCCAGGATATTGTCACCATCCTCTCGGAGATGCTCGGCATTCACGTCCGCGTGCAACAGGAACAGACGCAGATCCGCCCGATCGATAACCCCCGGATCATCGGAAGCAATCAGAAGATCCGGCACGATCTGGGCTGGCACCCTGTGATCAGCTTCGAACAAAGTCTTCGGTCAATGTACGAATACTGGGACATGCGGTTACCGCATAAATCAAAGACATGAGAATATGAGTATTCATGAACGCCATAAGATATGGTATAGGTTTTGCCGATGCAAAAAAGGCAGGAAAAGTACCTGGGTGGAAGCCCGAAATTACATTCAACGACCTCGTCCGGATCATGCTCGATGCCCATCTCCGTTCAGCCGGGCTTGAAGCGCCAGGCGAAGGGGATGCCATCCTTGTGCGAAGAAATGGAAGAAGAAGTGGTGGAAAGGGGACTGAGCCCGCAACCTCTACACTACCATGGCCAAAAAATTGCAATTTTCCATGATTATTTCGGCGCAATCGGTGGCGGCGAGCGGGTCGTCCTCTCGATGGCCCATACGCTCAATGCAGATATTATCACGAAGGATACCGATGCTCTGGAGGATCTGGAGACCAACGCACGGGTAATTAGCCTGGGGTACACTATACACCATCCCGGTCTCAAGCAGATCTCCGCTATTTTAAATTATTTGCTCGTAGAAAACCTCGATGATAACAAGAAGTAAGATTCTATCAAGATTGGCTAGGATGTTCTTGCATGAGATCTCCTTTTTCTGAATACGGAATATTCGGGATTTGAGATCAGCACCGAACTTCCTTTTCAGAACAGAGAATTTGGTTTCAACGATGACTCTTCTGCAGTACCTGTTCGTGTCGAAATTATCGCTCTGGTGCTTCATGCAATATCGTATACTATTTTTGCATCACCAGAATTAATCGGACCAGGTTAAACGAGGGTTGAACGGTCATTTTGTGATACTTCTGGTTATTATAGTGTTGAACGCAACATTTCTGACCAATCTCCGGCTTAAAAAGAGACAGAGATTGGTCTATTTTGGGAAAATGCTGCGTTAACACTACATCGAAGAACCTGCGGGTTCTTCTTGTATCTCATCTCTTCGAGATTCTACAATTCGGAGAATACTTTGGATTCTTCTTATATTCTTTCAGAATATTTTGAAGATCCTGCGGTTTCTTCTCATTGCTGTTTCCTCCAGATGTCAGGCACATCCATGTGAGAAAACCCAAATGGTATTGAAAGCAGGGTTTTTGACTATAATTCTGGATATACTTCGTACTTCCGGTCAATGTCTTACTAAAATACGGTCTGTGTTGCCGAACGGCAGAATTCAAGGAGGAATCCCCGCGACGGGAACTCATGGATGCTTGTCACCACAATGCGTCCCCTGCCGATCTGCTTTTCGATAATCACTGCGTGTTCCTCTGCAGTCCCTGCTGTTTCAGCGTCATGCACGGGAAAACTGCCATCGCATTCGATGCATTCAGCATCAAAGTCTTCGATGATCGTAGGTACAACGCCTGATCCGGAACAGACAACCTTTCTCGGGTGGCATTCATGAAAATATGTCATGGAAAATGGCAGCCAGTCGTAGGCAGCAGGGTTGTCAGTCGCAGCACCAAAGACGAGAAGGTTGCCCCCGTTTTTGACAAATTTTTCAATCCTTAAAGAGGATGCCCGCAGCGCCGGGAGCAGGTTCGAGTACTTCGGGTTACCAAACCCCGTCGGGATGATCAGGCAGTTGAAAATGCCGCGGAAGAACGGCGCAGCGAGCATGTGGGGGGTAACCAGCTCGCAGGTGATCCCGCAGTCCTCGATATAACGGCTGAAATGCTGCCTGCTGTCCCAGACAAAACCAGCCCGTGCGCTCACCCCTTGATCACCCCGAGCGGATCGAGACGTGCAACGAGCAGGGACAGCCCGACTTCATGCACGACCTGCACCACTTCACGGCTCGGTTTATAGACTTCGGGTGCTTCATCGGCAATTGCAGCATCGCTGGAAGCTCGTACAATGATGCCCGCCTTTGCAAGGCTGGCAGCCACTTCCCTGCCTGAGATCTTCTTTTTGGCCTGCGTCCGGCTCATCACCCTGCCAGCGCCGTGACAGGTGCTCCCGAATGTCCGTTCCATGGCGGTTGCTGTTCCTCGCAGGACAAATGATGGCGTTCCCATACTACCGGGAATAATCACCGGCTGCCCGATTTCGGAAAGTTCTGCAGGAATATCTGGGGTATGGGGACCGAACGACCGTGTGGCACCCTTGCGGTGAACGCACATTCGGATTTTTTTTCCGTCTACACTATGGTCTTCAATCTTTGCCACGTTGTGTGACACATCATAAACGAGCTGCATATCATGATAATCGATGCTGAATATCTTTTCAAGCACCTGCCGCACTGTGTGGGTGATCAGCTGGCGGTTTGCCCAAGCATAGTTGGCGGATGCTGCCATGGCGCCGAAATAAGCGCGGCCTTCCGGTGAACTGATCGGTGCACAAGCGAGCTGGCGGTCGGGCAGGCTGATCTGGTATTTTTTTGTTGCAGCTTCAAGGATTTTTAAATGGTCAGTACATACCTGGTGTCCAAGTCCCCGTGAACCGCAATGGATCATGCAGCAGATCTGGTCTTTTGCAAGCCCGAAAGCCCGGGCTGCCGGTATATCGAAAATCTCGCGCACGACCTGCAGTTCGAGGAAATGGTTACCGGATCCCAGCGTACCTCCCTGTGGAACACCGCGTTGTTTTGCTCTCTCTGAGACTGCCCGCGTGTCGGCCTCTCTCATACCGCCATTCTCCTCGCATCGGACAAGGTCGCGGGGGATCCCGAAGCCTGCATCCACTGCCCAGCGGGCGCCTTTGGTCATCATACCATCAAGTGCCTGTGCACTGACCTTCTGTGCGCTCTTTGCCCCGACACCGGTCGGGACTGCGCTAAAAAGTGTATCGATCAGATCGCGTCTGCCAGCGATATCCTTCTCTGCAAGCGGTGTCGTAAGCAGCCGGACTCCGCAGTTGATATCAAACCCCACACCCCCCGGGGAGATGACGCCTTCCGTGAGGTCAAATGCAGCAACCCCCCCGATTGGAAAACCGTAGCCCCAGTGAATGTCGGGCATGGCGAGGGAATTTTTTATGATACCGGGCATGGTGGCAACATTGGCAAGCTGCTGGACCGCACCCGGTTCGAGAATCTTTTCAAGCGATTCTGAGAGAAAGAACCTTCCCGGCACCCGCATACCGGCAACCGTCCCGATCGGCACCTCCCATTCATAGGTGCTTATCCTTTTCACATCCTGCACCATGCCGCAGAATCACCCTCTTTGCCTATACATCAAATAAGATATCGAGCATATAGCCATTCGCATCGTGACGTATCGCAAGTCCTGAGTACGAGATGCCCTTCACCTCAGTCCCCTGTGCATGCCTGAGCCGATCGAATGGCTCTGCCTCGAGAACTGCATGCAGGTGGAGTCCGTCAATCTGGACCGTTGCCTTTGAAAAAACGATCCCTTCGACTTCGGAAATAAAAAGAATTTCGGAAAGAAACTCAAAAAGCAGCGACTCGATATCAGCTGCTTTAACCGTTATCTCTTTTGTAATGGTGCCTTTGCGGGAAGTTCCGTACATTACCTGCATCAACGCATCGCACGTATCGGAAAAAAGTCCCTCAAGGGTCGGGGCGCGAGCCCGGATTTTCACGTCCGCAGTATGAGAAACTTCTTCAAAACTCATCGGTCTTCGTTTCCGAAAAGGTCGGAATCATCAAAGAACGGGACCAGGTCCATCCGGATGGTGTGGAGGTAGCGAGCCTGGTGGATAGAAATATAGATCGTATGGTTGCCGGCATGAAACAAAAAATCGGATTTTTTCGGCGGTTTTACCCGTGTGGGCAGGAGAATCGGGCCCCCACAGGAGGTGCAGATCCGGAAATCGCAGTCGCGTTTGGCAATATAATCAAGCACCTCAGGGGCGAGGGTGATATCCTGCAATAGGGTGGTCTCGTTTGTATATGCATACATGATGCTCACTAACTATGCGATAAATAGTAAAAATCGTTATGGTCAGGGGAGTGGTCGGATCAGCTGACCCCTACAATCCTCACCACCATGTCGACATACTTTTCCTTGAGTTCGTACGAGCTCGAACCGTCTTCAGTCCTTGTGACGCGCAGGATGCCAATACGCGATGCGATGATCCCTACCATCGAGGCGATCGCGTGGAAGGTCACCGTAAACTGCTTCTGCAGCTCGACGACCAGTTCTGCGATTTTCATCGATTTGATTCTGACAAAGAGC
>JAPKXY010000047.1 GCA_026394605.1 Methanoregula sp.
GAAGAATGTCCCGGGGAAGCGATTGAGATGAAACAGGAGGAGAAATAGATGATGGAAATTATCGAGGGGTCATATGCGGTGGCAGAAGCAGTTCGCCTCTGCCGCCCGCAAGTGATCTCTGCCTACCCGATAACCCCGCAAACCCATATTGTCGAGGCACTTGCCGATATGGTGGCAAACTGCAAGCTTGATGCCGATTACATGACCGTGGAAAGCGAGTTCTCCGCCCTCTCTGCCTGCCTTGGTGCAAGCGCAGCGGGCTCCCGGACTTATTCCGCAACCACGTCGCAGGGGCTTGCGCTTATGTTCGAGGTCTGCTTCAATGTTGCCGGTATGCGCCTGCCCATCATCATGACCATCGCCAACCGGGCACTTGGAGCGCCCCTCTCGATCTGGAACGACCAGCAGGACTCGATCTCTTTACGCGATTCCGGCTGGCTCCAGTTCTATGCCGAGGACAACCAGGAGGCAACCGACCTGCACTTCCTTGCGTACCGGGTCGCCGAAGACCATGCGGTGCTGCTCCCCGCATTTGTCTGCTTTGACGGCTTTATTCTCTCCCATACCTATGAACCCGTGGACATGCTCTCGCAGGAGGACGTCGACAAATTCCTCCCGAAGTTTTCCCCCTACCAGCAGCTCGATGCAGCCGACCCGATCAGTTTCGGGATGTATGCCACGCCGGACTACTACCTCGAGTTCCGGTACGAGACCGATTGCGCAGTGAAGCGCTCAAAAGACGTCATCAGAAAGGCAGGAAAAGAGTTCGGCTCCATGTTCGGCAGGGATTACAGTGCCCTTGTCGAGGGCTACCAGCTCGATGACGCGGAGACGGCAATCGTTGCGATGGGCTCCATCTGCGGGACGATCAAGGACACAATCGATGAGATGAGAGACGAGGGAAAGAAGGTCGGCCTCTTGAAGATCCGCGTTTTCCGCCCGTTCCCGGATGAGGAGATCGCAAAGGCTCTTTCCCACGTCAAACGCGTTGCGGTGCTTGACAAGAACATCTCGCTTGGTTCAAAAGGGGCAGTCGCCCTTGAAGTGAAGGATGCACTGTACGGTTCAGGCATTCCGGTAAAGGACTACATCCTTGGGCTTGGAGGCAGGGACGTGCGCAAGAAGGATATTAAAGAGATTGTTCTGCGTGCCGAGAGAGGGCAGGGAGATCAATTCTTCGGGCTGCGCAAGGAGGTGCTGTAGATGGTCGATAAAACACTAGAACTGTTTGACTGCGGGCACCGTGCCTGCGGCGGCTGCGGGGCTGCGCTTGCAGCACGGCTGGTCATGAAAGGTGCGGGCAAGAACACCATCATCGTTTCAGCCACCGGCTGTATGGAGGTGTTCTCAACCCCCTACCCAGAGACCGCATGGAAGGTGCCCTGGATCCACTCGCTCTTCGAGAACGCGTCCGCGGTTGCCTCGGGCATCGAGTCGGCGCTCAAAAAACAGGGGCGATCCGAGAAAGTAGTCATCATGGCGGGTGACGGTGCAACGTTTGATATCGGGATGATCTGCATCAGCGGCGCTTTTGAACGCGGACATGACTTCACCTACATCTGCTATGATAACGAGGCGTACATGAACACGGGCATCCAGCGTTCCGGTGCAACACCCTATGACGCGAGCACGACGACAAGCCCTGCCGGTTCGTGCTCGTTTGGTAACAAGTATCCGAAAAAGGATATGCCCCAGATCCTCGCGGCGCACGGTGCCCCGTACGTGGCAACGGCGTCGATTGCCTATCCTGCAGACCTGATGCAGAAGGTCGAAAAAGCGGTCAATACCAAAGGGCCCTGTTATGTGCAGGTGCATGCCCCGTGCTGCACCGGCTGGGGGTTCGAGGGCGAACAGACCATTGCCATCGCAAAACTCGCCATCGAGACCGGTCTGTGGGTGAACTATGAAATGGTCGACGGCAAGGTCACCAAGGTAAAAAAAGTGGTCAAAAAACAGGTAGAAGAATACCTCAAGACCCAGAAAAGGTTCCGGCACCTCTTCAAACCCAAACGGCAGGATGCGGAGATCGCAATTATTCAATCGATTGCCGATAAAAACGCGGAAAAATATGGCATTGAGATCAAGTTAAAAAAAGAATAATTTGCTCTCTCTTTTTCCAACGCCAAACATGAAACCCGATATTAAAAGGAGCAACGTTATTATTACTAAACGGGGACATTAGTAGGTTATCGGGCTCGTGGTCTAGCGGTATGACGTCGCCCTTACACGGCGGAGGCCGCCGGTTCGAATCCGGCCGGGCCCATGAATTCTCCATCACATTTTTTTTATTTTGACTGCAGATTTTTTGCCTAGAGATACGAAAAGGCATTGCCTAAAAAAAAAGGAACGCAGTGAGGTATGCTCTTGACCTGACACATCGTAGTAATCATAAGGATACGATCCATGACAGGTCGCAGCGCTGCAGGTGCCTTGTGGCAGGAGAGTACTGCCGTCCACCAGCTGATCAAAAATGAGATTCACACCCTCAAAGAACAGCAGCGCTCCCTCCGGACGCAGGGGCGGATCGGTTATATCACGATCATCATCCTGGTTGCCTGTATTTTTGTCAATTGCGTGTTTCTTGCCACCGTAAAGGATTATCCTTCACTCTTCATCGCTGCGAGCTTTTACCTTTATATGATCTATTTTATCACACTCCTCGTGCCCCTTGGAAAGGGTGCACGCAACCTGCCTTTCGACAGGATCCGGCAATTTTTTATAACACTGTACCATACCGGCATCATCCCTGCCACAGACCGCCTCACCCGCATATTTCTGGATGTCTTTTTCATCAATTCGCGTGCATTATTTGGGGGTTTTCTCCTTATCTTTTCGTGTGACCTGATCTTTGCAGCCATCGGTTTTTACCAAGGGACGTTTTCATCGACAGCACTTATCATTATCCTCTTCCAGTCCCTTGCCATTCTCATTTTTTATTTTCTCGTATGGAAGTTCGAACCCTATTCCACAAGGTTCCGGGATGAAATTGGAGAACTAAAAGGCAGATTTGCCCAAAACAGGATCCCGCGGTCGATTATTACTCTCATGTTTGGTACATCTGCGTTGCTCGTACTGTTCGTGATCCTTTCAACGATTATTTTGCTTCCTGGATTCACAGTAAAAACCCTGCTTACGATCACCGGGCTCGAGCAGCTGGGCAACCTTGTGATCCTGATCGGCACCCTGCTTTCCAGCCAGTATTTCATTGTACGGTTTTTTCATGGCATCTCTAGTGAACAGATGGCAGCGCGGTTGTCTGAAACAAAGATCACCAGACTGCAATCCACGCGGATTGGGTCCGGTGTGGGATTATCCCTGCCACCCGGATCTCATGAGACGGCTGGCATGTCCGCTGATGACAGGTGCGAGGCAGCAGGAACGCTGCTTGAATCAAAGATCTATCAGCTGGAATTGCGGACTGTTTTTGGCGCATTTCCTGTGTATATCGTAAACCCTGATTTTTCTGTCATCCTTAATAAAAAGGTGCTCGACGTTATCAAGGGTTACTTTCTAAAGAATGGATCTTCTTTAAACTGACCTGCATAAAAACCGGCTTAATGCATTACCCGATCCCGAGTTCTTTGAGTTTTTCCTTTGTCGGCCTGCCTTCTGCATCCCATCCCCGCACGGCATAGTATTCGAAAAGGAGCGCCTCGCGGTGCCACACCTGCCCCTTTGGCGCACCGCCTTTTAATGGCTCATAGAGCAATCGCGGCGGCAGGGTGTCGTCATCGACCCCGAGACCGGCGGCAAGGTTGAAGAGCTTCTGCATGTTCCAGATGCGTTCGCCGACCTCTAAGAATTCCTGCCCGTCCATATCCCAGCCCGTCAATGCCGAGATCATCACAGCGTAGTCGGGTGCCTGCATCGTCCTGCCCCCGAACAGGCACATGCCCGCCGAATCGACCGCCGCCGCAAGATCCTGCATCTTTTTTGTCCACTGCGCCTTGCCTTCCGTGGCAAAGGGATCGAGTTTTTCCGGAATTCCGAGCACTTCGGGGTAGAGCATGTTCCCGTACACGTGGCAGGCACCCCGCACCGAAGTCGCATACTCAAGCCCCTGCCCCTGGAGCCCGCGGGGGTCATACGCGGGGACTTCCATCTTCTTTGCGCTCATCGAGAGTTCAGGATGCCCGTAGCGTGCTGCGAACCTGAACGAACCATCCGCCATCTCGTCCCCGATCCCGGCACGGTATGCGATCATCCGGACAAGGTTGACGACGGCATCGCCATCACCCCACCGGATCGTATAAGGCAAAAATCCCTTTTCCGACAGCTCCATCGCGCACGCGATCGTCACACCGGTTGATATGGTGTCAAGCCCGAGCTCGTTGCAGAGGTTGTTGGCACGGATGATCGAGGGCAGATCAGAGACCCCGCAGTCGGGACCGAATGCCCAGATCGTCTCGTATTCGGGGCCGCCTCCCTGCTTTTTGTCAATTTCACACACCCTCCCGCAGGCAACCGGGCAGGAGAAGCACGCCTTTTTTCCCTTCAGAAATGCCCGCGTGAGTTCCTCGCCGGATACGTCCGAAGCGTTGGAAAACATATTTTCCTGGTGGTTATTGACTGGCAGGAGCCCGTGGTGGTTAATCAGCTGGACGAGCGATGCCGTTCCAAACTTGTGGAGACCGCCGGAGGTCAGCCCGCTCGCCTTCAGCCGTTCGCGCATGGTGGCTGTAACACCGGAAAAGCAAACAGGGTCTGATGCCCCGATGGGCATAGTTCCCTTCACCGCAATCGCCTTAAGGAATTTTACGCCCATCACGGCACCGGCGCCGCCGCGGGCAGCCGCCCTGCTCTGCTCGTTAATGATCGCGGAGATCAGGCACTGGTGCTCACCAGCAGGACCAATGCCTGCAACGTGAAGGGCAGAGTCAGCGTGCGCGATCTGGAGGGCAGTCGTGGTCTCGCCCGTGGTTTTCCCCCAGAGTGCTGATGCATCACGCACTTCCGCATTCCCATCATGTACCCAGAGATACACCGGAAATTCCGCACGCCCGCGGATAACGACTACATCGAATCCTGCACGCTTCAGCCCGGTACCAAAAAACCCCCCGCTGTTTGCGCTGGAGAGAGTGCCGGTGAGGGGGGATTTGGTAACGACATCGTACCGTGAACCCATCGGCATTTTACTGCCAGTGAGGAGCCCGGCTGCAAAGACTAGGATATTCTTGTCAGAGAGCGGATCAATAGTGGGATTAACAAGATCCGAGATTATTTTGACCCCGATTCCCCGCCCCCCGAGAAATTTTCGTTTCCATTCCTTGTTGAAGCGTTGTGTGCCGATTGACCCTGATGTCAGATCGACCGAAAGGATCGAGCCTGCATAACCGTCCATGGATATACCGGAACTATCACTATTGCACGGTATTTATACATTAACAGCCCATTGTCTGGTGTTGAAAATGGCAGAAAATCTTTTAGTCGCTGACGTGGCTGGAAAAAAGGTCCAGTGGGACCCGGAGCAGATGCGCAAGATCCAGGAGCATCCCTGCTTCTCTGAGAAAGCATGCCATGCGTTCGGGCGCTGCCATATCCCTGTCGCGCCAAAGTGCAACATCCAGTGCAACTACTGCATCCGCGATTTTGACTGCGTAAACGAGAGCCGACCGGGTGTGACCACCAAGGTGCTGAACCCCGATGAGTCTGTCGAGATGGTCAGAAAAGTGATGGCGAAGTTCAATTACATCAAAGTGATCGGCATCGCCGGGCCGGGCGAGCCTCTCGCGAACGAAGATACATTTGAGACCCTCCGCCGCCTGCACGAGGAATTTCCCAATGTCATCAAGTGCATCAGCACGAACGGGCTCATCCTCCCGGAAAAAATTGAACTGCTCCAGAAATACGATGTCGGCAATATAACTGTAACCCTCAACGCCATCGATCCCGAAATCGGTGCGAAGATCTACCAGTTTGTTGATTATAAGGGGAAGCGGTATACCGGGATCGAGGCAGCGAACCTGCTGCTCTCCCAACAGTTGAAGGGCATCCAGATGGCAGTCGAACGCCACATGATCCTGAAGATCAACACCGTCTACATACCCGGCATCAATGAAGACCACATCCCTGCAATCGCAAAAAAGGTCGGCGAGATGGGGGTCTACACCTTCAATGTCATCCCGCTCATCGCCCAGTACAAGTTTGCCGATATCACCCCGCCGACACCCGAGATGAAGAGGAAGATGCAGGACGCGTGTGCAAAATATGTAAAACAGATGCGCCACTGCCAGCGGTGCCGTGCAGATGCAATCGGAAAACTGGGCCACGATGTCCAGTCCTGCATGTACGGGAAGGATTGATCCTTTTTTTTAGTCATCTCACCTCTGCCGGTGGTGACTGTATATCCCTTGAGTGAAAACGACCTTTCTGACTGTATCCGGGAAAGTCCCTGAAAGGAATTTTTAATAAAATTTTCTTGATTATAGAATCATCCAACGCAGATAGAATGATGACAATATGTTCATAATTCCCTGTAATCTGAAAATGGTGATGTTCGGCGGGCGTAGTTCAGTTCTCTGCCATTCATCTTCTTCAGATCAAACAGAAACGGGAGTGTATTCTATGACAAAATACCCTGTACGGTGGCAGGTGATCCCTCAGATGATCCCTGCCGATCCTGAACAACGTGTGAAGTTATGGGTTTCATTGCTTGAGAAAGTAAAAGCTGATGTTGATGCAAGGGGGATAACCGATTGGGGGCTCTTTGCGGATGCCAGCGGGGGTTATACTATCAGGGAAACCGACAAGGAAACGCTCTGTGCCGCGATCATCAAAATGAACCCGTATATTCTATGCGATGTGAAACCGGTCCTTACCGTGGAAAAATCCATTGAAACCTTGAAAAAAATCGCAACAACCGGAAAGAAATAATCCTCTTTTGTTGTGGCATAACCCCACTCACTGAAATAAAGGGGTATAGCTAGGACAAAATGAACGGTATTTAAAAAAACCGGATCATGCAGTAGTTTGGATCTCCCCTTTGATTAGTCTCCTGCTTCTTTCACGATACTGTTCATCTCATCGATCACCGGTTGGAGTGACGGTGGGATCGCAGAATCCTCGGTTGTGACGGTTTTTCCCTGGTAGCTGATGGAGTACTGGATCAGGTCGGCGCTGTTATGAGGCGCCGGATAATTGGTCTGGAGCATTGAAAATTGCCCGATGGTAAATAAATTCGATATCTGTTCGATTTGTGTTGCATTCAGGACGATCTCCCTGCTTGCCTTTTTTGTTGCGACAATAGCAGCTCCATTATCGAAGACCACCAGCCGGTCATCAAAGCCGGCGATACCGCCACTCCGGTGGTAATCAAGGAAGATTGCAGGGGCTAAAGGACGCGAAACCGGCGGGGTCTTTACGCCAAGGCATCCGGTACAGGCAATGCAGATGAGCACGAACGCAACCGAGCACACCGCAAGCAGGCGTCTGATATGCATCCCTCCAAAAAAGAGCGTGTCCTCCCCCCGTTTTATTTTGGGGATTAGAGCTGCAGGACGTCCTTTTTCGTTATGACCGCTGCCACCTTTCGTTCCGGCAGCACATCTTCAAGAGCCTTGATGAGGTTGTCCACCTTTTCGTTGTTGAAGGTTGCGCGGAATGCCGCCAGTTCCGCAGCGTTCATGAGCATGATACCCTTCTTTTTCATCGGGAGACCGTGCTCGTTGACCGGGTTGATATCGATCGCAAGCGATGCGGACCGGTTCTTAGTCTTGGGGAGCCGGATGATGGATACACCCTTTACGCTGGTCGCTTTTCGTTCCCAGTCCTGTCCCTCTTCGATGAATGTTTTGAGCTGTTCTGTCAATTCCATAAAAAGAACTTATGATTTATATATTAAAAGGCTATTCGTTCAGGTGCGAAGGTATGGCGGTAATTGCCCGTTCACCCAACCGGTAGCAGGTCATTGACAGTGCAGCGCGCTAAACACCCTAGAAGTGCTCATGTGATGAACGCTAAATAGGTTAAATGTCGATTTGTACAATGACTTCATCATGCCCGCGATCCTGCTTGCCGCCGACCAGACATTTTCCCTCAATCGTTCACTCTCCTGCGGGCAGGTCTTCCGATGGAACCGGGAACAGGACGGGTGGTGGTATGGTGTTGTGGGTGAGCGTGTGATTAAGATCCGGCAGGAGGGGGCAACGCTGCAGTATGAAGGCGCCCCTGCGACATTTATCAAGCACTATTTTTCACTGGACACGGATCTGGATGCCATCACAAACTCCTTTGACTGCGATCCGGTCATCCACACCGCCATTACGAAATGCCGGGGTCTCCGCCTCATCCGCCAGCCGGCATGGGAGTGCCTGATCTCCTATATCTGCGCGACCAACTCGAATATCCCGATGATCCGCAAGAGGATTGCAAATATCGCACGGGATTTTGGCAAACCGCTGGAATTCGGAGGGCATACCTATTTTTCGTTTCCAGATCCATCGGCCCTTGCTGCCGCCTGCACATCGACATTATCCGACTGCAAGCTCGGATACCGCTCGCCCTATGTGGTCGATACCGCCTGCACTATCGCAGACGAAAAAGGCTGGCAGGATACCATCGCGGCACTTCCCTACGAACAGGCACGCAGGGAACTGATGAAGATGCAGGGCGTCGGTCCCAAAGCAGCGGACTGCATCCTCCTTTTCGCCTTCCAGAACTATGCGGCGTTTCCCGTTGATATCTGGATACGCCGCATCATGCAGGAGCACTACATCAAGCTGCAGAGCAGCAACACCGCTCTTACTGGATGGGAGTATGACCTGATCCGCAGGTTTGCACGGCAGCACTTTGGGACATATTGTGGGTATGCCCAGGAATACCTCTATGCCGCACGTGACAGCTGACCACGACCGGGCACTTTTCTGATTAACACTTTAAAAAAAACAATTTTTTTATGACAAGAGATGTTATGTTCCCAAATCCCAACTGCAGAGATACTTCTTCTGTTTTTCAGTCAGCACATCCATCGAGAGCCCGAGGGACGCAAGTTTGAGCCGTGCCACCTGCTCATCGATTGCCCTCGGGACCTCATAGACGCCCGGTTTTAAGTCCCTGCCGTGCTCTGCGAGATATTGGGCGGAGAGCGCCTGCAGTGTAAAACTTAAGTCCATCACCTCGATGGGATGGCCCATGCCCTTGGGAGTTGCAAGGTTTACCAGCCTGCCCTCGGCAAGCACATGGATAGACCTGCCCCAGATGACAAAGGTCTCGATGCCCTCCCGCTGGATGACCCTGTCGGCATGTTTTGCAAGGTAGTCCATGTCAATCTCGACATTGAAGTGACCGGCATTGGAAAGGATCGCACCGTCTTTTAATTTTTTGAAGTGGCGGGCGGCAATCACGCCCGAACTCCCCGTCGTCGTAATGAAGATATCCCCGATCTCTGCGGCTTTATCCATGGACATTACGAAATACCCGTCCATGTGCGCCTCGAGAGCCCGGCGCGGGTCGACCTCGGTTACGATAACTTTTGCGCCCATGCCGTGCGCCTTTCTCGCAAGCCCCCTGCCGCAGTAGCCATAACCTGCGACAACCACGTATTTTCCGGCGATTAACGTGTTGGTCGTGATCATGATGGAGGAGAGCGCACTCTCGCCGGTGCCATGCACGTTGTCAAAGAACCGCTTCATGGGCGTGTCATTCACGGCGATCACCGGAAATTCGAGTCTGCCCTCAGCTGCCATTGCACGGAGACGGTGGATCCCGGTAGTTGTCTCTTCGCAACCCCCGATGATATTGTTAAGGAGATCGCGGCGTTTTGTATGGAGAAAATGGATCAGATCCATACCGTCATCGATCGTGATCGCCGGGGACGCGGCAAGGACCTTTTCGATGGCCGCGTAGTACTCGTCCACCGGGCACGAACGCTTTGCATAGCAGTGGACGCCCTTTGTGTAGTTGAGCGCCTCCGCCACGTCATCCTGTGTCGAGAGCGGGTTGCAGCCGGTGATATGCACCTCCGCACCCCCCGCTGTGAGCGTGGTGACAAGGTTTGCGGTCTTTGCCTCCACATGAAGCGCCATACCAACCGTCATGCCGGCAAAGGGTTTCTCACGTTTGAACTGTTGTCTGATGGTAGCGAGTACTGGCATAAACTGCGCCGCCCACTCGATCTTTTTCTGCCCTGACTTCATACATGCACCGTGAATGAGGAGGGAAAGAACCCCACCTTTCTTACCGTACCATATCAATGAGCATTCAACAGGAAATAAAAACTCGCACAAGAGAGCGGGGAAAAATAAAAGAATGTGCTGACCCAGATTATACCATATGGTACTCACCCGGCGGATTATCCCCTGCCTTGACTTAAAAGATGGCAGGGTTGTAAAAGGCAAGCATTTTCTCC
Organism: Methanoregula sp.; assembly: GCA_026394605.1. GTDB lineage: Archaea > Halobacteriota > Methanomicrobia > Methanomicrobiales > Methanospirillaceae > MVRE01. Next base: position 10,346 of record JAPKXY010000047.1, read on the forward strand.
AGCTGCGCGACGCGGGTGATCCCGTGGAACTCGCCCAGCGGTATAACGGGCAGGGCGCCGATGAAGTGGTTTTTCTGGACATCACCGCCTCAAAGGAGAAACGCGGTACGATCATCGATGTGATTAAACGGGCGGCAGACCAACTCTTCCTGCCCCTCACAGTCGGCGGCGGCATCCGGTCCCTCGACGACATCCAGCAGATCCTCCGGGCCGGCGCTGACAAGGTGAGTGTCAATACAAGCGCTGTGCATGATCCCACCCTTATTACCAGGGGGGCAAAGTCGTTTGGGACCCAGTGCATGGTTGTTGCCGTGGACGTACGGCGCAATTATTCCCTGAATCCTGAAGGGACGCCTGTCACACTTCATGACGGGACAACCTGCTGGTACGAGGTCGTCATCTATGGCGGGAGCAAGCCGACGGGCATTGATGCTGTCCAGTGGGCACAGGAGGCAGAGGCGCGCGGGGCAGGCGAGATCCTGCTCACCAGCATGGAAACTGACGGAACAAAAAAAGGTTTTGACATCCCTATCACCGCAGCAATCTCAGAAGCCGCAGGAATTCCCGTCATCGCGAGCGGGGGGGTGGGCACGCTGGACCACTTCTACGAGGGATTCACTGCAGGAAAGGCGGACGCCTGCCTCGCGGCAAGCGTCTTCCATTACGGCGAATTCACGGTCCGGGATGTCAAGGACTATCTTGCAGCCCGTGGTATCCCGGTACGGCTGTAAGGTCAAGTTCGAACGCCGCGACGGGGTGCTCCAGTTCGAAGGCGGTTAAGACCGCGGGGTGGATTTCACCAAAGACGCCTGCAGCCTTCCCGTTTACCATGACGTCCGCCCTCCGCCCGTCAATGAACGCCGGGTCATCTGATTCCTTCACAGTATAGGGCATCGAGAGTTCGCGTGCGAGTGCGTCCACGCACGCATAAGCCTCGGAAAAGTCAGCTGTTCCATGGCAGCTGACCCCTGAAACCTTTTCAGATGTCTGCACCCCCCTGACAACATCGCCGGTGGCAAAGAGCCTCTGCGGGAGCTCGCGGTGCTTGTTTGCCTGCAGCATCTCGAGCATCAGGGGCAGGATATCGGTACGCACCATCGTGTGCTCCTCGCTGATCGGATGCATCACAGCAAGTGCATTGGACGAGCGCGGGCGCTGCATCGCATCGTACATCACGCGCTCATTTGTGAGGGTAAAGGGCATCATTTCCAAAAACCCGAGGCCCGCAAGGATCGATCGTACCTGCCCTTCGAGGATGCGTATGGGGTGCGCACTGCCGATACTAAACGTCTTAGAGATCCCGGCATTGAAGTTCCCGTACCCGTAAGCAATCGCGACGTCCTCAAAAATATCCCAGTCGTGCATGATATCGGCACGGTAGCAGGGCACCTGCACGCGGACATGGTCGTTCCCTTCCGGCTCAGCCCCAAAGCGCATCCGCCGGAGGAGGTGTGCGATCTCCGGTGCAGAGAGCTCAACACCCAGCAGGTCGCTGCACTCCCGGATCCGGACTGTGCGTTCAGAGTATGCGAGTGCCGGCACCCCGGTGCCGTTGATCGCGACACTTTCGATGGTTGCCCCTCCTTCAGCCATCGCAGTACAGATGATGTTGACCGCAATATCCACCGCTCTCCGGTCAGTGCCGGTCGTGTCGAGCAGGATATTTCTCGTTTTCTGTGTTACCCGGGTCCGTTCGCCGTTGATGATCGGGGGGAACGAGAGCACGGCATCATCGGCGTCGACAATGAGCGGGAAGAGCGGGAAGTCTTTGACGATCTTCGCATAGTCCCTGCCCTTCGGGTGCTCGGCAAGGATCCCGTCCAGGCTCAGGGCGCGGTCGAAGTCGAGCGGGACAAAGGAGCGGGTGCGTGGCGACGCGATATAGGAAAAGGGCGGTGTGACGGAATCAAGGTCATGGATGCCGATTGCGACCTTGCTCCTGCCCCTCCCAACCACCCAGTGGAGCGCTTCCTGTAGGCCCATGATTGACAGGATCGATTCCTCATCGAGCGAGACGTTCCTGATGACCGCACTGCCCAGGTACGGGCGGATCGCCGCAAGCTGCGGATCAGTCGAGAAGGTGATGCCGGATGGTTTGACCGTGTAGGTCGGAAGCCCGCACTCGATGCCCAGGAAACCCCGCATCGCACGGGCAACACCCTCAACCGAGAATAGGTCGGGGCGGTTGGGGAAGAACTCGACGTCCGCATGGTCCGGTTCGAGACGCTCGATCTCCGACCCGATCATCGGCAGGCGCTCAAGGATGGTCTCCTTGTCCGCGCCCGTGAGTTTCTCCAGGTACCGGTAGGGCAGGCTGATGATCGCCATGGTTACGCAGTCCTCCCGCCGGAGTTTCCGGCGCGGTGGACCGGGCTCTGCCGTATCCAGTCGATGTCACTTCTGTAGAGCAGCCGCAGGTCCTTTAATCCAAGCTTGAGCATCGCGACCCGGCTCACGCCAAGGCCCCACGCAAGGACAGGATACTCTATCCCGAACGGCGCGGTCACCTCCTCGCGGAAGATACCGGCGCCGCCCATCTCAACCCAGCCAAGCCCGTCAACATGGACTTCCGGTTCAACGGAAGGTTCGGTGTACGGGAAATATCCAGGGCGGAAGCGGACACCTTCGAATCCCATCCTGCTATAGAACTCCTTCAAAAACCCCAGCAGGTGCCGGAAGCCGACGCCCTCGTCCATGACAATTCCCTCCAGCTGCTCAAACTCGGGGGTATGGGTGGGATCGATTGTTTCCCGCCGGTACACGCGGTCGATGCAGAACGCCTTGACCGGGGCTTTTGTATATGCTGCAAGGTGCTGGATGGAGAGCGCCGTCGTATGGGTGCGCAGTACACACTGTTCTGCCTTTTTTATATCCCATGTCCCGCCCCAGCCGGTCGATGAGGTATCTCCCCCGCGTTCGTGCATGTCGCGCACGCGCTCCCACCCATCCGGAAGCGGCATGTGCTCGTTTAAGTAGAACGTGTCCTGCATCTCGCGTGCGGGGTGGTCCTGCGCCTGGAAGAGGGCGTCGAAGTTCCAGAACGAGCTCTGGACAATGCCGCCATGGATCTCGGTAAAGCCCATTTCTAAAAAAATTTGACGCATCTCGTCAATAAGCCGCTGGTAGGGATGGAGCTTGCCCGGGTAAACAATTTTTGGAAGTTTGGTAACATCATACTGACGGAGATTACAGTCCTTCCATGCACCGGAAATTATCTGGTCGCGCGTGAGCGTGCCGACTCCTCTAATTCCGTATTGTAATTCCTTTGTGATGGTGTGGCTCTGTGTAACAAGGGCGGCACCTTGGGGGGTGATGGAAACGCAGTAGGTTATGGATTCGGTTTCCAGAAGGATGCCGCGCCACACGAGCTCTTTTTCTCTCAATCCCCCGACGACCGGTTTTTTCAACGCTTGTTCATCTTCCTGTGTTGACGCCCCGCTCACTTTGAATACGATCCCGTCTTTTAAGTCAACCTTCTGTTTCTTACGGAGCTGCCCGAACCCGATCTTATTGAAGGACGGGTGCTGCTGCAGGGTTGAGAATTTGACACTCTCACTGAAACTGTTAAAAACCTGTGTTTCCGGGAGCCCGTTTTTCAGATAGAGCCTGCCTTCTTCGGTATAGTCGTACGCGTGATTGGTTGTGCGCTCTAGCCTGACGAGCCCCCGGTCACTGGCAAGGTGCGCCCACTGCACGACCGCATCTTGGGTCGTATTGAGCGCAGCGGCAAGCGTGGCGGCATCTGCCTGTTTTTTTCCCGCGAGTGCGGCAAGCAACCGTTTTTCATTATAGGTCAGTTCAGCCATCATCACACCCTGATCTTCTCTGCCGCCGCGTCCATCTTCTCACGGAACGCCTTCATGAAGGAGACAACACGTTCCGCGGTCTCCTTCTTGCACTGCCCGCAGGTGATCTCTCCCTTCACACACTTTTCTCGGATTTTGTGCAATTCGTTGTCGTCTGTTACCATGTGGAAGAGGTTGAGGAGGTAGAGCGAGCACTTCTCCGGCTCCCCGCCAAGCCGTTTCTGCTCCTCGAGCGTCATCCTCCCGCCCGTAATCCCGCTCATCACCTTCTTTCTCACCGTTGCTTCAGGTTCAAAAAACCCGATCGTGCTCTCTGGTATACTGCTCGACATCTTGCCGCCGGTAAGCCCCGGCATGAAGATGTGGTAGGTGGACGAGGGGGTAAAAAAGCCAAAACCACCATAGGTAAGTTCAATCTCGCGGACCTTCCGGCTCACATCGGCGCATGCCTCGCCCCTGATGTCCACATGCCCCTCGTACTTCTTCGAATGTGAAAATACCTGGTGGATCGCATCGAGCGCAGCCTCCGGCGCATTCTTTGACCGTACGCTGACGTACCCGTCACGCTCTTCGACAGTAAACATCCTCATCTTGTGGGCGACACCCCGCGTGAGCCGGATATGGGGGTCCTGGTCGATACCAACGGGGACGATGGTGGGAGCAGGCTGCCGGTCGACCTGCGGGTACAGGATGTCTGCCACCTGGGTGATGACGCTCTCCGCATGGGCGAGGTCGGTCTCCGGCGAGAAACCGTAGATGGCGCTAAGCTCCGAGAAGTTTACCTTGGTCGCCGCCTCAAACGCGAGGTCCTTGAGCCGGTCGTTCCTGCTCTGGAAGTACGTCGTCCCCTCAAACCCGAGCGCGTACAAGCATGCCAAGTACTCCTTCCCGAACACCTGGCACTGCTCCCACGATGTCCCGCGGACTGCGTGCGCCTCGCGGTCAGCGATGGTCACGTACCCGTTGCCACCCTGCTCAACGTGCCAGACCACTTCCTTCATCACCATCAGGTGACCGAGATGGGGGTGCCCGCTGGGCATGAACCCGGTCAGTACATGAAATGGCAATTTGTTGCGGATGGCGGATGCAATCTGCCGGTAATCCCGGTGCCCGAGCACGATGCCCCGGCGCATGAAATACGGAATTTCGGGGAGTTCAGAGAGGACAGGGTAGATAGGTTCGATACCAAACTCTGAGAAAAGTTTGTCGATATCGATGGTCTGGTTGCTCGACCAGGGATTGATCTCGGGTACCATTTTTTAACGCTCACAGTTTGATTCTGGCGAATTCGACGTACTGGATGCCACTCCTATATACACAGCCAAACAACATCTTCTTTTTGACGCTGTGGGCGAGGCGCACTGAGCGGGAGATCGTGCTCATCGGCAGTTCCTCACCTTCCCGCACCGCATGGGCAAGCATATCGGAATGCGGCTTCTTTGTGGAATAGACACGGAAGTGGTGGCCGAACTTGTATCCTGTCTTTGGTATGTAACCACGCCGCCTCAGGTCGTCATAGATTACTGATTTCTGGGAAAATTCGCTGTCACTTTCCTGTGCCCGTAAAAACACGTCACCAGGAGGGACGATGCTGCCATCTAGGCTGACCGAAAGCACACCCGTACCGGTAAGGTTGAGAGTCTCAAGCGGGGAGAGAAGAAGACGGGCATCATCGAGCCGGTTGCCGAACCATGCCTGCTCAAAATCGGACTTCGGCGGGATATGGACAAGCACCGACCTCCCGACAAGCTCTCCGGTGACAGGCGGCAGGGGGAGAGGAATCGGGACATCGGGGAGCGGCGGGAGTTTGACCTCGTAATAGGTGAGCTCGTCCTCATCATCGACAACCGCAAGTACGTACTGCTTGCGCATGTTATGGGCCGTTCCCACTTCCTCAATAAGCGCGGTAAACCGGATCGGGTCGCGCTCAGAGACCACCCGAACAAGGTAGACCGATTCGCCCTTCCCGGGCCGCTGCCCCCGCTTAAAAACCCGGAAGTCGTGCGGCCCGGTCTGAACCGCATAGCCCCGTTCACGGAGATCGCGGTATACAAGGTAGCTGCGCAGGATTGCAGGCTGGCCGGAGAACGCTGCAAGGAGCGAGTCAAGATCATAACCCGTAATCTCGATCTTTTTCCGGGACAGGAGGTAGAGCGCCTCCTGCGGGGCAAGCCGCAAGCCCTCGCCTTCCCTGCGCCCGTAGCCGCTCTGCTCGTAGAGCGCCTGACCATCCCGACCGCAGCGCACGGTCTTCCCGTCAAATGTGGCTTTCACTACTCAGGGTATTGGCACTGCATAATAATAAGAGAACGGGGGCGCCTGAGAAATTATCCGGCTGTAAGGCATAAAGGGCATGCGGCGGATGTTTTCGCCCCTCCCCGCGCCTGTATGCACATGATATAAGAAATGGCAAAAATTTTGTTTTTTTTACAAACAGGGAATTTATTTGGGTTTTTTATGCAAACCGATACCCTCCCGGCGGCACATGGATCTCGAACCGTGCACCGGTGCCCGGGAACCCTGTCTCCATGATCATCATCCCTGTAATTGAGAGGATCTCACGCGTAAGGAAGAGCCCCAGTCCCGTATGTTTCCCAAAACCCTTGTTAAAGATCAGGCTCTTGTTTTTTGCTGATATACCCACCCCGTCGTCCTCAATAATCCATATGAGCCCCTCATCTTTTAACAGGTAGCGGGCGCGGATGGTGGCCACCTTTTCCCCGTACCGCAGCGCATTGTCAACAATATTATACATCGCCCGCTCCAGCAACGGATCGGCAAAAAGGCTCAGGCCGGAGAGGTCATTGTGGACATGCACCGTGCCGAGGTCAAGCTGGGAAAGAACCTTGGCAAACACCGAGGCTGCATCCTGCCATTCGGGCGCTTTTATCCCCATATCCTGGTAATCCCGGGTGAACTGGATCTGCTCCTGAATAACCGAGATGTTCTCATCAATCTTTTTGATGAAGTCCTCCAGTTTCTCCTGGTCGTGCGCCATCTTTGAGAGCTCGAGGTACCCGAGCACAATGGTCAGTTTGTTTAAGATATCGTGGCGTGTGACGCTCGAGAGCAGGTTGAGTTTCTGGTTGGCGATGCGCAATGCCTTTTGCTCACGCGTGCGTTCGGAAATGTCCCGGACATACGAGCAGATGTAGGTCTCGCCTGCATACGTGAAGTAATCACTCGTGACTTCCACCGGGAACCGCTCCCCGCCTTTCTTTGCATGGTGCGTCTCGAAGGTAAACGACCCGCGTTCATCCTTCCTCCCTTGTCTGTCGCTCCATCCTTCGCGTGGCATCGTGGGTTCGATGTCAAAGATGGTCAGTTTCAACAGCTCAACGATGGTATAGCCAAGCATCCTGCAGTACGCAGGGTTTGCGTACACCACATTGCCTGCAGTATTGAGCCAGAGAATACCCTCGGCCGCATGCTCGACGGCAAACTGGGTGATCCTCGCCCGGTCCTCACTTTTCTGCAGGTCTTTTTCTGCCAGGCGTCGCCGTGCCTTTTCGAGCACGATTGCGGCAAAATCGGCAACGGATGCGGCAAAATCCTGGTCCCCGGCATCCCACGAACGGGCGGGGCCGGTATGCTCAAAGCAGAGCACCCCTACCACTGTGCGCCCGGAACGGATGGGTACATGGAGCATCGAGCTGATGTTCTGCGGTTCAAGGTAGCCGGATGCAAATTCACTGGTGTGTTCATGGGTCCGTGCATCAGCAGCCACGATCATGCGGTTGTCCTGCAATGCAGCAAAATACCGGGGGTAGTCTGCCCCGGTAATCGTCTGCCCCGATTCGTGGAGATTTCTGGTTTTTATGAACAGGTCGCTGCAAAAAAGTGTCGTACCATCCGCGGAAAAAAACCAGATGCCCGCCCGTTCCACCCCGAGGATCGTTGCACCGGTCTCGGTGATCCGGTTCATCGCGTCCCGCAGCGTGGGGGCATCCGTTGTGGCAAGGCTCACCAGTGCTTTCTGGTACTGGAGCGCCCGTTCGGCTCTCTCTTTTTGTGCCCTCTCTGCCTCTTTTATGGGCTTGATGTCAAGGAGGTTGAGATTTGCGAACCCTTCATCTGCAAACGGTTCGATGGAGATAGAATAGGCGAATCCACCGATCGTCTGTTCAAATGATACGATGGTTCCTGATGCAAGCGCATCCTTGACCCGCTGGTGCCATTCAGGGGATATCGGCCCTCCCACGTTCATACCGAGTGGCGCGAGCACGCGGTCCGACGCAGGATTGGCAAAGCGCAGCACTCCGCCTGCATCCACCCGCATGATGGGATTTGGGTCCTGTACAGGGAACTGGGCAAGGGTATTGATCTTTATCTGCGCCTCCTTTATAGCAGTGATATCCTCGTAAGTACCTAAAATTCCCCGTATGGTTCCCTGAGTGTCCTGTAACGGGATCTTGCTCGTACGCAGCCAGATATGACTGCCGTCAGGCGTCGTCTGCGGTTCTTCGTAATTGAGCTTTGGGATACCGCTCTCGATCACGGCACGGTCATCGGCACGGTAGAGGTCAGCCTGTTCCGCCCATCCCATCTCGTAGTCAGATTTCCCGATCAACTCTTCCGGGGATGTAAAACCTGAATCAAGGGCAAACGGGCGGTTGCACCCAAGATACTTCAGGTCACTGTCTTTCCAGAAGACCCGGACCGGGATGGTGTCAAGCACTGACTGCAGCATCTGGCGGGATTCCTCAAGTGCCTGCCGGCTTGTTCTGATCTCATCAACATTGTGCCGCAGTGCCGCATCTGCCTGCTTATGCTCGGTGACATCCCTGAACGACCATACCCTACCGACAATTTCATCACCGATTTTCTGCGGCTGGGAATATCGTTCAAAGATGCGTCCATCCTTGAATTCAAGGGTATCAAAACTTACCGCAGTGGGGGTATCGTATAAGGTTCTCACTTTTAATAAAAAACCATCCGGGTCTTTCAATTGGTCGAGTATATAGTTGATCGCTGCGTTATCATCACCTGTTGCAAGAACATCCCTTGGAATGTGCCACATCTCGGCAAATTTCTTATTATGATTGACGATCTTTCCTGCCCGGTTAACCACCAGCAATCCATCTGCGGTAGATTCAAGTGTCGCTTCTAAAAGGGAGAGTGTCTGTCGTCTAGTCTCCTCTACCTGCTTACGCCCGGTGATATCCCGTGCATTGAAGAGAACGCCGGAAGGCTTCCCCCGCTCCAGGAGAAGGGATGACCTGACATCGAGCAGCAGGGATGATCCGTCTTCCGGCGATTTAATCTGCCATTCGTATGACAGCGTCTCTGAGAGACCCTGCCGGCGTGCGTTGAGCATCTCCCTGTGCCTGTTGGCCTGATCCTGGTCCATGAACTCTTTCATCGCCACCCCGACAATCTCCCGATCTCCGGCCATTTTTTTGGCGGCTGAGTTGGCATACGTAATGATCCCGTCAAAATCAGTAGTGACGATAAAATCATGATTGGTCTCAGCGAGAGTGCGATACTTTTCCTCGCTCTCCCGAAGAGCCCCTTCCACCCGTTTGCGGTCGGTGATGTCGATCAGCGACGCAATGCTCCTCCTTGTGCCGGGGAACATGTCGACCGTCAGCAGGATGTCGCGTACCTTGCCTGATTTTGTAATGAGCCGGAACTCGTATTGCCGGAGGGCGTCCTGTGGCCGTTTCCTGCGGATCCTGTGCTGGGCGATCATTTTTTCGAGATCTTCATTATATACGAATTCTGTCCAGGACTTCCTGCTGTCGATATCGTCCTGGGAATAGCCAGTCAGCCGGAAAAACTCTTTGTTGGCAAAGCCGACGGTGGTATCCTCTTCGATGATGACCATTGCGGTGCCGGTACTCTCAAACACTGCCCGGTACCGGTTCTCGCTTTCCTTCAGGGCTTTTTCTGCCTGTTTCCGTTCGGTGATGTCCCGGACTGTCGCCTGAAGGAACACTTTTCCAGCGAGTTCTACCCTGGACAGGAGTACGGTGGCGGGAAAATCTTCATCGTTGAGCCGCTTGTGAGTCCACTCGAAAAAATGGGTGCCGTTGCGCATGGCTGTTTCTATCATTTCTTTGGCTTTGTCGCCGGAATCGCGGCCATCCGGTTGACGTTTTGGAGACAGCGCCCAGGGTTCTTTGGAAGTGAATTCCGCCTCGTCCCTCGCCATGAACATCTGCACTGTTGCCGGGTTGCCCGAGGTGAACCTCCATGCAGGGGGCTCGAGGGTCATTATGGCGTCACGGGAGGATTCAAAGAGGTTCCGGTACCGCGTTTCGCTCTCCCGCAACGCCTTCTCCGCCCGCTTCAGCGTGGTAATGTCCCGCCCGATGGCGATAAATTGCATGGCAACACCGGAAATGTCGATAAGTCCCCGCGTGTTCC
>JAPKXY010000051.1 GCA_026394605.1 Methanoregula sp.
TTGAATATCGCATCATGGGGGTGTCTCCAGTAACTGAAGGTTGGGGATGACTTGAAAAAAAGCGTGTATTAAAGTCAGAATGACTTTCATCCACGTTTGATGAAAATGCTTTTTTGCATTTTCATTCCAAATTGTCAAAAAGGACAATTTTTGAGTTTGCCACAGTGGCGGGGGTGGAGAGAATCGAAGATTTTTTTAAAATCTTCTCCAGTTTGCTCTTCCTTTCGGAACAGCAAATACCCCCAATAACGTCATATGATATTTTATTAAGCATTTCTAAAGAGCCAAAAAAAAAGTACAGGTAATTTTCTATTTGGGTGATCGCGGGGGTTGCAGCAACTGCAGTTCCCGCACAATTTCACGGTGAAAAACAAGGAGCATGTCAGATATGATGCCGAACATAAAAATCTCAATTCCGACGACGATGAGCAGCACGGTGAGAATCGTGAGCGGGATGTGATCAATATTGCGGAACCATTCAAGGACCACATAGACACCCACGAGCATCCCGAGCAGGCTCGTTAATAAACCCATCATGCCGAAATAAAACATCGGATTATTCACCCGTGCAAGACGGTAGATGGTGCTTACTATCTTGACCCCGTCATGGAACGGTGATAGTTTTGTCCCGGATCCGGGCCGGCATAGATACTTGATGGGAACGACCATGATCCGCTGCCCGTTACGCACCGCTTCGACTGAGATCTCCGTCTCAATCTCAAAACCATGCTCTTTTAAGTGCATCTGCTGGATGGCCAGCCTGGTGAACGCGCGGTAGCCTGAGAGAATGTCGTGCAGATCACGGCTGTGCGCGATCTTGAACAGGAGGTTTAGCATATGGTTGCCGAACAGGTTAATCCTCGAGAACGACCCCGCCTCCGCATTGATGAGCCGATCCCCGATCACCTGGTCAAATCCTAAAAAGAGCGGCGTCAACATCTTCTCCGCATCCTTTGCCGAGTACGTGCCGTCACCGTCCAGCATCAGGATATAAGGTTGTTCGATGTGCTCGAACGCCTCGATGATCGCGTTCCCCTTCCCTGTCCCTGACTGGGTGCGGACGGTTGCACCAGCTTCACGGGCGTTTTTAACCGTGCTATCCGTGCTCTTTCCGTCCATCACAAGGATGTTGTTGTACCCCAGCGCTTTGAATTCCCGCACGATACTGCCGATGGTTGGCCCCTCGTTGAGGGTTGGAATCAGGATACAGACCTCATCTTTGGAAAATTTCATCAGTATAGTATTTTTAATCGTTTGTCATAAGTGCTTCTATGCACATCCCGAAAAAAGGGCTGCGTGCACTCGGCATTGCCGAGAGTTTTGCAGGCAGAGAGCGTTCGACCCTGGCCGGTGTGGTGATGAGAAAGGATCTCTGCATCGATGGTTTTGCGTTCGGGACAGTAACGGTTGGCGGGATGGACGCTACGGACACTGTAATTACGATGGTGCAGGAGTTGGAGCGGCGTGATATCAATGTGATTATGCTCTCCGGTTGCGTCATTGCATGGTTCAATATCATCGACCCTGTTGCGATTTGCCATGCAACCGGTATTCCGGTCATCGGCGTCACCTATGAGGCATCCGACGGTCTTTTTGAAGATATCAAGTACCATTTTCCCAAAGACAGCAATCGTCTCGATGCGTATACGCGACTTGGAGAGCGGACGCCGGTTCTCCTGCATACAGGACAGACACTCTTCCTCCGCAGCTGGGGGATTGATATTTCCGATGCATCACGTCTCTGCGATGACTTCACACGTGAAGGGAAGATTCCAGAACCTTTGCGAGTTGCTCGTATCTGTGCACGCAGTATATTGCAAAAGTCCCATAGACATGGTATGATTCCGGATTGATTGGTATATGTCATGAAAGATCCTTTCATATCTGAATATAAGCAAAATTTTCTTAATACAGCAACGGAAAAAATGAGGAGTTGATTGTAATTGTCACATGGTACCAATCTTGCACGATGGGTCTGTCTTGAATGTCATTATTTTTATGATCCGTCAAAGGGTGATCCCAAGGGGGGCATTTCGCCCGGTGTTGCATTCGAGGATCTGCCGGATACCTGGCGTTGTCCGGAGTGCAACATCTTGAAGGTGAAGAAGGGCGTATTCAAGCGGCTCGATGAGTGAGCGGCTCTATTAATTGTTGGCGATTAGGTAACATCCACCACTAACCAATGGAAAGGATGATGTGTTGCATCTTGAAAAATTCTCTGAACATGAGATATTTTAGTAAGAAAATGATCCCATTTCCCTTGGTAATTTTATCGAATGCGCAGACAGATTGTTCCTGCTCTATCGTATTTGGGGGCTTGCCCCCGCCGCTGTGGCAGCTCGAAAATGCCGCAGTATTTTCTCGAGCCTGCCATGCCTTTGGCGATGGCAGCATCCCCCACATTGCGATAGGTCGGGATAACGATACACTAAAATTGGTAATATTTTACTAATACCGGGTATACCTTTTTGACCTGCTTTCTAGGCATTGTATTGTAATTACTTTTCCTGTCGTAATCTGGTTATAAGTTCGGTTGTTATATTGGTATCATACCCTTTGTTAATGGCACTACTACCTGTGCATGACTACATCCGGTACACATGCCGTGAGATAACCCGACTCGTGCTTTTATCGATGATATCGACCTGCACCGAATCACCGGAATGAAACGTTCCGTCGGTAAAATCAATCGCAGTCATTTCACCGGGCGTCCACATTGAACCGCTGCATCCGCTGCCTCCCATCCACTGGACCCCAGCATGGGATGTACTGATAAAATCATGTCCGTTCATCGTAGCGATGTATGCGTTTACCGGTTGTCCATTTCTGTAAAATTTCGCTTTCAGGTTGTTATTCTGGTAATTAAGAGTGCCGGTATGGATGAGCATAACACGGCTGTCGTAATTAAGATGTCCGGTGATTTCATCAACGTTATCGATACGGGTAATTGTAAAAATTGCCGGCACCATCCCGATAGTATATTCAAGAGATGGCATCTGGAACAGAAGGATGACGAGCAGTGCGAGCAGAATCGTGACTGCCACCATGAGGATTATCGCAATTGACTGGGAACTGGCATCAGGGTTGTTTTCGATCGCTGACAAATAGAAAGACTATCCCCTACTCTTTTATAAGTCTATTCAAATTTACTCTGATATTTTCTATCCAACCGCACACAGGGGAAGGAGAGGAAGGCTGTTCTGTAGTACATCGGAAAAAATACCAGCAATCGAGAAATATATCAACATAAATATCTGCTCTTCCAAGCATCTGATACTGCAATACTCCCCACAAGGTGTCAAATGGTACCCCTCTCCGAAGGATCCAGGTGTGAAGGGACGAACAGCCCTGCTCTCGATATATTTACCCAGGCACGAGCACTTGGGAGGCAGGGGCAGCATGAAGAAGCCCTGGCTTTGTTTTCTCAGGCGCTTGCCCTTGAACCGGCGCTTGCCCTTGCCTGGGTGGGGAAGGGATTTGCGCTTGGAAAACTGGGAAGATATGAAGAGGAGATTGAGTGTTGCGACAAAGCCATTGAGATTGACTCATCATGTGTTGATGCCTGGAATGCCAGGGCGTTTGCCCTTGGTATGCTGGGAAGGCTGGAGGAAAAGGTGGCATGTTGTGAAGAGGCAATAGTTCTTGATCCCCAGAATGCCTCGGCATGGAACAACAAGGGTATTGCACTCGGGATGCTGGGGAAGTATGAGGAGGAGATCAGGTGCTGCGAACGGGCACTTTCCCTGCGCCCCCGTTATCTCTCAGCATGGGTGAATAAAGGGTATGCGCTGGGGAGGCGGAAACAGTATAACGATGAGATTGCCTGCTATAACCGTGCATTGAAAATATATCCTTATTATATATCTGCACTTTTCAACAAAGCGGTGGCACTTGCCAACCTGAAACATCATACAGAGGCACTGGATGTATTCGACCGTGTGCTCGGGATCGATCCCCACCATCCAAAGGCACTCTACCGGAAGGGATTCGCACTCGCAAAACTCGGAAGATATGAGGAGGCGATCGAGTATCTTGAAAAAGCCCTCTCGATCGATCCCGTGATTGCAGACGCATGGGTGGTATTGAGTAACTCCTGCTTTATGCTGGGCAGACTTGACGAATCGGCGCGGGCATTTGACCAGGCATATTATATTGATGCTCAGGAAGTCGGGTCAGGGATCGTGAAGGGTATGTTGCTTTTAAAATCGGGAAGATTCGATGATGCACTGAGAAGCTTCTCCGAAGTGCTCGGTATCATGTTGAGGTAAGTAAGCGAAATATCCCGGTATTTAGTTTCTCGCATCCTGACGTCGGCGTATATTTATGATTCTTACACCAACAAAGCTGTATGGATGCTGAAGAGTATGTCCGCCGCCGTCTTGAAAGGGGTAGTTCCGATCCCTCGATAGAAAAATCACTGTCAGAGCATATCATTGCCATCAAACAGGCAGACACTGCACATGCATCTGAGTTTGCACGTGCAGTTATCGAGGAGGTGAAAAATACTAGGAACCTCACGGGTGATTTTTTTTCATTCGAACCTGCCGGGGTGCATATGGGGGAGTTGGGGGTCGGGTCGCGCGGGAATGGAGATTTTTTTGCCCACCGCCAGATCGCCCGTATTATCGGTAAGACTCAAGCATCAGTCGGTGTCGATGAGATGGACGATGCAGGTGCAGTCAGCGCCAACGGGAAGTATATCGTCTGCACGGTGGACGGCATGCATTCCCGTCTCTCTGATTATCCCTTCCTTGCGGGGTTCCATGTCACGCGTGCGACGCTGCGGGATGTATATGTGATGGGCGCGCACCCCCTCATGCTCTTTTCCGATATCCATGTAGCGGATGATGGCGATGTGGCAAAGATCTTCGATTATACGGCTGGCATCGCGACGGTCGGTGAGGTGATGGGCGTGCCGCTAGTCACCGGATCCACGCTCCGGATTGGGGGGGATATGGTGCTCGGCAGCCGGATGACCGGCTGTGTTGGTGCAGTGGGTATTGCCGAACACCTGACCGCACGCAAAGCAATGCAGCCGGGTGATGTCCTGTTAATGACCGAAGGTGCGGGGGGCGGCACCATTGCAACCGCGGCAATCTATTCTGGTTTTCCTAATGTTGTGGAATGCACCATCAATCTCCATTTCCTTGTTGCCTGCGAAACGCTGTTGAAGAGCACGGTATTCCCAAACATTCATGCAATGACTGATGTGACCAACGGCGGGTTGCGCGGGGATGCCTTCGAGATGGCGGAGACCGCCGGTTGTCGGATCATCATCGATGAAGAAGCCACCCGCGGGCTTGTGGAACCATCAGTGCAGGAGATGCTGGAAGAGCTTCATATCGATTATCTCGGTGTTTCGCTTGATGCCCTTCTCATTGCTGCCCCGCCGGATTCAGCTCAAGAGATCTGTCGTGTTGTGGAATCAACCGGTGTTGCGATACGAAAGATTGGATATGTGGAAAAGGGAGCCCGTGAATCGATCCTGCTGGTTGATGGGAAAGAGTGCGATTTTACCCCCCGGTTCAGGGAATCGGCATATACTCCGGTGAAAAAGGTTGTTGATACCCGGGTGCGCGATTTCGAAGAGATGAAAAAAGGGGTGATACATGCATCGGATGCAGCGATCGAAAAAAAACAGAGAGTGCTTTCACGGTTACAGCGTTATATGAAAAAATAATCGGGAATGAATTCCCCGTATGATTTTGTTGCACTTTTTTTATCCGGCATAAAAAAATCTTCCAGTTATCAGGAATGAGAATAGGGGAATCTCCGGATCCCGCTCAGTATTCCGGTTTTGTGCCGTTCACGCAGATGTTGTACGCGAGCTGCGGCAGCCGCTTTTCGATAAAAGGCTCTACCCACCGTGCGAGATGAAAAAGCGGGTCGATCAGGTCAATGTGGGCAAA
This sequence comes from Methanoregula sp., assembly GCA_026394605.1. Lineage (GTDB taxonomy): Archaea > Halobacteriota > Methanomicrobia > Methanomicrobiales > Methanospirillaceae > MVRE01. The sequence goes on from JAPKXY010000051.1 coordinate 5,910, forward strand.
CGAACACCACTTCACAAAAATATTGTTAAACCCTGCGGTTGCGAACATCTCATTCATCTCATTTTCGTTATAGTAATGCTCCCCAAAGTCCCGGACAACGACATGGTTCACCTGTATCATCTCGCCAATCTGGTAGATGGCCGGGATGCCGCGGGTGAGCAGTTTCTTGCCGAGCGTGCAGAGTGCAATGGTTCCACCTGGCTTCAGGACACGGTACGCCTCATTGAGCATGCCCTGGGGCTCTCGCATGTAGCTGAAGGCGAGCAGACTGGTGACGGCATCGAACGAAGCGTCACGGAACGGGATAGTCTCCCCCGTCCCCACAACAAATTCACTGTCCACACAACGCCTGCGAGCCTGGCTTATCATGCCCCGGCTGATGTCAAGACCAGTTGCGGATCTTGCTCCTATTATGTATTTTTCAACAAAAAGACCTGTGCCACAACCGATATCAAGAAGATGTCCTCCTTTTGGCAGCATCTTTATCAGGTGACTGCTCAGATGGGTGTGATAACACCTGCCGCGTGAATGGTCGTAGTGGTGATCGTATTTATCCGCCACTTCGTCATAGTGCTTCCGGATTTTCTGTTGCTTGATATTTGTCACGTGAATACGTCCCTGATCTCCGCAATAAATGATTCTATCTGAACAAACTCGTTGTTGCAGTGACCGATCCGGATATCTGCATCAGCAAGCTCGATAACAAATTTCGGGTGATTGTATTCACGGCGGGCAGTAATGCGCATCTCAGAAAGAACCTCACGCGCCGAAAGCCCATACTCGATCATGAGCGACTCGAGCTTGTTTGCAGCTGTACGGATATCTCCCCCCCTTACTGCAACAAGTGCGGCAGCCGTTATGTTTCCCGTTTCCGACTGTGCCATCGCCGCGAGGTTCCCTTTCTTTCCTGACCTCATCTCGAGCTGGAGGAGCATGATGGCGCGGCGCAGATCTCCTCTCGATGCCTGAACAATAAGTTCAAGATGGTCCCTGTCACACGGGTGCATACCATACCCTCTGGATTCATTATCCCTGATCGCAGTAAGATGCTGCTGCATGACACCGCTTTCGATTGGCACAAAGAAGAGAGGGAGACATCGGGAAGATATGGCGGGGATTATAGCACTGGGGGTGGTCGTGGAAAGAATAAAACGACATGTGCTGCTTGTCCGCTCCATAATCCTCCGCAACGCCTGCTGGGCTTCACGCGAGAGTGTGTGGGCATCCTCAAAAACCATCAGCTTGAATTCCGCGTCGAGGGGGCGCATAGCGGAGTAAGACTTGATGATGTATTTGAAATTGGTCAGCAGGCTTGCCTGCTTCTGGTACAGGTGAGCGTATCGTTCATCCTGTTCAAGGTAGGTTTTACCCTGTAAAAAGAGATCAGCGGTCTGGAATATTGATGTATTCATCTGCCAGTTCTCACCATAGAGATGTTTTGCGAGGCATTCGATGGCAGACGTTTTTCCGGTACCGTGTTGTCCGGTCAGCATGAGGTGAGGTACGGAACCGGTTTGTGCAAACAGGGTAAGGTGACTGATCACCTGCTCCTGCCCGATAATATCTTCCAGTGTCTGGGGACGATACTTTTCAGTCCAGAGCATGGGAGAGCCTCATCGTCATCTCACGTATTGCCTCTGTCAAAAGATAATGATTATCGAGTGACGTGATGAGATGGTCACGTTCGCTTTGGGTAAGTTCAGTACAGGCTCTGGTTATTTGCGGCAGGGCACGGGTCAGTTCATCGACAATCGTCAGGTTCGCGGTGCGTGCGGTGCGGGAAAGCGGGTTGAGATCGATTGCTATCACGGTCTTGCCCATTTCGGCCAGAGCCCCGCACCGGTCACCATCCTCAAGCGGTACGAGCACAACATCAGCGGAGTACATACCATCCCGCCGGCACCATGCACGGTCGTGCGGGAGGGGCAGGAGTTGTTCATATGTGCCGGAAAAGACTTGTGAACCTGCGTTCCGTAGCAGGTCTTCAATCGCCAGTACCCGCGAAGGGGTCCAATGGAACAGGTTCACTTCAACCTTCGCCCCGCATGCTTTCTGGAGAGCGGCAATCTGGGGAGCGGCGAGAGCTGCAGTATTGCCATTGACCGAGATCACGGGTTGGCGGGCGGATAACAGAAGGGCTGCCGATGTGCGTTCTGCTAAAAGAGCGCTATCCATTGTCCGCTCCCCGATCAGGTAATCAAATGCCTCACCCCGTCCGTGCGCGGTGAGACCTTCGAGGGAGACGATGCCGTTCTTTGCACAATGGGCAAGATGCTCGCGTTTCATGAGGGATCGGTACCGCGGGTGTGAAGGCGGGATCATGAGATAACCTCCACAATATGAGCCTCCTTTGTCGCAACACCCATATCATAGGTCAGCCCGAATTGCGACAGTACACGTCCTGCTTCCTTCCCGTAAGCAAAGACACCGTTCCCTAACATAGTCATGCTCGCGGGAACATCGAGCTCGTCGCACCGGTCAAGCACGGTCTGAACCTGTGGAGTCAACAGCCCGCTGCGTTGTGCGAATACCCGTGAGCATCGAAAAAAATCTTCAATATTTTTAGGTTCTGTATGGGGAAATGCAGAGGCGACCTGTTCCATCCGCTCCTCTGCTTCAAGCACGGATGGAGTATGGATCGGTCCGAAACTCACCGCATATATCGGTTCGGGCAGATTGAAATACCGGTGGACAGGTGCAGTGATGCCGGCTGTGGTGCGCACCACCAACCCGCCACCGCGGCACGCTGCAACATCCCCTAAACCTGTGTGGTGGGCGATCTCAGATTCATGGGCTGCACGGGCGATATCCCCCTCGGCTAGACCGAGATTATAGAGCTTGTCCAGCGCGGTAAGGGTGGCAAGAAGGGCAGCAGCGGAAAGCCCGAACCCTGCACCAATCGGCAGGCGGCATTCTGTGATGACGGAGGCATTGATTGAAAGCAGGTTCATTGCGTAGGTAAGCGGCGGCGAGTCGTGTGCGACGACAGTCAATGCACCTGATTTAGCCTTCCTGCAGATTTGAACCGATGTGCGTTCTGAAGGTTCTACCCGCGCAAGCACACCTTCACTGATGACAATACCGGCTCCGATACTTCCTGTGGTTGCAGCGTCACGTCCAATAATCTGTTTGAAATATCCAGAGATGTGGCCCGGACAGAATGCAACCACCCCACGCACCATAAGTATCAAAAACCTGTATTCTGGATCATGGTTATGATTAATCATCCTCGATAAAATAATCATCGTAATAGAAAAAAATGGGGTACGTTTAAAGATCGGCTGGATGTTTTTTTTTAAATCAGAATTTTTCCTGCTGTCCCGCAAGCAATGCATTCCAGATCGCTACCGCTGCCTCCTCCTTGGTTGCGTTGACTGTCATGGTTCCGTCTTTTGTCTGCAGAACAAATTCACCCCGATCATTTCCCATTGCTTCTGGGGTATTGGTGACGACCATCGAAGCCCCCCTCGTAAGAAGTTCCTGAACTTTTGATCCCGTGTCCCGCCCGAGATTGAATGCCACGGTGAGGGGCCTGAACTGTACCATGACCTCATCGAGCAACTTGGGGAGCGGTGTAAGGTCTAAGCTCCGGGCTTTTCCGCTCGGGATCTTGCCTTGTACCCTGACAGGCGCAAAATCCGAGATTGCGGATGCGCTGATGTAGATGTCGGCACCATCATCGGAGCAACACCGAAGGACGCCATCATGCATCTCCTGCGCAGTTTCTGCATGTACATTGACCACGCAGGGGAAGGTATCACGGTGCACCACCGTCACATCAGCACCGAGCCGGAATGCCTGGAGAGCGAGCTCCCTGCCCATCAGCCCGCTGGAGCGTGTGGTCAGCACCCGGATATCGTCCACCGGTTCTCTGCACGGCCCGCTCGTGATCAGCACCTTTTTGCCTTTGAGCGGCTGTCCCAGCACAGCCCGCTCGCACCAGAGAAGGATCTCGCCTGCTTCAGCGATCTTTGCCTTTCCTTCCTCGATCCTCGGCCCCACGATGATGATACCCCAGCGTCTCAGCTGTTCGAGGTTCTCCGTAACAGCCGGGTGACGGTACATGCTCTGGTGCATGGCAGGCACGACAACGATGGGAATGCCGCTTCCAAGCGCGGTCGTGGCAAAGGTGGTGACAGGTGTGTCATCGATGCCGGCAGCAATCTTTCCTATGGTATTTGCTGTACAAGGGGCGATCAGGAGGAGATCAGCAGTGCCACCATCACCGCAGGATATGACATGTTCCACCATGCCCGAGAGGCGCGTAATCGTTGGTTTCCCTGTGGCATAGGTGAGCGCTTCCGGATGGATGATCTCAGTCGCTGCCCGGCTCATCACCGCGTGAACTCCAGCACCTCTCCGTTGGAGCGCATGGACGAGTTTTACCACTTCGACAGCTGCGATGCTCCCGGTCACGCCGATAACAATCTCCCTGCCTTTTAAAAGCTGCACCGCTGTCATACAAACACCACGTCCTGCACCATGTGCCATGTGTGCGGGCGATATTTCTTTACCTTATGTACATGGATCTCTGCAGAAAAACCTGCGCTTGAGACCTGCATTTGAATCTCATGTTTGACCATTCCGATGCTGTGAAGGTGGATGACGCTTCCAATTCTTACATGCCTGAGTGCATGCCCGAAGATAGTGATGGCATCGAAATGCCCCATGATGATTCGATCATAAATTCCCGAAAGCAGATTTCGGCAGTCCCCGCATGCTGCCTGCACGCGGTCTGAAAGCCTGTTTTCCATAATATTTTGCTGCAAGTACCTGAACGCAACAGGGTTGATCTCCATCGCATGCACGTCCGCCCCGCAACCCGCCATCGGAATCGTGAAGTATCCAATACCGGCAAACATATCTGCAACCCGTTCGGGTTTTTCTGCTGTTTTTACAAGACCTGCCATCCGCTGCTTCTCCTCCCGGTTGCCCTGCGCGAACATGACAGACCGGGGATCGAACACATAGGTGAAGCCGTTCTCGTGGTGGCATACTTCATCCACATCGCCAAACATCACTTCGGCATCAGGAATGCGTGTATGGTCGTGAAAGGATCTGATCCAGAGTACCCCCCGGGGGTGGCGGAAGCTGACAAGCTCATTGATTCGTTTTTTTGAAGGTCTCATCCCGCGAATCACCGCGACATCACCGAGCATGAAAAAACCCCCGCCGTTGTACCGCCTGCGTTCGGCAATTTCGCGGTCTGCCGAAAACCCTTCTTTCACTGGAATGTATGCAATTCCCCCGTCAACATAGGGTCTGCGCCGGTTGTCGACCCAGTCTTCTCCTATTGCCCCCACAAGTTCCTCTTGCGCTACTTCCCTTACCCTCATGCTTCACCGGAGTACCACGAGTTGGTCGCCGTCACGGAGGATGCGGACGTGGTGCCCTGCCCTGACATCGAGCCCCGAACCGGCCATGCATTCCCGCGTGGCCCAGGTTGCCGGGTCGATCACACCGATCGTAGTGCCTGAAAAGAAGGCAACCATCGCATCTTCGGCATTTCGCGCGTTCCCGACAATCTTTTCAATTTCCCCCTCTTTCACAGCCCTGATAGCCCCATCGCTCAAGTCAAGCACCCGCACATGCCGGGGTTCAACCTGGATGATCTCCCCATAGCGTTTCTTAAACCTGATCACATCGCGCTTCTGGTATTTCGGGAGTCGGATCGAGTACGTGATCCGGAAGAGTTGCCGCCCGTTCTTCTCTCCGATAAGCTTCGGGTGGGTTGTATACCTGCCGCCCAGTTCGGCAGTGATCCTCCTTGCTATAAGGAGACCGATGTGCTGGGAACCGACAACAATATCGAGCCCATCACGGATCTCATTCACATCCGAAATAAATGAGAGACGCTCACCCCCGGTCTGAAGCGACTCCTCAATTTCGCACGCAATCGCCGCTACTATCTGGACCTCGTAGGGAGATGGAATCCGTTCCTGCGCCCGAACCTGAACCATCCCCTCATAGTAGTTTCCGCTGATCCGGTTACACCGGTCGCACTGCTCCTTCTGCCATGCGATCTCCACCTCGCAAGTTCCGCGCACCGGCTCGTGGTATAGCATGCCCTCGACCGTAATGATCGCCCGCGAGCGGTTGGTGCTCAGGTCATTGATTTTAATATCAAGGTATGGTTTTTTCAGGTCTGGGTGAAAGTGAACTGCACTGCGCGCGAGGTCCTGTGCATGGGAAGAACGCTCCCGATCTGTATCGGTCCAGGTATTCACCTGCTTCAACGCGCCGCAGCTTGGACAGTGAATGCACCTGACCCTTGGTTCGCAGGAGAACCACGGGGTTCCGGCAAGCCTGCAATGCACACACACCCCATCCTCCTTCGTTGGTCTGCCACATTTCGGGCAGAACCGGTCCTGGATGCCCATATCCCTACAACCTGAAGACCTGCGCATGCGGAACAGGACCAATCATAATACAATTCGACCGCGAAACAAGCCCCATCTCAATGGCGATGGCGACTGCGTGTTCCCCCATCAGGTTTGCGTTCGCCGCATTGGTGAGCGCTTCACGCACGTCATCTTCGCTGGCGCGGCGGTTGCCGTAGAACGCCTCTGTGATCCGCACCTCAAGTTCACCGTCGGTGATTGTGGTATTGAGCAGATCACCGTCACACACCGAAACGATGCTACCGGCTCCGGGGGAGTTGTGGATTTTCAAAAACATTGATCACTCATTGGAAGGGGGTAATAATAAGGTGAGCAGGATCAGGGAAGGATAATAGGGACGCCGTATATCATCTCCACAGTCTCTGCGTGGATGCGATGGCAGTCCTCCTGACTGATCAGCCCCTGTTCAAGCATCTGTTTTGTAAACCGCGGCACCGATTTCGGCCCGATCACCGCCCCCGGGCGTGAGTTCTCGTCCATGTAATCGCTCTCCATCATGAAGCGCCGGTTCGCTTTGCACAGCGCAGGGATTGCCTCGTTTTTTGCGATCAGGGAGGGGATAAGTGGGGTATCCGGTGATGCGTAATGCTTCACCACGCGCCCGGGTTGCATCCCTGCGCACCGTGCCATCTCAATGATATCAGTGCACGACCCGCTTTCCGCGTGGATCTGGAGAGCACACCCGCACTCCTTTGAAAGCCGCAGTGCGTGAGCAAGGATGTCGTTTGAGAACGACCATACCTCGGGACTTACTTCGTAATGCGGGCGACCGCTCTTGAGGGCGACCGCCTTTCCGTCTCTGACATAACGCGCGGCAATCTCAAGCCCCCTTTTCATCACCGCCACCGCACTCTCAAGTCCCAACTGTTCTGCAAGCCGGGAAATCTCTGCCGGGTGAACCCCCAGAACCGGAAAGACGATGATCCCGAGCTCCGATACCATCTCACCGATGCGGAGGGTCTCATCAAAAACTAGGGCATAATCAGCGCCGGTTTGCGGGTGCACCCCGAGCGACCATGATGGCTTTGACACAAGGAACATATGCGTACCGCCAGCACGTAAAAAATCCTTTGCGGCATCGATCCCCCGCCCGTTTTTCGGATCAATGTGGATGTGGTCGTCAGTGATCGGAAAGGGGTTCGATCTCATGGTATTCCACAACCTGCATGAGCGGGTATCCCTGCTGTGGGGAAAGCCGCGCCCTGCAGTACGCAAATCCCATGCGTGTGACGATCTCGACATCAAACATCAGGCCTGAAAGTTCGCTGTACCCGAACCTGTTGGGCACCATCAGACTGCGGTCGAGGCGGACTGTAATCTCCTCAACATGGGGCTGGAGGACGACGCTTTTCTCAATCGCGCGCTCCACGCTTTCTGCGCTCTCCTGTGATACGGGGGTGCCGACCCACTGGTGGTAGAGCGCACCAAGTTTGATCCCCGCCTCAAAGATTGCCTGTTCCCGCTGGCTCCTCATCCCAAACACCTCATATCAGCTGGATGATGCCGTTCTTGGGTTCCATTGCCTCACCATTGCGCAGGAGCATGTCAATCCCCTCGCGCACTTTTTCTCTCGCAAAGCCCTTCTGGGAAGCCGTTTCGATCACCTGCTCGATCGAGGCGCGCCCCCCCTCCCCGCCAATGTCGCGGATCGCATCCTTGATCACCCGCACGATGTCCCGTTTCTCCTTGGATATGCCGGTCGCGATCTTATCGATATCGAAGGTGCCGGTCTTTGCATCATACGCGATCTGGCGCAGGCAGGCGTCCACGATGTGAATCACCCGCTCCGCATCACTTTTGTCGATGGTATTGGAAAGCCGGATGCGGGCGCTTGCTTCCGCAAGCCTGATGAGCGCTTCTATCTGCCGGGCGGTCACCGGCACCGCCTTGTTTGGTTCTGCGAGTCCTCTGAGCCTGAGGTAGTATGTCTTGAGCGCTTCGTCTGCTTCATCAGAGAGGATCGGGAAACATGATCGTTTTGCATATGCAACATACTTACGGAAAAGAACCGGATCGATCTCCGGCTTCACCGGTATAAGCTGCTGTTCGATATACTCCTCGGTTACCCCCGGGATCGGCGATTTCCTGTGTTGTGCGATCAGCTCACCAATGCCATGCGCCGCCAGGATATGTTCGGCTATGGCAAGGTCGCGCCTCTGCTCGGGCTGATCGGTCATGATGAAGATGAGGTCGAACCGGGAGAGCAGCGACGGGAGAAGGTTGATCTGGTCACCGATATCGCCATACAGATCAAACCTGCCGTACTTTGGATTTGCAGCACCCAGAAGAGCGCAGCGCGATTTGAGTGTCGCCGTGATACCCGCCTTTGCGACACTGATGGTCTGCTGCTCCATTGCCTCATGCAGGGCGGATCTATCTTCCTTGCTCATCTTGTCCATTTCATCCACAGCAGCGACGCCCATGTCGGCAAGCACCAGCGCCCCTGCCTCAAGCGTCCACCGCCCTTCCCCGAATTCGTCTTTGACTGCTGTCGCTGTGAGCCCGGCGGAAGTCGAGGACTGCCCGCTCGTGTAGATCGCACGCGGGGACAGTTTGACAACGTACCGGAGCAGCTGGCTTTTTGCAATACCCGGATCCCCTACAAGCAGCACATGGATGTCGCCGCGAAGGTGACTCCCATCCGGCATCTCCTTTGCTATACCGCCAAAGAGCTGGAGTGCGATCGCTTCCTTTACATCCTCGGTCCCATAAATTGTGGGGGCAATTGAATGGGTGATCTTCCGGTAGATCATCGGGTCGGAGGAGAGCTGCTTAATCTCGTCTTCCGCCTTTTCATCGATTTCGACTTCTTCAAACTCCTTTTCCTGCATCTCGATGGAGTTGCACTCAAGAAAGATATCAAATACCGTGCTTTTCTCTCCTCTCACAATGCGCTGCATCGAGCGGAGGACCCCGTTGATTATTACGCGGTCCCCGGGTGCCACCTGCCCGGCAAGATCATCCGTCACATCGATATCGAGCGTCTGGGGTTGTTCACCCCCCCTCAATCCCTCCGGTGATTCCTGCACCCGCAGTTTCTGAGAGTCGACGAATTTCGAGCGTTTGGGCAGCAGTTCCAGTTTCTTGAATGTGCATCCGTCGGTGGCGCATCCTTCGGGCTCGATAAATTTCCCGTACTTCTGTTTTTTTTGTGTAAAATGCCCGGCAGGGCACTTGAAGACGGCTTCGACAACCCGCGGGCGTACTTCGGTGGTCTTGCGCAGAATTCCCTCGATCGAGATAAACCGGTTGATATCGTCAGACCTTATCTGGCGGATGCCGACTTTCTGCGGAAGGTTCCTGAACCGGATGTTGATTCCTCTGGGTTCCTTTCCGTCCTTTGTTCTGATCATCTGGTTGGTTTTGATTGCGTCCCAGACATCCTCGAGGACTTTTCCGGGGTTTTCGAGGAGCTCATCTGCGAGTGTGATCCCTATCTTGCCGAACTTCTCAACCTCGCGGTAATCGATATACAGGGAGCGCCGGTGAGGATACTCGCGGGCGAGTTCGCCAATCTCTTTTTTATACCGGCTTTTTAAGAACCTGCTCCAGTCCGAAGCCCTGTCAGAACCACTGCTTTCAGCACCCTTATCCATCTGAGCACCTCATGGCCTTTCCTGAGCAGAAAGCACGAACCGCGCAATGAGTGCCTCCATCTGGATATCGCTATCCCCGCCTTCGGAGAGCCGGAAATCTGCTTCACCCAGATGGTCGATCAGTCGAACCTTGAGCCCCCGCTCCATATCCCGCTTGAGAAGGGCGCGGTAACACTGGTTAATCAGTTCGTTCGGAGCGATACCGCGTTCATGCATGAGCTGCGAGAGGAGCGACTCGGCAGCGTCAAAATCTCCTGAAATGGAGAGGTTTAAGAGATCCTCGATCACCTCCGGACGTGCTGTAGAAGTAGTCGCGTAGATCTTTGTACCATCGATGGTGCGATTGATGATTGCCGCCCCCTGCAGGGCATTGATTGCTTTGCGCATGTCACCCCGGGCAATATATACCAGGGCGTCCATCGCATCGGGGCTTACCGAGAGCCCCTCCCGGTGTGCAATTCGCCGGATCTCTTCTTTGATCGCATCGGGAGAAAGGGGTTTGAACCGGTAGATTGCGCACCGGCTCTGGATCGGATCGATGATTTTTGAGGAGTAATTACAGGATAGAATGAACCGGCACGTCTGTGCGTAACTTTCCATGGTCCTGCGCAGCGCTGCCTGCGCATCGGTGGTGAGCGCGTCCGCTTCATCTAAAAAGAGGATCTTGAATCCGGTATCACCCAGTGGTGTCGTCCGTGCGAATTGTTTGATCTGGTTGCGCACCACCTCGATCCCCCGTTCGTCAGACGCATTCAGCTCGCGGAAGTTCATATGCCATGATTCGCCGAAGATCTCCCGCGCGAGAGTGACGGCTGCGGTTGTCTTCCCGACACCGGCAGATCCGGTGAAGAGGAGATGAGGGATGTTTTTTGTCTTTACATAGGAGGAGAGGCGTTCAATAATCTCGTCCTGCCCCACGATATCGGCAAGTTTCACAGGGCGGTATTTTTCAATCCAGATTGTATGGTTCTCCTCCATGGGGTTTCCTCCAGTTCAATTATGATATTGGCAGGGAAGGGTATAGCACTGATGCAGTTCCTTCATTTGGGACAAACGACAGCACTTCCGCGTACTACATGAATGTAATAATCTTTATCATAAGAGTTTTGAAATTACTCCTTATGAATTACCGGCTTGTCCTGTGCGTTGTTTTGTTAATTGGAATCACTGCTGTCCCAGTCTCGGCCCGCCTCACCAAGATCGCTTCTGGTGCCCCCATATACATCGGTGAAGCCGGTCTGGACATCTCGTCAGCACTGAACGGCTGCCACCAGATCGCATGGTGGCCTGCGGGCAATGACACGGGAACCCCCCCGGGAAAAATACTCGAAATACAAGGTGATACGTATTATTACAATATCAGCCCCGACATATTTTCCGGTTACGAGGGCAAGTGGTATTCGTGGGATAAAAAACCGAATGTTGTTGTCTTTGATGTTGTGAAACCTGAATTCACATTCCGGATCTGGGATCTTGACGAGGACCGTGATGCCACTGGACAGAGTGTGCCCCGGAGCACGCGGATCACCTACCGGATCGATACGAATCTGTATCATGCATTGAACAGTCTCTACCGTCCGGATGTCAATCCCCTGGATTTCTTCTTCGAGGTCCGACTCACAGGACCCAATGGTAAAGACTTTACGAATATCTACTCGGGCAGTGCAGGGGCCTTGGATACCGTAATTCTCAAATTCGATACGAAGCCAGATGTGAAAACCTCCCCTTATATCTGGAAGGATGGGGGTAGCTGGAACCATACTGCCCGAAGTGGTGATGGCAGTCCCCTTTATCCTCTGGGGACCTACACGTTCACTGCGTCCCAGAATCTCAACAATATGCGCGACTATTACCATGATACGGTTAATGTCACCACATCAGGGCCGAAAACGGTCACGTTTATTGCTGACCAGCCAACCACCGAACCATCCGCAATCGTAACGACCCAGGTCACAACCTCAACGACAGCAGCAGCAACGACAATGAAGACTGCCGTGGTGACCAGCGCAACAAGCACAGCCCCGACAAAAAAGCAGACCTGGACGTCAACGCCGCTTCCGGCCTCTATTACTATCCTTGCGTTCGGAGCTGTGTGCCTGCTATTTTCCCTTCACCGAAGGAATAAAACCTGATCTCCCAATCCCCTCTATTTATCTGGTTTTACAGTAAAAATAAGTGGACAATTGTGATGAGTGACGTATTATGAGATCCGTATGTAAGATCATTTCGTTTGTGGTTCTCCTAATCCTCCTAACAGTACCAATAGTAACAGCCGAATCAGACCAGCTCAATACCGCCGGTGCACTGTATTCAAAAAGTGTGGATCTGGCAAATGAGGGAAAGTATCAGGAAGCTCTCGTGGCTGCTGATGAAGCGCTGGCACGTAACGTGAGCTCTCTCATTCCCCTCATTCAGGCCAACAGGGCTGGAATTCTTGTCATGCTGGGAGATTATGAGGATGCTGTCAACGCGGCAGATGTGGCACTCTCATCCAGCGGGAACCTGACGACGACATTTTCTGTCGCGTATTATAACAAGGGTGATGCCCTTTACCATCTCGGCAGGATTGACGAGGCGAGAACCGCATTTTCTCAGGCACACGTCCTCGATCCCTCACTGGTCCCCCCTGATATGAGCGTGCCCCTGGCAACAGCGGTTCCGGCACCGACAAAGTCCCCCCAGTCCGGAATCACGATTCTGGGAGGTTTCGCAGGTGCCTGTGCAGTCTATTTGTATTTCCGGCCAAAAATCTAATATTTTTTGTTCAAAGAGCAATCAATGAATAGAATGCGTACCAATGTTGGTCTATGGGGCAGCATTTCCCTCGTATCGTTTTTTTTACTGTCGTGCTTTCGGCATGCATAATCACCGCAGGGTGTTCGGGACTTTTAACAGCTGAGGGTCCTCTGGCAAAATACGCACTCTCATCTCATACCCGATCTGATCAGGCATCTCGTTTTACACCTGTTCCCACCGAAACGACGGTGGTTGGCACCCCCTTCGAAACACCGGTTATAACTGCAACCCCGACTGAGGATCCTTTTTCGTATAACCCGCTGCGCGTTATCCCGCAGGCTGGCGATGCGCCGGAATACCGTACATTCTCTTTTGGCTACCGCACGGATGAATACACAGTGAAGATGCCGGTGAATTTATCCATTTACCGTGCCGCGAATATGTCTGGCAATAAGCAGATGATCATCGATGACAAGGAAGTCGGATTGTTCTACCGGCAGATGATTGAGGATCCTGCGATGGAACCATTCTACCACGACCTGTCAAAAGAGATCCGGAGCCTCCGGTATAAGGGAGGCAAGACGCTCTCGGACGATGAATATCTCGAGATGGTCACAAGTTTTGTCCAGCAGATCCCGTACGACAACACTACCTCTGGGGCTCCCCGGTATCCGGTTGAGGTGATCTTTGACCAGAAAGGAGATTGTGATGAAAAATCCATTCTCCTTGCCGGGCTGCTCTCACGGGACGGGTACGATGTCGGGCTCCTGATATTTCCCTCATTAAAGCATGCAACGGCAGGAATCCGGATCCACCTGACAACCAGCAACCCGTCGTTTAAGGTCTTTTCTGACAATAAACGGGATTATGTCTATATTGAAACGACAACAACACGGCTGATCGGATTCTATCCTGAAGAATATGAAAACGCTCCCAGGCCAATCGTTGTTCCGGTCGGTAACGGCACAATCGGGTATGGCAAGATCAACTATGTGATGACAATATTTTATGATACAAAGACCATTCTGACCAATATTCGTACTCTTGAGGAACGCGGAGGGCCAAACCGCGTACTGCAGCAATGGGATTACGATGCATACGTTTCCTATGTCAATACCTATAACTTTGTCATGTCGACCAATGACCGCGTTGCAGCGATGGAAGCGATCAGGGAGAGCGAACTCCCGCATCATTCAGCATGTATGAGCTGCAACTGACCATTTTTTTTCAATAACTATACCTTCAAGACGTCCTCTTTCCAAATACATTACCGAGTGTATGGAAGGCGCAGTCAGGGTATTTGCCGGTGAGTTCAACCGTTCGAGCCTGTCGGTCCAGTCACCCGAGACCGGAGGGGCCCCCTATGTGGTGACACCAACAGGTGCATGGTGCCGCACCATGTACCTTTCCGGCGCCCTAACCGAAGTGTCGGGGAGCAGCGACATGCTCCGGTGCCGTCTTGCGGATCCCACCGGTGCGTTTGACCTTGTGATTGGAGGAGGGAGTTCAGAGCTTGCTGATGCGTTCAGAAGAATTGTCGTACCTTCGTTTATCACGGTGACTGGCAGTGCGCAGATATACCAGAAAAACGGCACCTGTACATGTTCTCTTCGACCCGACTCGGTGCATGTGGTCGACCGTACCGTGCGCGATACCTGGGTGCTCCGTACAGCAGATCTAACCATGCGTCGACTGGAGCGCCTTTCTGGCGCCATCCTTGGACAACCAGCTGATGAGCAGGTCCGCGTTGCTATTGAGCACTACCACCCGATACATGAACAGGTCCGGGAATTTATCGCCCTGGTCGAATTGGCACTGTCGGTTGTCCAGCTGTCCGCCACACTACCACTGGCTCCGGTAGATCACCGCGAGCTCATTATCAGGATTCTCAAAGAAAACCAGAGTGAGCGCGGGATAACCATCGACGAAGTGATCGCCCTTGCCGGTTTGCAGGGAATTCCTTCTCATACTGCACAGGGAACAATCAACGATCTGATTCGCGAGGATGAGTGTTACCAGCCCCAGAAAGGTACCATCAAACTGCTATGAACCTCCAGTTTATCAGCAAAGGTCCTGCGCTCCTTATCCAGAACCGGCAGAAAATTCTTGTGATTGCTGATCTCCATTTTGGGATTGAATCCGACCTCGCCCTGCACGGCTGGCACTTTGCAAGCCGGAGCGCTGAGCGGCTCGAGCGGCTCTGTGCGTGCATAACAACAAATTCTCCCGACCTGCTCATCCTTCTCGGGGACGTGAAGCACAACATTCCGAAAACGACAAGGCAGGAATACCGTGAGATTCCTGATCTCATTTCGGCAATCCGAGACCTTGTCCCCTTCAGGATACTTCCCGGTAACCACGATATCGGGATCGGGCGATTCCTGCAGGAAGGGGAACTCCTGCCGAAATGGGGGGCGATCGTTGATGGCGTGGGATTCATCCATGGACACACAACTCCAGCGCCCGACCTTTTAGGTCACCTGATTATTGCAGGGCACCACCATCCTATGGTTTGCCTGCACGATGAAGTGGGATGTGCCCTGCGTGCACCGGCCTACCTGCTCGCTGAACTGGACGAGATCGGACCCTGCAGGAAAAAACAAGGGGGAGCACGAAAGACTACGCGGGTGCTCTTCATGCCGGCATTTTACGAGTGTGCGGGATTTGATGTGCTCCAGATCATCAAACGTCCATTCAGTCCCCTCTCGCGGTCCATCCGCACGTACGACGCTGAGGTATTTCTGACCGATGGCACGTATCTTGGTCCCGTTTCTTCTCTGGAGGATGATGTTGCCGCTTGATCGGCTTGATGAACGGGTCAGATCCTGCATCGCAAGACGGGGTTTTACCGGACTTTCCGATGCACAGGTCCAGGCGATCCCGCCGGTGCTCGATGGGCACAACATCATCCTCATTGCCCCAACCGGTACGGGAAAGACCGAGAGTGCTTTGCTTCCGGTCTTTTCCGCGCTGGTCTCATCTCCATCGAAGGGCGGAATCCGTGCGCTCTACATCACCCCGCTGCGCGCTCTCAACCGTGATATCCTTGCGCGCATGGAATGGTGGTGCCGTGAACTCTCGCTTACCATTGGTGTCCGGCATGGAGATACATCAGCATCAGAGCGGCGCCGGCAGGCACTCTCCCCGCCAGATCTCCTCATCACGACTCCTGAAACCGTTCAGGCACTCTTCATGGGAAAACGCCTGCGCCGGCACCTTGCCGGTATCCGGTATGTTATTGTTGATGAGATCCACGAACTTGCAGGAAGCAAGCGCGGAGCTCAACTGGCTGTTGCTCTCGAACGGCTCCATGTCTATGCAGGGGATTTCCAGCGTCTCGGGCTCTCTGCTACAATCGGAAACCCCGATGAGATCGGGCGGTTTTTATGCGGCACGCGTCCGTTCACCGTTGTCCAGGTGCCTGGGGCAAAAGATCTTGAGATTGCGGTGAAGTTCGGGGGAGAATCCTTCAAACAGCAGGTGGAAACGCTCTATCCGATGCTCGGGCGAAAAGGGTCGACGCTGGTCTTTGTTAACACGCGGGTGACAGCCGAAGCACTGGGACACGAGCTCTATGAGCGTGGAGATGTTGAGGTGCATCACGGGTCGCTCTCCAGAGAGGTGCGGATCGATGCAGAAGAGCGGTTCAAGCGCGGGGAGATAAACACCCTGATCTGCACGTCATCGATGGAGCTCGGCATCGATATCGGGAGGGTGGATCATGTGATCCAGTTTGGCTCCCCTCGCGAGGTCGCCCGCCTCATCCAGCGGGTAGGGAGGGCTGGTCACAAGCTCCGTGCCGTTTCGCGGGGGACAATCCTTGCTACCGGGTTTTCCGACCTTCTCGAATCGCTGGTCATCGCGCGAAGGGCTCGTGCAAACGAGATCGAGAAGGTGACAGTACACAGAAATGCGGCTGATGTTCTCGCAAATCAGGTTGCTGCCATCGCCGTGGAGTACGGGGAAATCGAGCGCGACCAGGTGCATACAATTGTCGAACGGTCGTACGTCTTTTTTGACTGCGGCACCCTGCTTGACGATGTCTGCCGCCAGGTGGAGGAACACCGGTTGATCCGGCTCGATGGCAGCCGGATCATCACCACCGCCCGGGCGCGGAAATACCTGTCTGCCAACCTGTCCATGATCCATGACGAGCGCAAGGTACCGGTCTTCGATATGGTATCCCGCCGGACGGTGGGCACGCTTGATGAGTCCTTTGTTGTGGGATGGGTGCACACCGGTGCGGTCTTCGTCACCAAGGGACAGCTCTGGAGGGTTATTGAGATTGCTGACGGGAAGCTCACGGTTGAACCGGCACGGAAGGTGCAGGGGGAGATCCCATCATGGGAAGGGGAGCAGATACCGGTACCGTACAGCATTGCCCGTGAAGCGGGAAGCATCCGGAGAAACCGGGTCGTGAAGAATTATTCCCACGAACCGGAGAGCATCCGGTATGCGGTGACCTTTCTTGAAGAGATGGATAAAAACCGTTCGCCGGTTCCCACTGACCAGCTCATCACCCTTGAAAACACGGATGAGGGCGTGGTCTGCAATGTCTGCGCCGGACACAAGGCAAACGAAGCGCTGGGGCGCGTCATCTCCATTCTCATGTCTGCGAAATTCGGCACCACCGTTGGGATTGAACTGGATGCATACCGGATCCTGCTGCGCCTCCCCTCCCATATCCGCGCATCAGATGTCCGGGATGCTCTTGTCACACTCGATCCGGCACACATGCCCGGTATCTTGCGGCTTGCACTTAAGCGGACGGCACTCTTCAAATGGAAACTGGTGCAGGTGGCAAAGAAGTTTGGCGCCATCGATCCCGATGCAGATTTTGAGAAGATTAGCATCCAGCGGCTCCTGGATTTCTTCGATGGCACGGTTGTCCAGCAGGAGGCGTACCGCGAGCTTTTGTCGGATTATATGGACATCGATACCGCTGCGGCGATTGTCCATCTGATTAATACCGGTGAGATATCGATTGCAATCGGACGACTTAGCATCATCGGCGCTGAAGGGCTTCTCTCATCCCGCGACGAGATCCCCCCGCCAACCGCAGATCAGGCGGTGATCTCCGCAATCCGTCGAAGGCTGGAATCAGACCATGTCGTGCTCTGCTGCATGAACTGCCGCGACTGGAAGAGCCGGACGGTTGTCTCGCGCGTTCCTGAAACTCCGCAATGCCCGAAGTGCAGGGCTCGGTTGATCGCGGCACTCAAACCCTGGGAGGAGCAGTTGTACGTGATTGCGACAAAAAAGAAAAAGTCAAAAGAAGAGCGTGCCACAGAGGTGCGCCTGCTGAAAAATGCCAATATCGTCCTCTCAAGCGGGAAAAAGGCGGTTGTTACACTTGCAGCACGGGGCGTGGGGCCCGAGAATGCATCCAGAATTCTTGGAACTCTTGCGGATGGCGATATGTTCTACCGGGAAATCCTGAAAGCAGAGCGCAATTATATCCAGACACACCGGTTCTGGCAGTAAAAAAAAAGATATCAAAGACCAATCCTTTGTTGCTTTTTGGTCTTCCTAACTATGTTTAATTCGGATTTTCACATGTAAACCATGTTGCATAATTGAAATCCCCCGTAGTCAATAAAGATGGGTTAACCAGTAACAAAAAGAATATTACATGATGCTCTCGAGTTTCTGCTCGAGAAAGTCGAGTCCCTTTTTGATATCTTCGAGATTTTTTCCACCGGTGAGGATGATCTTCCCAGAACTGAAGAGGAGTGCAACAATCTTGGGGTCCTTAATCCGGTATACAAGTCCGGGGAACTGTTCCGGCTCGTACTCAATGTTTTCCAGATTCAGCGTGATGACGACCTTATTCAGGTTGATATATTTCCCGATGTCGTATGAGCAGACGATATTGGTGATCGCGACCCTGGGTTCCTTATAGGTTTTCACTCCAGCCCCTTTAAGAGAATTGATGATAAGTTTGAGGCCCTTATCCAGAGCTGCCTTGTCGCGGATACCTGTCAGCACAACTTTACCTGAAGAAAATATCAGGGAAGCGATCTTGGGGTTTTCAATCCAGTACACGGCACCGGGGAACCTCTTGGTGTTGAGTTCGCAGCTGGGAATCTTTTTTGATACATCTGCAAGATCAATGGAATCAGCAATAATACCGGAAGCGACGATATTCTCTATTTTCAATGATTCGTACCGTTTACCAGCCATCCACTATACTATGCTGCTCGTCCAATCATAATACTAATGGACAACCTTTATGTCCCATTCTCCGATGAAAGTGGGACTTTTTTAAAATTGATGAGAAGAGTGGTTAAAAGAAGCGAAAAACACCTAACTTTATTTAATTCAGAAAGTAATGTATTACGGCGCGAGGGTAGCCAAGCCAGGTCAAAGGCGCTGGATTCAGGGTCCAGTCGCGCAGGCGTTCGAGGGTTCAAATCCCTTCCCTCGCATAATATCTTTTCTCTCTCTCATTGACAGATTATCGTTACAATCCCCGTACGATCTCTTCAACCGCTGCAAGACACAAATCCACTTCCTGCTGCGTGTTGTAGAGCGCAAGGCTTGCCCTCACCGTCCCATCTGTAATCCCGAGATACTCCATCAGGGGCTGGCAGCAGTGATGTCCCGACCTCACCATGATGTCAGCATTATCATCAAGCTGCTGTGCGACCTCATGCGGGTGGAGCCCGTCAATAGTGAACGAGACGACACCGATGCGGGACCCGGCGCGTTCAGGAGCATAGACATACACCCGCTTGATTTTTTTCAGCCCCTCTACCAACCGGGTCGTAAGCTGTTCTTCATGGTTCCTGATCTTTTCCATACCGATCGTTTGCAGATAATCGACCGCAGCACCAAGCCCAATCCCACCGGCAATATTCGGCGTCCCTGCCTCGAACTTCTGGTAGCCTTCTGCCGCGGTATATCCCTCTTTTGTCACGGTCTCGACCATCCCACCGCCAAGTATCGATGGTTCGATCAGATCTTCTTTCATCCAGAGGACTCCTGTGCCGGTCGGCCCGAGCATCTTGTGACCTGAAAATGCGAAAAAGTCGCAGCCAAGCTGATTGACATCGATTGGCATATGGGGGACCGTCTGCGCCCCGTCAACAAGCAGGAATGACCCGTAATCGCGGCAGATCTTCACAATCTTCTCCACCGGCACGACCACACCGAGCACGTTTGATGCATGGGTGATAGCAACGAGCCGGGTGGCATCCGTGATTGCTGTTTTAAGCGCAGAAAGATCAAGGGAATAATCCGGGTTGATGCCGATGATTTCGACTTCAACACCCTGTTTTGCAAGATCCCTCCATGGCAACAGGTTTGAGTGGTGTTCAAGAATCGTTGTGAGAATACGGTCGCCGGGTTTCCATTCAAGCCCGTGCGCAACCATATTGATCGCTTCCGTGGTATTCTTGGTAAAGACCGCGACACCGTCGCTCCCGCCAATGAACTGTGCCACCTTCTCGTGGGCATGCCAGTACCGCTGCGAGGCGATGCGGGTCAGCCGGTGCACACCCCTGCCCACGTTCGCACGGTATTGGTGCTCGAACTCGACCATCGCCTCGATGACAGGTTCCGGCGACAAGCTTGTTGCGGCGTTGTCAAGGTAGATGATATCAGAAAGGATCGGGAAGTCCCCGCGGATTCTGTCCATCGGGAACGTATCTTCCGGCCGTTTTTCAAGGTTTGTCACAGTCTCCCCTATTTTTTTCATATCTTCTGTTGCTTCCCGGCGTACTCTCTCAATAACCTTCATTGTATAATCTTCGTTCAGTGCAATCCCCCGGTTGTTGCACAATTCACGCATTTTTGGGGGAAGTGCCTTCCACCTCCAGAGTCCCCAGCGGTAATATTCTTCCGGTAACCCTTTCTTTGCTGCCCACCGTTCCAGAAATTCGCTCCACCTGCGGGCAGCATCAGCGTGCATTACCCGCAACTGCTCGTACTCGCTCTCCAGCATCGAAGGGCAGAGGTAGCAGCCGATGCGCTCGATGCCCCTGTCATACAGGGGGCTGTACGGGATTTTCTGCCACCAGAGGTACAGGAATACCTCAAGCGCCCGCCAGTTCCGGATCGGGGAGATGTTGAGTTGGAGCAAATTGTCGGGGTTCTGGCTTGTCTCACCGAGATCGGCCCGGTTCCACGACTCATACCAACGGTTGCCCTGCACCGTGACGCACGGACCGATCTTTGCAAGGTAGAGTTTGAGTGGTCGCAGTTTTAAGAGCTTGCAGCACCAGCGGTGATCTTTTCCCGGCGGCCCGGCTTTCTCCACCGCCTGCCAGAAATCCCCGACCGGCGGGATGATCTCGACCCCATTTGATTTGACGAATTCAACGGTCTCGGGGAATTCGATGCCGGTATCGATGAAGAACGCATCGGTCACACCTGCTTTTCGTGCAAGATGGAGGACGGCCGTACTGTCCTTTCCTCCGGAGAATGAGACATTTACTGTCGGGCGGTCGAGCATGTGCTTACGGATCGCACGGACTGCGTTGCGCTCAAGATTTTTTAAATGGTAACGGTTCTGCGCGACTGCAACATCCCAGCCAGGATTTGGTGGTTTGCGGGGCACGACCGGGATGATCTCTTTGACCTTGATAGAACCGTCCTTTACCGTTCCGGTACCGAACCGGTTCCGGTATTTTACGATTACCGTCCCGTCAGGTACCATGGATTTGAGCAAGAACCGCTTGCCACCAATCCGTCCCTGCTCTTTGCGGGCATCAGTCTGGATGTCGAGATCAACAATGCCCTGTTTGGCGTGAGCGATGAGATACGGGAGCGCCTCCGGCGCGATATCGAGATTGAATGTTCTCGTAACAGGATCAAACGTGAGCCAGCCGAACCGTTCCCCATGCATGATGATAAGATCAGCGCGATCGACACCGCCGGTCTTGTTGAAGAGCACGATCAGCGGGAGGGGTACCGTCCCGAACCGCTCCTGCACGAGCCTTTTGATGAGTCCCATATCTTCGGCCAATGCCGGTCGGACATCGTACGGCTGGAGGAGCGTGATCCTTTTTCCTTCCGCTCCGCACGCACAGATCTTCCCGATCAGCGGGACGTTACAGTTCTCGCACCAGTAAAGAATTTTTTTTACCGGTGGCTCGCGCATCACACAGAATGATGGAGCGCTTGGGGAGATAAGAGAAACGCTGGCGAACTACGCGCTCTTACTATTGTAATAAAAAATGGAATAGTACACCCATTTTGAAAAAAAATTATCAAATTTTTCCCGTACCATGCTGGTGTTCGCCCGGCACCCACCGCCCGCCATTCTTACGCAGCTCTTTTTTCCAGATCGGGACACCGGCTTTGATGGCTTCTATGATGAACCGGCAGCCGTCAAACGCTTTCGCCCGGTGCCCTGCGCCGACCACGATGATCAGGATGTTTTCTCCAACCGCAAGCCGCCCGATCCGGTGGATGATATCGACAGAAAGGAGGTTGTGGATTTTTTTTGCCTCTTCCGCGATCCGCTTGAGTTCTTTTAATGCTACATCATGATATGCTTCGAGTTCCATTTCCACAATATCGTCATCGCGGACGATGCCATCGAAGATGACGAACGCGCCCGTGCCGAGCTGCTTTGCCGCGTCGATCAGCTTCCCGACATCGACATCCTCTTTCTGGATAGCAATCATGTTCTGTATTTCTCCTGACTTTATCCACCCGCAACCGGCGGAAATACTGCGATTTCGTCGCCATCTTCAATTTTTGTTTGTGGTGCATCCGTTGAGTCTATCCGTTTACCGTTCCTCATCAGGATCACAAAATCTTTAAATGTTCCGTTCTCATCAAATATCTCATCGTAGCCTTCGCTGTTCTTTGCGGCAATATCGCGAATCAGCCCGTTGAGGGCAATACCGGTTGCTGCGTCAACAACAATATCGGTCCCGAGCAGTTCCTTGAACCGTGCAAAAAAACGGACTTTGACCTTCATTACTTTTTCCTCGTGGCAGTGGTTATATCGCCGCACGACTCGCAGCTGGGATTTCTCTTAATCGCAATCTCTTCCGCACGCGCCTGCATTCCGTCCCAGATCAGGAGCCGGTTTGTCAGCAACTCACCGCGGTTTGTCAGGAACTTGATCACTTCGGTTGCTTGCACCATACCGATAAACCCTGCCGTCACACCGATAACGGGTACCGTCTCTTTCGGGGGTGCTTTGGGAAAAATACACCGGAGGCATGCAGACGTATGTGGGATAATGGTGGATGCCTGCCCGTAAAAACCCCGCACCGCCCCGTGGAACAGGGGGACGTTCTTCATGATCGCCACATCGTTGAGCACGTACCGGGTAGGGAAGTTGTCCAGCGCGTCCACGATTCCGTCTGCAGATCCAATGAGGGATGCCGCGTTTGTTGCATCGATGGTGGTGTCGATCACACGTACGGATATATCCGGATTCAGGTCACGCAGTTTTCCTTCCGCTGATGCGGTCTTCCTCTTCCCGATATCCCTGTCAGAATGGAGGATCTGCCGGTTGAGGTTACTTACCTCCACCATATCATTATCCACAATCGTAAGTGTACCAATGCCGGCAACTGCGAGGTATATCGCAACAGGTGACCCGAGACCTCCGGCACCTGCAATAGCAATATGCGCCCGTTTCAGCCGTTCCTGCCCTTCCTCGCCAAAGAGCGCCATCTGCCTTTTATACCGCTCCCGCTCCCGTTTTGATACCATTATATTCCTGTACATTCATTATGTGCGCTCTGGGATTGACATATTTTTTCCTGATTACCTGTCTTTCATAACCTGCACCATGGTATCAAAGGGAAATCAAGGAAATACCGGCTCCCTTCGGTCCATTCCCTGAAATACACTTATTTGAGTTCCGATCGTAATTCTCCATAGGACATTCAACCGGATCGATACAGAATCTCCCGCTTGGCTTTCCAAGGTGGTCTTTCATGAACCGGACACAGAAATACGATGCGGTACAGCAGAATATTGCATACCATGGATCCATGCTCGTTGCATTTTCCGGTGGTGTGGACAGCTCGCTGCTCGCTGTTCTCGCAAGGGACGTGCTGGGTGATAAAACCCAGTGCGTTCTCCTTGACAGCCCGTTGGTACCGAGAGCTGCTATCACCGAGGCAAGGCAGATTGCACGGGATCATAGGCTTCATCTTGAGATCATGCCGGTTCCCCTAATGAGTGATGAGCGGTTTATAAAAAATCCCCCCAATCGATGTTATTACTGCAAAAGGATTGCGGCAAAGAGCCTGAAGCAGCGGGCGGCTGAGCTGGGCTTTACCAGTGTTGCCGACGGCATGAATATCACCGATACCGGGGAGTATCGCCCGGGACTCATTACCAGCACCAGAGAGGGGATTGTTCACCCATTCATTGAAACCGGCATCACCAAGGATGATATCAGGAGCATAGCGCAGGGGTCAGGGTATCACTTCTGGAACAAACCATCTGCTGCCTGTCTTGCGTCACGCATTCCGTACGGCGAAGAGATAACTGCGGAAAAGCTCATGATGATCGAACGGGCAGAGGCATTTATCGCAGGAAGAGGATTTGCGCAGGTCAGGGTCAGGCTGCATGGGAATGTTGCCAGAATTGAAATCGGTAAAAAGGATGTACGAAAACTAATGACCATTACAGAAGAAGTGGTACAGGAACTCAAATCGATTGGGTTCTCCTATATCACGGTCGATCTTGAGGGATACCGCAGTGGGAGCATGGATGAGGTGCTCTAAACGTGTTAGGGTATGAAGATACTGGACTCGCGGTTCATTCGGGATGGGTGAGTTGATTGTACAGGAAACTGCCTTGTATCCGCGTCGATGGCGAGACATCAGAGAAAACAATGCACGACGTTGTCGAGGAGATCCCCATTGCCCTGTTTGTGAACGGGCGACATGCGATGACCGCGATGATGAGCCCGGTAAACCTTGAGGATTTTGTCACCGGCTATATGTTCACCGAACAGATCATCAAAGGTGCCGACGAAATCGAATCGATCAAAATCGAGAAAAACCGGGTTAGCGTCATCACCAAAAACCTGTTCAAGGTGCTCGGCCCGAAAAAGACCATCCTCTCCGGCTGCGGTGGAAGCACATCCTACATCGATGCCGGAAAGCTCCCGAAAATCAAATCAGATTTTGTGATCAGCACAGAAAAAATCCGGGACGTGATCAAGGCCGTGCTGGATTCTGACGTCCACCGCACAACAGGGGGAATCCATGTGGTTGCTCTGGTTGGTAAGGAAAAAACATTCTCGGTCGCTGAGGATATTGGGAGACATAACGCACTCGATCGGGTAATCGGGTTCGGGCTCCGCACAGGGATTGATTTTTCACAGACCCTCGTCATTTCATCAGGACGCATCTCTTCAGAGATGGTGCGCAAATGCCTGATCGCAAACATCCCGGTGATCGTGTCGCGCAGTGCGACTACAACACTCTCAATAGAGATTGCAGAAAAGACCGGGCTTACTGTAATCGGGTTTGCGCGGGGAGCTAAAATGAATATCTACACCCATGCCCAAAGAGTCAAAGGGATGGCTTCTGTAAATACACTATCACACGATGAAAAGGGGAAAAAGCATTGATACGTTCTTTAATCATCTGTTCTCGTTAGGTTGTATCATGCCTCATCCAGAGCAAAGGGGTTCAGTAATAAATATCGGGACGTGCATTTTGTGTTGGACACCTTGACGCCTCAAAACGATATCATCAGGTTAAAAGAAGAGCGCAACGCAATCATCCTCGCGCACAATTATCAGATCGGTGAGGTGCAGGATATCGCAGATGTGGTTGGTGATTCACTGGAACTCTCGCGGGCAGCAGCTGAGATTGATGGCGAGGTGATCATCTTCTGCGGGGTGGATTTCATGGCAGAGACTGCCGCTATCCTCTCACCGGAAAAAATTGTCGTGCTCCCGGCGGCGGATGCCTGCTGCCCGATGGCGCAGATGATCACCCCAGCAGAACTGCGGTTCGCCAAATCCCTCCATAAGGATGCAGCGGTGGTCTGCTACGTGAACACGACCGCGGAGGTGAAGGCTGAGAGTGATATCTGCTGTACCTCATCAAATGCAGTGAAGGTGGTTCAGTCACTGGATCAGGACGAGGTTATCTTTGTCCCGGACAGGAATCTTGCGCGGTATGCCGCACGGTTCACGAAAAAAGAGATCCTCCCCTGGGAGGGGTTCTGCATCGTCCATGACCAGATAACAGCGGATCAGGTGCGCACCGCGCGGGAGCGCCATCCGCAAGCGGAGGTGCTGGTGCATCCGGAATGCCGTCCGGAGGTAATCGATTGCGCTGACCATGTGGCAAGCACATCGGGCATCATCCGGCATGTCTGCATAGCACAAGAAAAGGAATTTATCATCGGTACCGAGGTAGGCATCCTGCACCGGATCTCACATGAATGTCCCGGTAAGAGATGCTATCCCCTTTCAGAGGCAGCGGTCTGCCGTAACATGAAAAAAACAGATCTTTTAACGGTACGCGATGCACTTGACCGGCTCCAGCCACGTGTCACGGTTCCACCTGGCATTGCACGCAGGGCACGTCGTGCAATCGATCGGATGCTGGTGGTTTGATTTTTTTTAAGACATTCAAATATCCGGACAACAGGTGCAGCTCTAAAATAATAGATAATAGATCATCAGGTTTTCTTCTATGAGTAAAAAATTGAGAAAAAGATCATCAGATCTTCTTCGAAATGCGCATAGCGCTCGAGAAAAAGATCATCAGATCTTCTTCGAAGTGTCGCCTTTCATGATATATTTGACAACAAGAAACACCACGAGAGCGATGATTATAAAGTCAATGATTGCTCCGAGCAGATCGCCGAAAAGGAATTTGATGGGACCTATTAAAAATTCCGAAGTCCGCCAGTCCCCCTTTGGCATAAGGACTGCCACGATCGGCATGACAACATCCTGAACCAACGATGTGACAAGCTTCGTTGCCGCTGCACCGATCACGAACGCAACAGCAAGCCCGACTACCTGGTACTTTTTTAAAAAATCCAGAAATTCTTCCTGAAATCCCCGTGCTCCGCCAGTCAGTCCCTTGATACCTTCTTCAACTTTTTTTTCCGTTTTCTTGAGATCTTCTCCTGTCATCTGATTGATCACCTCTTCGTGAACACCCGTTGTCCACGCATGTGTGAGATGTTGGTTTCATAGTTCAAAAACATTATTTAATTGGATGCAATCAAACGACGATTACATCCCAAAAATCAACTCTGGCAATACGCCGATTCGTATCCCGTGAGGAAAAAATAGAACATGTTGATATCATTCTGACGACTGCTTGAGCACACGGATGAGATCCTTTTTCATCCGCTGCACCCGCTCGTCATGAGGATTGATCGCAAGGACCCGGTTGTATGCAGCGAGCGCCTCGCGGTGCCGCCCGAGCATCTGGAGTGCTGTGCCCTTGTTGAACCATGCAAGAGAGTCATTGGGGTCTAAAGCAAGGGCGCGGTCAAATGCCGAGAGTGCTTCTGTATGCCGCTGGAGTTCCCCGAGCACAGAGCCCATGGAGAACCAGCCTTTTGCATAGTTCGGTTCGATCGCAAGACCCTTCTCGTACGAGGCGATAGCCTCCTCGAACCGCCCGAGTTTCTTGAGCGCTGTTCCGCGGTTGATCCATCCTACTGCATTTTCTGGGTCGAGAGCAAGGGCACGGTCGTACGCGTCGACTGCTTCGGCATGCATACCAAGCCGGTTGAATGCCGAACCCTTATTATTCCAGGCTCCGGCATCATCCGGATTGATGGTCAGCGCCCGGTCATATGCACTCAACGCCTCCTGGAACTGCCCGAGTTTTGTCAGCGCATTTCCCTTGTTGAACCAGGCATCTGCGTCATCAGCATTCAGTGTGAGCGCTTTATCATAGGATGTGATTGCGTCAGCATGTTTTCCGAGCCGGTTGAGTGCAGAACCCCTGTTATTCCACGCACTGGCATCTGTCGGGTTGATGGAAAGCGCTTTATCGAGTGCTGCGATTGCTTCGGGGTATTTTCCAAGCCGGTTGAGTGCGTTGCCCTTGTTATACAGGAGATCCGGATCCTCAGGTTTGATTGCAAGGGCACGGTCGTATGCTGCAATTGCTTCATCATACCGCCCGAGCTTGTGGAGTGCGAGCCCTTTGTTCTTCCACCCGACAGGGTGGTTCGGGTGCCGGGCGAGCGCCGCGTCATATGCAGCGATCGCCTCCTCATGTCGCCCGAGCCGGTGAAGCGCGTTACCCTTGTTGTTCCATCCTACAGCATGCTCGGGATCGAGGGCGAGAGCACGATCATATGCGTCGACCGCTTCTTCGAACCTTCCGAGTTTATTAAGCGAGAGCCCTTTGTTCTTCCACCCGATCGGATGGGACGGGTTGAGAGCGATCACTTTGTCATATGCAGCGATCGCCTCCTCATGCCGTCCGAGTCTGTCGAGGATTGATCCTTTGTTGTTCCATGCGTCAGCGTCATTTGGGTTGAGTGAGAGTGTACGGTCAAGCGCCGAAAGGGCATCGGTAAATTTCCCCAGCTCAATGAGTGCAATCGCCTTGTTCTGCCAGGCTTCTCCGTCATCAG
Organism: Methanoregula sp.; assembly: GCA_026394605.1. GTDB lineage: Archaea > Halobacteriota > Methanomicrobia > Methanomicrobiales > Methanospirillaceae > MVRE01. The sequence continues at coordinate 34,192 of JAPKXY010000051.1, forward strand.
TCCTGATCCTGATCGCACGGTCGTATGCTTCAAGCGCGTCTCCAAATCTTCCAAGATCGGCAAGGACATTGCCTTTGTTGAACCACGCATCACCATCATCTGGATTGAGTGCAAGCGCATGGTCGTACGATGCAATTGCATCTTCGTGCATCCCGATCATGTTGAGAGCTGTTCCCCGGCTGTTCCAGGTCGGCGCATCATCGGGATCAAACGCCAGCGCCCGGTCGAATTCTGTAATCGCATCCTCTATCTTACCGGACCGGATCAGGGCAAGACCTTTGTTGTGGAGGGCAACTGCATCGCCAGGGTTCAAGGATAGTGCCCGGTCAAAAGCTGCGATGGCGTCATCAAGGGTACCGAGCCGGAGCAAGGACAGTCCTTTGCTATGCCATATATCAGCGTCGTCAGGAAGACTTTCGAGAGCACGGTCAAACACCACCACCGCCTCAGAGTGATGACCGAGGCTCCCGAGTGCCAGGCCCTTGTTGTAGAGAACGACCGGATCACCCGGGTCAATCGAGAGCGCCCGCTCAAACGAACGCAGTGCATCATCAAACCGGCCGAGCCCGATGAGAGCGGAACCACGCCCGTTCCACGCTGCAGTCCGACCGGGGTCAATGGCAAGTGCCCGGTCATATGCAGCGAGCGCTTCCTGGTTAAGGGTGATATCAGCGAGTGCGTTTCCTTTCCTGTACCATGCACCGGCGTTGGAGGAGTCAAGGGAGAGCCCGCGCTCAAAAGCGCCGACCGCGTCTCTCGAACGTTTGAGCAGGACGAGGGCATCCCCTTTTCCAAACCATGCGGCAGCGCATCGCTCATCGATTTCGAGTGCAGAATCAAATGCAGCTACAGCCTCATTATATTTCCCGAGCTTATTGAATGCGGAACCCTTGCCGTACCATGTATCCGCGACCCCGGGTTTTATGGTAAGGGATCGGTCAAAGGCAGCAATCGCCTCTTTTACGTGCCCCATCCTGCTGAGCGCCTGCCCCTTCCAGTACCAGGCATTGGCATGGTCACGATTGATCGCAAGCGCCTGATCGAGAACTGATACCGCTTCATCAGATCTTCCCAGATCATGGAGCACCAATCCCTTTGACACATATATATCCGGATCACCCGAATCAATTGTAATGGCGCGGTCGTATGCTGCAAGCGCCTCTTCAGTGTGGTTATTTTTGTGTAATACATCGCCCTTGTTGGACCAGACCACCGCATTGCCGGGTTCGATTGCAATTGCCCGGTCAAATGCTTCTATTGCTTGATCGTAGCGACCAAGACGGGCCACGGCATTGCCGAGGTTGTTCCAGGCATCGGCATCATCAGGAGCAAGTGAAACGGTCCTGGTATAGGCTTCGAGTGCATCGTCATAATGTTCGAGACTGTCGAGAGCGACCCCCCGGTTGAACCAGAGGATTGCATCATCAGGTTCGAGCGCGATTCCCTTGTCGTAGGCGTCAATCGCCTCGGAGTAACGGCGTAGTTTTTGGAGGGTATTCCCCCGGCTGTTCCAGGTCGCGGCATCGTCAGGACCAGTTGCGATCGCCCGGTCGTATGCGTCGAGTGCCTCATCGTACCGTTCGAACTCGGTCAGGGCATTGCCCCGCAGGTTCCAGATATGGGAGCTCTCCGGCTGGCTTTTAAGGGCAAGGTCGTATTCCGCGATTGCCTCGTCCGCCCTTCCGAGGTTCTCGAGTGCCTGTCCTTTGACCGTACGGGCGTCAGCGTCTCCAGGTTGAAGAGAAAGCCCACGGTCGAGCGCCAGAACTGCCTCGCGGTACTGCCCGAGCATGCAGAGGAGGGATCCTTTGGAGAACCACGCATCCGCGGACGTTGCATCAAGGGTTGTTGCACGGTCATAGGCATCGACAGCTTCCTGCATCCGGCCGAGTTCCTTGAGGATTGACCCCTTTGCATGCCAGAGGGCCGCTACATCAGGCGTGAGTGCCAACGCATGGCTGTATGCATCAAGTGCCTCAACATAGCGCTTCTGTGCGGTAAGGGCGTGCGCACGTGCATCCCAGAGTTGAGCGTTGCCTTGATCGAATGAGAGAGATCGATCAAACGCTTCGATCGCTTCTTCAAACTGTTGCTGTGCGGCAAAAATGGTGCCGAGGCTTAACCATGCGTCCGGATAGGATGGTCGGATCTCAATTGCGTGATGGTACGCGGTGATTGCTTCATCGGGACGCTGGAGCGTTTCCAGCACATGTCCCTTATTGTACCAGGCCTCTGCATACGTCGGAAGGATGGTGAGAGCCATATCATAAGCGGCGACCGCCTCGTCATAGTGTTCCTGCGCATCGAGTGCATGCCCCTTATTATACCAGGCCTGAGCATAGGATGGCGCAATCCTGATTGCCGTATTAAACGCCTCGATCGCCTCGTCGTATCTGCCAAGATTGATGAGCGCCGATCCTTTATTGTTCCAGACAATCGCGTCATTGGGATCCAGCGCGAGCGACTTACCGTATGCTTCAATCGCCTCATCAAAGCGCCCGAGTTCGTTGAGTGCCGATCCTTTATTGTTCCACACAACATGGTCCGTGGGTTCCAAGGAAAGCGCGCTTGTGAAGGCACGAATTGCCTCATCATATCTTCCGGTGCTGCCCAGCACATTCCCTTTCGCTGCCCAGCTCTGGACATTCCCCGCATCCAGTGCGAGCGACCGGTCAAACGTCTCCAGCGCCTCGCTGTACTGACCGAGTGCGTGGAGTGCGCGCCCACGAGTGGAAAGGGTCGCTGCATTGTCCGGCTGGAGGGAGAGTGCCCTGTCGAGCGCGCCGATCGCTTCATCATACCTGCCGAGTCTGACAAGCTCGCTCCCTTTAGCAGCCCATGACGAAGAATCTTCGGGGGCACCGTCAAGTGCTTTCTTAAATGCGTCGACCGCTTCTTCAGCCCGTCCGAGTATGGAAAGTGCACGACCCCTGCCAGACCATGCAGGAGCGTCATCGGGATCGAGGGCGATCGCCCGGTCAAATGCTGTGATCGCCTCCTCTATTCGATTGAGTACGACCAGTGCCGCACCCTTGCTGACCCAGATTGAAGGGGAATCAGCGTCGATTTCCAGTGCCTGTCCGAGTGCCTCGAGTGCCTTATCGGCATATCCAAGGGCGGTAAGCGCGCGTCCCTTTCCTGACCATGCTGCAACATCATGTGGACGGAGTGCGATTGCCCGGTCAAATGCAGTGATTGCCTCGTCTCTACGCCCCAGCATTGCAAGTGCGGACCCTTTTCCAATCCAGAGGTCTGCATCATCCTGTCGAATAGAGAGCGCGGTGTCAAGCGAACTGACCGCTGCCTCGTATTTCCCGAGGTTTGTAAAGGCGGTACCTTTGCCCGCCCACGCAGCAGTATCCTGTGGATCGAACGCGATTGCCTTTTCAAATGCGGCAACCGCTTCGGTGTCACACCTGAGTGTCAGGAGCACAGCGCCCTTTTTGCACCAGAGTTTTCCATCCGCGTCATTAACTTCAAGAGCCCGGTTGAACGCCTCAAGTGCCTGTTCGGAGCTGCCGAGGGATGCAAGAGCCTCGCCCCGGCCTGCCCATGCAGTGGCGTTATCAGGGTCAAGCGCAATTACCCTGTCAAAGGCAGCGACCACATCATCGGTTTTTCCAAGTTTCCACAGCACGGCCCCTTTGAGAGTCCAGGTACCGGCACTATCCGGTTCGAATGATAGGACTTTTTCAAATGCCTCAAGCGCTTCAGTATAGCGCCCCAGGTCCGATAATGTCTGCCCCTTGCTCCGCCAGATTGCAGGGTTGTCGGGATCGAGCGCAAGAGCTTTATCGAAAGACCTGACAGCTTCTTTATATTTTCCCAGAGTGCGGAGTGCCGCGCCTCGCTGGTTCCACCCCCATGCATGGTCAGGTTCGAGAGCCAGTGCGCGGTCAATTGCGTCTATCGCATCGTTGTTCTTGCCCAGGGCACTCAACGCAGCTCCCTTTCCCGCCCACGCATGCCCGTACTCAGGGCGCAGCGTGATTGCCCGGTCAAAGGCGTTGATTGCCTCATCAAGTTTATTGATTTTTACAAGCGCTGCACCTTTGCTGTACCACAGCATGGCATCCTGTGAATCCAGCGCCAGCGCATGGTCATATGCCCCGAGTGCCATGTCGTACTGCCCGAGTTCAGAAAGCCCGTTGCCTTTGTTTACCCACGCTTCGGTGAAGTCCGGACGGATCGCTGTAGCCTGCTCGAATGCGGTGACCGCTTCCTTTTGCATGCCGAAATTACTCAGGGCAAGTCCCTTATTGTTCCAGATTGAGGCATCACCGGGTTCGATCTCGAGGGCTTTCTGGAAGGCGGCAACAGCATCCTCGTACCGCCCAAGATCCCTGAGTGCCTGCCCTTTCTCGTTCCAAGCGAAAGCATCCTGTGTTTTGAGATCGGGCGTGGGGATGAGGGGTTCAATCACCTGTTCACTTTTCCTGATTTGATCGAGTGCTGCCCCACGAATTTTCCATGCTGCCGGGTGATCCTTTTCAATTGCGATAGCACGATCACAGGAATCTGCGGCTTCTGCGTATCTTTCGAGGGCAAAGAGCAACTCCCCACGGATAACCCAGCCGCGGGTGTACTGTGGTTCAAGTGTGAGCGCCTTTTCCAGTGCAGCAAGCGCTTCTTCGATATGATGGAGCTCGTACAGGATCAACCCTTTGTTGAGCCATGCGACCGCATCTTCAGGATCGATTGCAATTGCCCGGTCGTACGCTGCGTCCGCATCATCCATCCTTCCGAGCGCTTTGAGTGCTGAACCCCTGTTGCACCAGACAATCGCATCATGGGCATCAACTGCGAGCGCATGGTCGTATGCCTCAATTGCGTCGTCATGGCGCCCGAGCCGGTCGAGTGCCGTTCCCTTGTTGTTCCAGATAATGGGGTCATCCGGATCAATGGCGAGCGCCTTGTTGTATGCCTCGATTGCCTCATCAAACCTGCCGAGCGGGATCAGGGCAAGCCCCTTATTGTGCCATGCTGCGGCATCATCGGGTTCCACAGTATAATCAGGTTCTGGTGCGGGCTCTCTCTCCATGGTCTCAACAACGTCCACCGGTGCAACAATATCCGGGGTTTCAACAACGTCTACCGGTGCAACAATATCCGGGGTTTCAATCACTTGGCCGGGTAGTTCGGCTTTTGCTGGTGCCGCGTGCGCCTGCTGCCACGTCCCGGCATACTCTGGATCGAATGCAACGGCGGTGTCATAAGAAGTAATCGCTCGTCCATCCTGCCCGAGTTCCCGGAGTACCTCTGCCTTGGCGAACCATGCGGCCGCAAAATTCTGGCGAATCGCCGTCGCATGGTCGAAGGCATCGATTGCCTCCTCAAGCCTGCCAAGGTGCCGGAGCACGATGCCCCTGCCGTTCCATGCCTCTGCGTACTTGGGGTCAAGGGTTGTTGCGGTATCGTACGCGCCGAGCGCTTCATCGAACTGTTCTGACCTGCAGAGTGCGTTCCCCTTATTAAACCACGCGGTGACGAACTTCGGGAGGATGCCAATAGCCTTATCAATTGCTGCGACCGCATCAGAAAACCGCGCGAGTTTGATCAGCACGACGCCCTTATTGTTCCAGGCATCAGCATCGTTGGGGCGCAGTGCTATCGCACGGTCGTATGCTGTAATCGCTTCTTCATGTTGTCCGAGGTTATCCAGTGCGGTACCCTTGTTGAACCAGACCACCGCCTGCTCGCGGTCGATGGAGAGGGCGTGGTTGAGCGCGGCGAGTGCTTCTTTGTACCGCCCGAGTTTATTGAGGGCTGAGCCTTTGTTGTTCCAAGCCACGGCATGATTTGGGTTGAGCTCGAGGGCTTTGTCATACGCAGCGTTCGCCTCACCGTACCGCCCAAGACGGTTGAGCGCGTTCCCCTTGTTGTACCATGCTTCGGCGTAGCGGGGAAGGACGGTGAGAACACGGTCAAACTCCGCGGTCGCCTCCTCGTAACGCCCGAGCTTGATGAGCGCAATCCCCCTGTTGAACCACTTGTAAGCACCCTCCTGATCACTGATCTCCTTGCGCACGCGATCGCCCCTCCTGATCTGCAATCAAGGAACTATCTTTAAGTTGAATATAAAAATAGATGCCTTTTCGGATCAGACAGTAACTATAAAAAATGTTCTTTTTGTCAATTGCGCGGCACCATCCGCTTTCCTCGAACTGCCCGCCACGTGATCTCTCACGTATCGTTAAAATCCCGATCGTCCTGTCTTAAACACCAACGCGTTATCAAACGCAGCCCTTGCCTCCTTCTGCTGCCCGAGGTTCTTTAAGGCAATGCCCCGGTTGTTCCAGATCCATTCGGAATCGGAGTTCTGTACCAGAGCCTGATCTGTGTAATACAGCGCAGCATCATACCTACCGAGCCCGAGAAGCGCCGATCCTTTCTGTCCGAGTGCCAGCGAATCCCCGGGTGCCATTGCAAGGACGCGGTCAAAGGATTGCGATGCGTCCTGGTAGCGACCTAAAACGTTCTGGGCGATACCACGGTTGTACCACACCTCCTTTTGTGCAAGGTCGGGGTTCTTTGCGATCACCGCATCATACATCCTGAGTGCGCCTTCATAATCCCCGGCTTCGAGGAGTTCATCGCCCTGTACGATGGACTGAGAATAGGCGCCTGTTGAGGTAGTCGGGCTGGCGCGGGTTGCGGGGAGGGTGTTGTAGGGTGAAGCCTGCGACAGGTTCAGCATGCTCACACCATTCATGAGCAGGACAGAAAGGACAATAACTACGAATATCCAGGCACAGCACCCTGCAGCGAACCGGACGGTTGCCGGGGAAACCCACGGCCCTGCCCGCGGGGTCTTCATGCGGGATCTGCCATTATGTTGTGGATTTTTGTCGTGTGCTGGGGCTGCATCTGTTCCCGTCGCCTGCTCTTTCCATGCGCTGTTATGATCCTCCTGTTCAGAAAATGTTGCCCTTGTCAAAGCTTGGTCGTATTTTTTCCGCCTACGCACATCACACAGGATCTTTGCCGCTTTATTAATCTCCTTCATCCGCTCTTCGGCATCCGGGAGGCGGCAGACATCCGGGTGCCACTGCTTTGCCTTTTTCCTGAATGCAGCGGCAATCTCTTCGGTTGTTGCATCGTCAGATACGCCAAGGATGTGGTAGTATGTAATAATCATCATAGTACGATGACAGCGATTTTTTCACATGATCATGGGATTTTTGATCTCATGAATCATCTTATTTGAACATGGGGTTCTGGCTGTAGTGACAGGGTATGTCATGCTTTTTTTTTAAACCAGTCAATACCAGCGATTACATTGAGTGTAACCCTGACGTCTCAAACCAGCGGGAACGGTTGTGCATCGCCTCCCACCGGAAGCCTGGTAGTCTTGACGAGAAAGGGTTCGGGTGATTGTGCCAATTTCTCAACGATCAACTGTTTACCTTTCGGTGTCATCGCAAAGACCGGTATCGCGGTTCCCGCCTGGACAAGTGCCGTCCTGCCCGCGATCTCGCGGATATGTTTTGATGCGCAGGCAGTCACAAGATCAGAGACGGCGACGAGACGTTGCGCCTCATCGCGGGAAAGTCCGGTTACATGCACGGAGACAATAAAGATATCTGGGTGGGACAAGCGGATCCGTTCAGCATTACCAGGATCAGCAACAGTGACCGCAATCGTTTTGAATTTTTTTGCTAAAGCAAGATCGACACCGGCAGGCTGATCGATTTGGGCGGTTGTGCGGTCGAGAACGATTCCGCCATGATGTTCGATCCGGTCCATCACCGCAGGTATGGGGCTGGTGCTTACCAGCCCCGACATCCTGCCCCCGATGCCCTGCACAAGATCCGGGGTGGTCGCAATCACGGTGCCAGCACCATCGCATGCGAGGACAACCGCATCCAGAAGCCCGGCATGGACCCCGAAGCTGAACAGTTCTGATGCACCGAACCCAACAAACTCCCGCGTATCGGTCACCTCGCGGCGCGCTGTGCACATACCAAACGATTTGATCCGGTGCTCGATATTTGCCTTTACTGCATCTTTTGTAATTGCCGGAATGGGGTACGCAAATCGTTTTGCAAGTGGGCAGTCTTTGATAAAAGGCTCACCGACTTCCACCACTACCCCGTTGCGGATCACGATACGGCACTTACCGATCGCTTCGATGACATGTTCACCGTCTTCATGTCCCATTGCTTACCCCCCTGCTGAGAACTGTTGACGGGTTTGCTGATAACACTCACCCAGATAATATGAAAAAAATCTTTCCGGATATCCACAAGCAGCTGCCAAATGATTATTGCAGATCGGCAATGATAGTCCACTGTGGTACCAACGGGTCGGTATGATGAGATCGATGTCTTCCGTGGCATTGCAATCCTCATGATGATCCTCTTTCATACGCTTTATGACCTTGCCTTTTTCGGTATTTATCCGGTTAATATCTCGACCGGGTTCTGGCGCTGGTTTGCAATTGCTACAGCATCGCTCTTTCTTTTGATCGCGGGTCTTTCCCTCACCATCAGCCATGCGCGGGCGCTGCAGCGGTTACGAGGAGCTGTCAAACCGCACGTCAGGCTTTTCGTCAAGTATATCAAACGAGGCGCGGGGATTTTTAGCTGCGGGCTTCTGGTCACACTCACCACGTGGCTCTATCTCGGTGACGGTTTTGTAATTTTCGGAATCCTGCATCTGATTGGAGTCTCAATCATGCTCTCACCACTCTTTTTCTGGTTCAGAAAGAAGAATATCCTGATCGGTGCCGTTTGCATCGTCATTGGCATCATGCTCACAGTTTCCGGGATCAGTGGTCCGATATTTTTACTCTGGCTCGGCATTCACCCTGTATCATTCACGTCAGTGGACTACACGCCACTCTTTCCGTGGTTCGGTGTCGTTCTCATCGGCATGGGTCTTGGTGAACACCTGTACCCGAGTGGTAAGAGGGCGTTTAACACACCACACATGCCCGGCATGGTGTCTGCAACGATCGCTCTGCTCGGGCGGCACTCGCTTGTGATGTATCTTGTACACCAGCCGGTGATCCTTCTGCTTCTGCATATTGTTACCGGTCTACCCATGCTGGGATAACGATGCGACAGCCATACAAAAACTTTGGTATAACGTTGCACCACGAGAATAAGAGTTAATACGAGCATTGACGAACGGGCTGGTCATTGATTATGTGTTCCTGATCCTGCTTTTCACTTTGTCAGAAAGAAGAATTTCCTATTCCACAAAAAGCGGGACGTCCTTGAATTGCCCGACATCAAATAAACCGCGATCAGTGATGCGCAGGTTCGCGATCACTGTCAGGGACAGAAAGGAGAGATACATGAACGGGTCGCTGATCGCACCCATCTGCGACATAGTATTTTTCAGGCTTTCCAGTTCTGAGACGACCTTTTCGAATGGCTGAAGCGACATGAGCCCGGCACATTCGAGAGGGAGCACTGTTTCCTGCCGGCCATCTACGACGACCATTGCACCGCGGTTGCGGATTACTGCATTGATCGCCAGAACAATCTCATGATCGCTGACGCCCACCGCCACGATGTTGTGGGCATCGTGAGCAACACTTGCGGCAATCGCACCCCTTACAAGGCTGAATCCATGCACAAGCCCGATACCACAAGGGTGTGCCTTATACCGGTTGCAGACCACTACCTTCAGGATGTCGCGGTCAAGATCCGGAATATTATGTGCATCGAGATCGAATTCCAGCGAATCGGTGATGATCTGGTGCGGTACGATCCCAATAACGCGGGCGCGCCCGCGGCCGGAAATCCTGATAGCATTGCGACCCTGTTTGGCGCATGCAAACGGGAGCGGTTTCCATGGTGTCTGGCGTGGGGGGAGCGAACCGATGGCAACCCCGCGCTTGAAGGTGGATTTCACCGAGAATGTCCGGCAATCATCGATGACGCAAAAGTCCGCGAGTCGTCCGGGCGCAAGTGCCCCACGGTCAAAGAGCCGGAAGCGTTCTGCCGCTGAGAGCGTCGCCATCCGCAGGGCGATCTCGGGCTCCAGCCCGGCGGCGATCGCAGTCCTTACACAATTATCGATGTGTCCGTCAGCAGCGAGCATGTCTGCATGGCAGTCATCGGTGGCAAAGCAGCAGCGCGGTGCGGTGAAGGGAGTTACGATCCCGGCAAGATCCCTGATATTATGTTCGGTGGATCCCTGTCTCAAAAAGATATACATCCCGCGCCGGAGCTTCTCTGTGGCTTCCTCACGCTGGGTACACTCATGGTCGCTCTGCATACCGGAGAGGAGGTACGCGTTCAGATCAGCGCCCGAAAGCAGCGGGGCATGACCGTCCACTAACGGGGCAAGGGCGATCTTGTCAAGGACTTCCTGGTCCTGTGCCAGCACGCCGGGGACGTTCATCACTTCACCGATGCCGAGCACGCCCGCGCGCCCGATAAATACCGCCAGATCAGAAGCGGTGAGCACTGCACCGCCGACATCCCGGGGTGTCGCAGGCACGCACGACGGGAGCATGAACAGGATATCGATCTGGGTATCCTTGGCTTCCCGCACCATGAACTCAATTCCCGCGGCACCGGCAACATTTGCAATCTCGTGGGGGTCGGCGATCACGGTTGTTGTCCCATGGGTTGCGACAAGGCGAGCGTATTCCTTTGGGGTGAGCAGCGAACTTTCGATATGGACATGGGCGTCGATCAGCCCAGGGACGATCCTAGCACCGTGCAGGTCGTGTTCGACTCTGCCGAAATAGGTACCGATACCGACGACGATGCCATCGGTTACCGCAAGGGTGCCCTGCTCCCATGTGCAGGAGAATGGATTAAAAATTACTGCGTTGGAAAAGACCACGTCAGCAGGTGCGAGCCCGCGGGCAGCGTCGATGAGGCGGCGTCTGCGTTTACGCATGAATCAGACCACGATGTCTTTGATGCCTGCGGTCTTGCGTTCGCTGTTCACCGTCAGGTACATGTAGAGTTTGTATGTTCCTGGTTCTAGCTTTATAGGAACCACAAAATCGTTCTCACCCCTGCGCACAGAAACAGGGAAACCGACGACAGTGAGTTCGCGCTGGTTGAGATTTTTTATTTCATAGACCCTGACCTGGATACCGGCGTCAACCGGGTCGCCGCTGTTGGTGACATGGACCAAAAGACCTTGGTTTCTGTAGTTCACATCACCGATGGCAAGCGACGTACACCCCGCTGACAGGACAATCAATACAAAAAGAGCAAGCGCAGCAAGGCACCCTGATATGGACATGATTCAATGGTAAAATTATAAGCATAAATAATATGTGGTTCTCTGGCATTCAGGATGCACCAGTAACATTGCCGGTTTACGGAAACCAGATCAATGCATCATGGCACAATAGTTGTGTTATAATTTTTCGACCGTGATCCGGACGCGATCACCGGCTTTGATGCCGTGTCCCTTTGGGATGTCGATGTTAAACCAGAGGGCGTTCGATTGGTCCTGCGTAGTGTCCTGCGACATCAGGCAGTCCTTGTGCTCGTTGATGTCGGCGACAAATTCGATCCCCGCCTCAACCTTGAAAGGTTTTCCCATACAGAAAAAAGGGGCGCGGATGGTTAAATTATATCGATCTGGGCGTGACCATCCACGTCGTGCTGTTCGAATAGCTCCACCGTATGATGTTGAGATCCTTGCAGATCTCGGCAAGGATTGCCATGTTTGTCCCCACTTCTTTTGGGGATAACCCGAGATCCTTTGCAATGTACTTGGACTTGAAGTAATGTTTGCCCTTGGTTATCCCCGATTGGAGATAACCTACGATTTTGTGCTGGGTCTCGTTATACGTCTCGCGAATTCTTTTTGAAGTTGACATGTTTCGCCTCAGCATTAAAAACTCATATAGATCAGCTCATATATATAAATATCTATCCCAAGTGGCAGAATTTGGCTCCTTTTTGATTTTGCACACCAATTTTTTGACCAGAAAGCATTTATTGCCCACCGGTTTGAATTGGTTTTTCGATCCGCGCATATCAGCGAGATCCAATTTTTTTACAAACATTCCTGTGAATTTTAAAATTGAATTATCTAATTTCACGTTATTTTTGCACCTGCGCCCCGCCAATCTTGTTGATCAGCGCTTCGAGCACGGTATTGCGCATGCCTTCCACGAACTTGATGCTGCCAACAACCAGGTGTCCTCCACCACTGATGCCCCCGCCAGGTATCTCGACATGCAGCTCCCGCACCATGCGGGGAATGTTCATCAGAACACCGCGGGAGCGGAGCACAGCAAAGTCAGGACCAAAACCGATCGTGACCACGGGTGAGCCTTCGTTAGCTTTACAGAGCCGATCGTGCACCTCACCGCTTGTCTTGCCCGGTGGAGGGAAGGTGAACTTGTGGGCGTGGATCTCAACATCAATCAGGAAAAGCTTCGCACCATTGGGCAGTTCTCTTTTGACAACATGCGGCATGCAGGCACTCATCTGATCTTCAATCATCACGTTCGCCCCCTCGACAAGGAGTGCTACGAGCTTCGTGTGCCGGGTGATATTACCGCTGATGTTGAGTATATCTTTTACGATCTCCCGTCCGTCATTGAACCGGAGCCAGAACTGCTCGTAATCAAGGGCGAGCGCGATGTTCTTGCAGGTGTCCTCGCTGTACTGGTCGCGCACGAGGGCAAGGTACCGTGCGCGTTCGGGAGCTTCGCTCCGGTCTCCGACCCCTGCGATGGCAGGGAGATGGCGGATGAGTGGTTCAACCTTGGGGTTGATAAGCCGCGCGACCTCGGTGCCCAGCATGCCTGCTGTAATCCCGAAGTCACCACCGACATGGTACGGGTTGACGTGGGCGATCAGGTATTTGTCGATCGTTGCATCGGGATGGTGATGGTCGATGACGGCAAAGGGGATGTCGTAGACACTTGCGATCTTGTATGAGGGTTCGTCCTCTTCAGTCGAACCGTTGTCAGTGAGGATTACCAGCGGCATCTTCTGGCCGAATCGGACATGGTCCTTTAATGAGAAATCGAGATCGCGGGTAATGTCCTCGATTTCATAGAAGGGTGCTTTTGAAGGAGCTCGTTTAAAGAGGTAATAATCAGCATCAAAGTCTGCACCGCTCTCCCTGATGAGCGCGATAATCGCCTGTTCGATCGCAACTGCGGAACAGATACCGTCTGCATCCGCATGGTGCCGGAGGATGATTGGCTGCGCGGTAAATACCGCCTTCCGAACAATCTTCGCAATCTTTTTCATCTCGGGACGCAGGCTCTCAATCACTTCAGACTTCACGAGCAGGGGTATATCTTCGGGTTCCGCACGGGCATCGAGTGCCGTATCGATCCGTACCCTGACTGCAGTCTCATCATCTCCTGTCAGGGCTGTGATCACATGTGCTTCAATCTGAAGCTGATTGTTGCGTTTCATGACCTCGCCAACGACTTTAACGATATCGTTGAGCTCCACTTCGGGGAATGCCCGGACGCCAGCCTCGACAAACGCAGCGACATTCTGGGTGCCCGATTCATCAACTATCGTGAATATGGTAGGGCCGCTCGTCTGTTTGATCTGCGCGACTTCACCCTCAATGGCAACCGTCTTTCCCACCCGGGTCCCGAGATCATTGATGCGGATGGTCGTCGATTTCTTTTCGATGTTTTGCACCTGGTAGACCTGGATCTGCACCTCCTCAAGGTCGATGTTGCCGTTCGGGCGGATCTGCCGCACTTTAACAATAATAGGGTCCTTCTCCCTATGCTCCGTCTTCATGTTGCTCTTGTGGACGAGCCCCTTGATCCGGTCGTTTAACTGGACAAACATCCCAAAGTTGGCAAATCCCTGTACCTTACCTGCATAGATCTGCTGCTCCTCAACATCAGCCAGATCGCATGTCGCACCAAGCCGGATAACGAGGATATCTTCATCTTGCATAATTTCCCACTCTCCCCGCACATTGCGTAACGAACGTCGTGGTATTGTTCATGCCATTGATAATTGCACGATTCAACAATGCTCAACAACGGCACATCTGATGGTACATAAATGACGTTTAGATTGTTAATTACGTTGCCATTGCTCCATACAATAAAAGCCCCGGGGGGGATCTCAGGTTTTCCTTATCCCCGGAATGCCACGTCAACCATCTCGAGGTCATTGGGTGCGATGATCCTGCCGGAAAATTTTCTCCCTGCACCGGCAATGTGTGCATCCGCATCAGTATACCGAGAGCTGATGTGGATGAGGGCAAGTGTCTGCACGCATGCCACCGCGGCCGCCTCGCCAGCCTGTCCGGCTGTCGCGTGGTAGAACTCCGCTGCGCGGCCCTCTTCCGCATCATCGTACGTAGCATCGTGGATGAGGAGGTCTGCTTCATGTGCGATCGTCGCAAGCCGCTGCGGGATTGGCTGCGTGTCTCCGGTATACACTACTTTTCGTCCCGGCCTGGGGGCACCCATCACATCCGACGGCTGGATAACCCGCTGTTCACCATCCTTCTCCACTGTAACCGTTTCTCCCCGCTGGAGTCTGCCAAAGAGGGGACCTGCAGGGATGCCAAATGCGATTGCCCGTTCCCGGTCGAACCTTCCCGGTCGTTTGTCCTCATCGAGAACGTAACCGAGTGCGGGAAGCCCGTGGTACGCAGTAAAAGCAGTGACGGTATAGCCGTTAAACCTCACCCATGAACCGTCTCCCAGTTCTACCGATTCAATGGGAAAGCTGAGGTTGAATTTCCCAATTTGCCTGATGGTTCGAACACACTCATGCACCCATTCGGGACCGTAGATTGTGAGCGGGGCGGTTCTGCCATTGAATGAAAGGGTCTGGACGAGCCCGAAGATGCCAAGAAAATGATCGGCATGCCAGTGGGTGATAAAGATCGCGTCAATGGTAAAGCCGGTACGCGCCCGCATCATCTGTTGTTGTGCCCCTTCACCACAATCGAAGAGCAGGGTGTCGGACCCCCGACGGATCATGATACAGGACGGGTTGCGATGAGGTGTCGGAAGTGCCCCGGCCGTGCCAAGGAAATACACATGAAGCGTCTCACCGCTCATGCAAAACACCTCTTAAAGAGCGTGAGGCTGCGTTTTGCCTCCTCGATCGACCGCCCCTCGATTACAACCACACCTGAATAGTCTGCCGCGATTGTTTTCCCCACCGTTTCCCATGAGATGGCGCCGTCACCCAGTGCGAGGTGCTCGTCTATTGCACCGTGATTGTCGTGGATATGGATATGGTCAGCCCGTTTTACCTGCTGGAGGAACTCGTTCACCTTTCCGACCGTGTTTGCATGCCCGAAATCAAACGTCATCCCAATCCCCTCGATCCCTTCAGTTATACCTATGAGCTCTTCGGGGAACCGGCAGAGAAACTCTTTTATACCGATCATGTTCTCAACACATGCCAGAACAGAATTATCAGATGCCACTGCGCCAATCTGGACAAGTGCTGCTTTCTGGAGATCCCAGGTTTTTTTGGGCACAAGCTTTCCCACCGGCGAGAGATAGCCCGGGTGGAGTGTTACCCGGTCGGTGAGGTCTGCCGCGTGCTCAATGCATGTACAGATCTGCCGGATCGATTCGCGGTAGATCGGGTCGTTGAGTGTGGCGAGGTTCAGGTCGCCATAGGGAGCGTGCACTGATACACCGAGTCTGGTGCTCGCGATGACATCGGTGATCATGGTGTAATTTTTCTTGTTATCAAGCCGGTAGTTGCCGTCCGCAACGATTTCCCAGCCGGTATACCCGCATTCCTCGATACCCGCGACCCATTCGATTGCGTCCCAGATCTTGGCTGAGGATGAGAAGTATGGCAGGAGGGTCATGCGCGAGCCTCAATCTGTTTTAATATCTCCTTGACTGACGTTGTGAATGCAAAAAGATCCCTATTATTGTTTATCTGGAAATCAGCCTGATCAAGTGCAGCCCCCAGTCCCCATCCCAGCTCGCGTTCATCACGGAACCGCAGCGAAGATTCCGTGGTCGTGTCATCGGAACGACCCCGTGAGTGGAGGCGTGCGAGGCGCGAGTTAAAAGGCGCGGCAACCGCAACAAGGACAAAGCCAGAAAAGCTGGCACGGAATGCCTTGACCTCAGCATCGCCCCGTATGCCATCTACCAGAACGATCGGAGCTCTCTGGTCCTGGATCTCCGGAATGCAGAGCCTGGCAATTGCGTCCATACCGAGATCCAGCCGCAACTTTGTTGCCAAAGCCCCCATATTCTCATCAGTTGGTGCCATTCCCGCTTTTTCTACTGCCCTGCGGATTACATCTCCCATCACGACGATTGGGATATCATGAGCTGCCGCAATCTTTGCAAATTCCCCTTTACCGCTTCCGGGAAGCCCGACGACTCCGATCACTTTCATAGAGCAGCTCACCCCCTTCGCGTGTCCGTAGCTTGACAGCATGTTCCAGCCCGTCAGCAATCATCTTGAGTTCATCTTCCGAGAGCGGTTTCAACTCACCCGTGACCCCCTGCTGGAGCACGATATCGACGTCGCCTGCGTCAGCTGCAATGTACGGCACTTCATCCTCATACCCGCGGAACAGGGTGATTACGACCTCGAATTCCGGCAGCATTCCTGATTCGTGGGAATCCCTGCAAAGGGTAAGCGATCGCTGGACTTTCCTGACATAGTTTCCGCCCAGCAGGTTATTATAACGCTCCCATCGTGCCTTGATATCGAGCGCCAATCGGTCCACCATTCGTTTTTTGATAAGCGCATCGATGGTATCGGGATAAATCCCATTGGTCTGCACACCAACAAGAAGGTTCATCTCCTTTGAGGCTCCCGCAAGCGCAAGAAGTGCATCCTTCTGCATTGTCGGTTCGCCCCCGGAAAAGATGACACCGCTCACCAGCATGCGCGACCCGCGGATCATTTCGATCACTTCATCAATCCCGCGCAGATCGCTTCCGGAAAGGATCGCGGTGTTCTGGCAGTAGATGCAGCGGACGGGGCACCCCCGTAAAAAAACCGTACACACTGACCTGCCCCGCCAGTCCACTGTAGAGAGTGGGACAAATCCCCCGAAGTTGACCTGAATAAAAATCACCGTGCTACACAATGTTGGTACCGAGGTTATTTGAGGATATTGAATCGGTGCCTGTGCTATAAAGGGGTGTTATCTGCATGTGAGGATGCCATCTTCCGTCACCAAAATATTCGTTAAAATTTGAAATACCGGTTCACGATCTTTATTGCGCAGTAATCGCCGCACATCGTGCACCCGTCCGTATCTGCCGGCATGCGTTCGTCACGGATCTGGCGTGCCCGAACCGGGTTCATGGCAACGGCAAACTGACGCTCCCAGTCAAGGTCACGGCGGGCATGGCCCATCTCGAGATCTGCCTCGCGGGTCTTTTTCAGTTTGATCATGTCGCCGACGTGTGCCGCGATGCGTGAGCTGATAACACCTTCATAGACTTCCTCAGGTGTCGGGAGCGCGAGATGTTCAGCCGGCGTCACATAACAGATAAAATCCGCACCGCAGGATGAGGAGATTGCTGCACCAATAGCGGCAACCCGGTCATCATAGCCTGGTGCAATGTCTGTGACGATCGGTCCGAGCATGTAGAACGGTTTGTTGTTGGTGACGCGCTTCATCAGCGTGACATTTGCCGCGATCTCATCGATGGGAACATGCCCGGGACCCTCGACGATGACCTGCACATTCTCTGCATGCGCCTTGTCCGCAAGCTCAGCATTGATGAGGAGTTCCTGTACTGCAGCCCTGTCAGTGGCATCATGTACTGCGCCTGCCCGCATACCATTACCCATCGAGAGCGTAACCTCGTGCTCCTTCATGATCTCAACAAGGTAGTCAAACTCTGTGTAGAGCGGGTTCTCTTTCTCATTATGGAGCATCCATGCCGTCATGAAGGCGCCACCCCGGGAAACAAGTCCCGCATGGCGTCCTTGGTTCCGGAGCCTTTTTACCGTTTCCCAGTTGATGCCGGTGTGGATTGCCATGAAGTTAGTGCCAAGTTTCGCCTGCTCGGCGGTGATCCTGAAAAGGTCGTCCTCTTTCATGTGGACGACTGCGCCGTACTTATCCACCGCTTCGATGAATGCCTGGTACAGTGGCACGCTGCCCACGGAAAGATTCGTGTTAGCTATCACCTGTCTGCGGATCTCTGCGAAGTCACCACCGGTTGAAAGTTCCATCAGGGTATCAGCTCCCGCAAGCTCTGCCTGACGCGCTTTCTCGATCTCCATCTGGATATCCACAATATCAGTCGATGTCCCGATGGAGGCGTTTACCTTGGTGCGTAACCCTTCGCCAATCCCGCATATCCTGACGGTGCGGTATGGGGAGACAGGGATGACGATGTGCCCTTCAGCGATGCCGCGCCGGACAAAGTCTTCGGTGACCCCTTCCTGACGAGCGACGATCTTCATCTCATCGGTGACGATGCCACGTTTGGCATCAGCGACAATACTCATACCATATCCGTTGCCGTAAAAACAAGATAAAGGCTCGTTTTCTCGATTCTGGACTAAATTTTAGTTGTTTAATGGACAAGTAAAATTGATTTGGTTTAAGGAAGATTTTGTTGTGTTTCTGTACTAACCACCGTGTATTCCATAAATGCCATTCTATCATCTATGACTTTCGCCAATATCACAGGTGGATGACTCTCATAACATTTATATGCAATAGCACGCTAACTTATGGTAAACCTTGAAGAAAGTGGTGTATTACGATGACTGAAAAAGATTTCACAGAAGTTACGGTAAAGGAGGCAGCCCACGACGATGCAGGACGCGGTATTGCGCGGGTGAGCATCGATGTGATGAAGAAGCTGGGACTTGTCTCCGGTGATGTAATTGAGATCCAGGGCAAGCGGAAAGCCGCTGCGATCATCTGGCCAGGGTTCGCACAGGACACGGGCGGAGCCATCCTGCGGATCGATGGCAACATCCGAGGTAACGTCGGGACCGGTATCGATGAAAAGGTCCGGATCCGGAAATCCGAAGCCGCGTACGCCACGAAAGTTGTCATCCAGCCGACCCAGCCGATCCGGCTTGTTGGGGGTGAGCAGTACCTCTCCCGGCTCCTGCGCGGGCGCTCGGTGATCGAGGGGCAGACCGTCCGGGTTGACGTGATCGGCAACTCAATCACGCTCGTGATTGCCAAGGTCGCACCCAAGGGTATCGCGATTGTCACGGACGACACGGAGATCGAGCTCAAGGAGGAGCCCTACAAACCGGAAGAGGGCAAGAAAGAGCTGTCTGATGTGCACTATGAGGACATCGGCGGGCTCGGGCGCGAGCTTCAGCTGGTCCGGGAGATGATCGAGCTCCCGCTGCGCCACCCGGAGATCTTCGAACGGCTCGGCATTTCGCCGCCCAAGGGGGTGCTGCTGTACGGGCCGCCGGGAACGGGAAAGACCCTAATTGCAAAGGCGGTCGCAAATGAGGTGGATGCACACTTCATTTCGCTCTCCGGCCCCGAGATCATGAGCAAGTACTACGGCGAGAGCGAGAAGGGGCTGCGCGAGAAATTCGAGGAGGCGGAGCAGAACGCGCCGGCGATTATCTTCATCGATGAGATCGATGCGATCGCCCCCAAGCGTGCCGAAGTGCAGGGTGAGGTGGAGCGGCGCGTGGTTGCCCAGCTCCTCGCGCTCATGGACGGGCTTAAGAGCCGCGGTCAGGTAATCGTAATCGCGGCGACCAACCTTCCCGACTTCATCGACCCGGCGCTCCGGCGCGGCGGCCGGTTCGACCGGGAGATCGAGATCGGCATCCCGGACAAGAAGGGACGGCTGGAGATCTTCCAAGTCCACACCCGCGGCGTGCCGCTTGCAGAGGATGTAAAAGTCGAGCAGTACGCCAACTCCACCCACGGGTTTGTCGGCGCCGACATCTCGCTGCTGGTCAAGGAGGCAGCGATGCATGCACTGCGCAAGGTGATCCCGCAGATCAAGATCGATGAAGATATTCCCAACGAGGTCCTCGATGCCCTCAAGGTCAACAAGGACGACTTCGATGAGGCAAGAAAACATGTCGAACCATCCGCAATGCGCGAGGTTCTGGTCGAGGTGCCTGACGTTACCTGGAAGCAGGTTGGCGGGCTCGAGGAGGTCAAGCAGGAACTGGGCGAAGCTGTTGAGTGGCCGCTGAAGTACCCTGAAGTGTTTTCCCAGCTCCAGACAAAGCCACCCAAAGGCATCCTGCTCTTCGGTCCGCCGGGCACGGGCAAGACACTGCTTGCGAAGGCGGTCGCAAACGAGAGCGAATGCAACTTCATTGCGGTAAAGGGCCCGGAACTCCTTTCCAAGTGGGTGGGGGAATCAGAGAAAGGGGTGCGTGAGATCTTCCGCAAGGCGCGGCAGGCGTCACCTTCCATCATCTTCTTTGATGAAGTCGATGCGCTCGTCCCGAAACGGGGGACGTACATGGGTTCGTCGCATGTCACCGAAAGTGTCGTCTCCCAGATCCTCACCGAGCTGGATGGTATGGAGGAGCTCAAAAACGTCACCGTGCTCGCAGCGACCAACCGCCCGGATATGCTGGATGAGGCACTGCTTCGCCCCGGGCGACTCGAGCGACATATTTACGTGCCTGCACCGGACGAGGAGAGCCGAAAAAAGATCTTCGATGTATATATCGGGGGGGCAGGCGCGATACTCGCGAAGGATGTCGAAGTCGGTGAGCTCGTGAAGCATACCGAAGGCTATGTCGGCGCAGATATCGAGGCACTTGTCCGTGAAGCGAAAATGGGTGCGATACGCGAGTTCATCCTCGCCATGGCAGACAAGAGCGAGCAGGAGCGGACCGATGCGATCAAGAATGTGATGATCACGAAAAAGCACTTTGAGGCTGCGATGGGCAAGGTCAGGGGATCGCTCGACCGCGATGCGATTGAGAAGTCTGAGCGGCAGGCTTGGGAGATGCTCTACAACCAGGAGCAGCGTACCATGCTGGAACATGCTGCATCCACCCTCAGGCGTGCCGGGCTGATGAGCGGGAAGGTTGATTTTGCAGCAATTGATGAACTGCGCAGGCAGACGTTCCTGCGCAGGAAAGATTTTGCCGCAATCAAAAAGCAGACCGAAGTACTGGAAGCAATGATGGAGAAAAAGTAACATTGGGGAGATGAAGAACCATGAAAGAAGATCCACAGGACGTATTCGGGCAGATGGATGCGATATTTGCGCACATGGTCGCTGAGATGACACGGGGGATGGTTTCTGGCATGCCGCCCCATGCAGTCGGGTACCGGATCGTCATAAGGGGCAATGGAGCGATGCCGGACGGGGCACCATTTGAATCCGTTATCAGCGCCCGCGATCAGCAAGGGCCGGCACCCGAAGTGCATCGGATCGGTCATGAGGTGAAGGTAGTTGCAGAGTTGCCCGGTGCAGTAAAAGAGAGTATCCGGCTCAATGTGCAGGGCAGTACACTCACCATTGAAGCGGATGGGAGAGACCGGCACTACCAGACAGTTGCGGAGTTGCCACCTGTCGATGCGGATTCGATGCAGACGTCGTTTAAGAACGGGGTGCTTGAAGTAACGTTCAAAGCACGACTGGACGTCGGTGCAGAAAGGCCTGGCAGGAGCTGAAAAATCCCTTGTTTTTCCCTATCATTACCTATTTTATACTGCCAGCAATACCTATTATAGAGTGATTTTTCATGCCAAAGACTACCGTTTCCGTCATTAAAGCGGATGTGGGAAGTTTTCCCGGACACTCCCGCACCCACCCCAAGCTCCTTGAGAAAGCCGCACAGATGCTCAAGGCTCAGGAGGGCAAGCTGCTGATCGATTCGTTCGTCACCCACTGCGGCGACGACCTCGAGTTGATCATGACGCACACGCATGGCGTGGACAATGAGAAGGTGCACAAACTTGCTTGGGACGTCTTTACCGAATGTGCCGCGATCGCAAAGAGCCTCAAACTCTACGGAGCAGGGCAGGACCTGCTCTCCGATGCGTTCAGCGGAAACGTCAAGGGGATGGGACCTGGCGTTGCCGAGATGGAGTTCGAAGAGCGGGGAAGCGATCCTGTCCTCGTTTTTATGGCGGATAAGACCGAGCCGGGCGCGTGGAACTTTTACCTCTACAAGATCTTCGCTGACCCGTTCAATACCCCTGGACTTGTGATTGATCCCTCAATGCACAAGGGTTTCGTCTTTGAGGTGCATGACCTGATCGAGAAGCGTAAAATCATGTTCAGGACGCCGGAGGAGAGTTACAGCCTGCTTGCCTACATCGGTGCTCCGTCCCGGTATGTGATTAAGCATGTCTTTAAAAAAGACGGTACGATCGGCGCCTCCACCAGTACCCAGCGCCTCAATATGATGGCAGGAAGGTATGTAGGGAAGGACGACCCGGTGATGATCGTCCGTTCCCAGAGCGGTTTCCCGGCAGTCGGGGAGGTGATCGACCCGTTCTGTATACCCGTGCTTGTCGCAGGCTGGATGCGGGGTTCACATCACGGACCGTTTATGCCTGTGGGGTTGCCTGATGCCAACTGCACACGTTTCGACGGACCGCCCCGCGTGATCTGCTTCGGGTTCCAGATCTGCAACGGCAAGCTGATCGGTCCGGCTGACATGTTCGATGACCCTGCTTTTGACCGTGTTCGGGCACGCTGCAACGAGCTTGCCGATGTGATCCGGGCGCAGGGCCCCTTCGAGCCGCACCGCCTATCGCTCGACGAGATGGAGTACACTACGTTGCCTGCAGTAGAAAAAGAACTGGCAAAGCGGTGGGAACCTCTCATCGAATAATTTTTTTTAAATTTTTTTACTTGTGGGGATGATCACCGCTGTTACGGTCGTTGCACATGTTAATTTGACATCATGCACCGTTTGTATCGACAGGCAAACTTTAAATTAGCTGGCTGACCAATTTAGGGCAGATGGTTAACGGAATTGTTTTGCCGATAAAAAAGGTCTTTGCTCTCGTGGACTCAAAGATTACCGTTGAAATCAAGGACGAGGGGCGCAAGCTGCAGGGCCGTCTTGTTGCCGTGGACGAATATTTAAACATCCACATGGACGAGACCATCGAATTTATTGACAACCAGCGGGGCAGGAGTCTCGGGACAGTTGTAATCCGGGGTAATAATATTTTAACAATCGCCCCGCTCATCTGAGGTGACCATGGCAGACCCTGAAGAAGAGGGACTGAAACTGATCCAGTCAAGACCGGAGGGTTTTCTTCAGAGCGAGCTCTGGAAGGAGCTGGGTGTTGACAGCCGAAAATGTTCACGGATTGTAAAGAAGCTTGAAGAGAACGGGCTTATCAACAGGATTGAGTACAGGAAAGACGGCGTAAAAACCTACCTTTTACGCGCCAGACGACAGCCGGTCAATCCCGGAGATCTGCTCGCAGGCGACGAACTCATCCCCTGCATCGGGTGCGACCTTGAGTGCTTGGTCAAAGAATGCCACCCGCTCATGGACTGGATGTACCAGCTTGCCATCGTTCAGCAAGCTGGTGAATGAGTGGGGCAACTCTTATAAAAATTTTAATTATCATAAAGATTTCACTTGGACAATCACCGCAGGTATCATTATTCAGAGGACGTCATTAATGGACAATAAAATTTTTTTACTCATCACCCAGGCGCTCCCCCTTATTGTTCCCATGAATATTTATGTGATTGGCGACTGGCTGGGTACGGGCATCCAGTGGGCGCTCTTTCGGTACCAGCAGACATATTTAGGTACCAGCCTGATCCCCGTGTCAAACGATTTCAGGTATGTGCTTGATGGCATCATGGGCGGGCGTAGCGGGGTTTCAGTATTGATATGGTGCGCAGGCGCGGTTGTGCTTGTTACCGCATTGTTACTTTTAACCTATGCACTGTCTTTGGAATCCGATCCGAGATGGGGTACATATCCCCCTCTTCTTTCGATCCTTGGGGGTATCCTGTTTATTATCAGTTGTATTGTGCAATATGGAGTTCTCCTCCACAGCCAGGCAGGGTTCTCGATACCGATCGGTATGCCCATTGTCATTATTCTCGGTTGGTATCTCTACCGGCAAAACGATAAAAAAGAAGGAGCATTATCGGATATGGAAAAACCCAGGGATGGGGAATAACAAACGATTATACTGATCTTTTCTATCCTTCATATTTGCCTGTGAGAGGCATCAGCACATGCTCAACAACTATTTATTGCACCAGCCTCCACCTCATATGAGTAGTGTACCGTCGGTTATTTGCGGAGAATCCTGATGATCGCTGTTTTGTTTGTGGATGACACCTCCGAGCTGATGGCGCTTGCCCGGACAGTGCTTGAAAAATCCGGTGAGATCCGGCTCGATATTGCCCGTTCCACAAAACAGGCGCTTGAAAAGGTCAAGAACCGGACTTATGACGTGATCGTTTGCTTTGAACAGGTGCCGGATGTCAATGGGATAGAGTTTGTCTCCGATATGAACGGGATTGAGTTTCTCAAATATATCAAATCGCAGGGCAACTCAACACCGTTTATCGTCATCTCACGAAGAAGCCAAAACAAGGTGGTCATCGCCGAGGTTTTCAACGGCACAGAATTCCCGCTCCCGAAAACCGGGGACTCACGGTCACAACTGACAGACCTTGTCATGATGGTCAAGCAGTCCATGTTGCGACGGAAGGCAGAGCGGGAGATCAAAGCGCAGAATGACCAGCTCACCGCTATTCTCTCCGCCACCCCGCTTGGCATCTTCCAGATGCGCAACCATGTGCTCGAGTGGGTGAACCACCCTTTTGCCGTCATGCTCGGTTATGATGACAACCAGCTTGCAGGGAAAGAGATCAGGATACTCTTCCGGAACCCTGAAGAGTACGAGCAGGTTCTTCGCGACCTTCAGATGAAGCGGGATGCACGTGGCACCGAACTGGCAGAGTGTGATCTTGTGCGCACGGATAAGATTCTGGTTCCCTGCCAGATCCAGGCGCAGGTACTTGACACCCGCGATGTGGCAAAAGGTGGGACATTCGTCGTGACCAATATTACGGAACGAAAACGGCTTGCTGATGCCCTCAAAGAGAGCGAGGCCAAGTACCGTGAGATGATGCAGAACACCCAGAGCATCATTATCCGCATTGACACGCAGGGAGCAATCACGTTCTTTAATACCTATGCACTTTCATTTTTTGATTTCACCGCCGAAGAAGTGATTGGTAAGAATGTGGTGGGTACCATCATCCCCTCAAAAACCCGCGCCGGTCATGATCTCTCGATGATGGCAAATGATCTCGGGTTCAATGCAGAAGGATATGCGATTAACGTGATGGAGAATGCCCGGAGGAGCGGAGATCGCGTCTGGATCGCCTGGATAAACAAGGCGATCCGCGATGAACAGGGCCACATCATCGAGATCCTCTGCATCGGTAATGATATTACTGATCGCCATCGGGTGAGCGGGGAAGTCAGGATCAGCACCGATACCTGGAAGGACCAGGTTGTAGCTGACACCGATGTGCGGGAGAATGTGTTTGATTCGGTCTTCCATATCTGTACTGAGATATCAATAGAGGGCAGGGAGGGAAAATCTGTCGGAACGACGTTTTTGATCGGCGATGCAATGAATGTCCTCTCCAAATCCCGCCAGATCATGTTAAACGCCTTTGAGGGGCACCAACCGGAATTGAGGATGGTAACCAACCCTGACTTAAAGGAGAACATCAAGGAATTTGCACAACTTGACGGCGCCTTTATTGTCACCGGTGATGGCTTCATCGAAGCATCGGGCAGGTATATCACCGTGGACACGAGCTGTGTAAACCTGCCGAAGGGGATGGGCACCCGGCACAATTCTGTTGCCGCGATCACCGATGTGACAAAAGCGGTCGGTATCGTGGTATCACAGAGCGGTGGCGGGATCACAATTTTCAAGAATGGTCAGATATTAAAAAAGATCAGCCTCTGAGTAAATAACCAGACATTATCGTTTCTTATTGTTGTTTTTCCTTCATAGAGCACATGCCGGAGTGCCTGCAGATAGTGCCCACTGCCTTGAATGCATCCTCGAGATCCGGGAAGTTGGGGATGTTGGCGTCCCGCAGGATCCGCAGCGGTGTCTTCATTGAGTCGCCGCCAATCATGCATCCCACGATCATTTTGCGGGTGTGCTTTGAGAAGCGCACAAGTTCATTTGCAACCTGGATAGGATCGGAGAGCGCAGACGGAACCGTGATCACAAAAGCGATGTCCCAGGAATCCTGGTTTCTGATCATGACATCGAATGCGCGGGTGAAGCGTTCGGCACTCGAATCACCAACGATATCAATGGGGTTCTCATGGCTCCAGTCCGCGGGTAAGACTGCATCGAGGTCTGCGATGAGTGTGGGCGGAAATTCGATTAATTCGATGCCGAACCGTTCAGCATAGTCCGACGAGAGCACAGCAAACCCGCCGGCGTTCGTGATCACGACCGCCCGGACTCCTTTGGGGTAGCCTTCGGAGGAGAGGAGCTCCGCTGCCTGGAATGCTTCACGAATTGACTGTACTGGTATGACACCCACCTGACGGAATGCTGCCATATATACTTCATGACTTCCGGCTAGGGAACCGGTATGAGAAGATGCCGCTTTCTGCCCTCTCTTTGATGCGCCGGATTTGATCGCAATAATGGGTTTTACGGGCGTTATGGGCCTGACAATATCCATAAACCGTTTCCCATCACGGATCTGCTCGATGTACAGGATGATCGCGTTCGTATTTGGCTGAGCCCCCGCATATTCGATGAAATCCTCAAAGGTGAGGTCTGCCTGGTTGCCTACACTAATCACGGCGGAAAACCCAATCTCCTCCGGGAGGCTCCAGTCAACAATTGTCGTTATGATTGCACCACTCTGGGAGATGAATGCAATCTTCCCGGGCTTTGGGGAAACAGGATCAAACGTCGTATTAATCCCCTGCAGGGGAAGCATAAGTCCAAGGCAGTTCGGACCCATGATCCGTATGCCGTACCGGTGGGCAGCCGCAATTACATTCCTCTCGAGGTCTTCTCCTCCAGGGCCGCTCTCACGGAAGCCGGAAGATATAATGATTGCGAGCGGGATGCCCTTACTACCTGCCTCCTCGATGATCTGCGGGACGATTTGGGCGGGAACTGCCACAACGGCGACATCGACCGATCCGGGGATTGAATTGAGCGAATGAAATGCCTTCCTGCCAAGGATCATAGGGTGTTTTAAGTTTACCGGATATAATGCACCGGGGAAGGCGAGAAGGTTTCTTGTGATCGCATAGCCCACTTTGGTGGGCTCCGGGGATGCGCCGACCACAGCAATTGACTTGATATTCAACAGTCCTGATATCGCCCCTTTTTGAGGTCTGGGAGGTGTCTTCTGCTCACTATCATCGCTGATGTAAAACCGCGCATCCACCGCGCAGCCCCCGTGTTCATACAGGACGACAGGGTTGATGTCAAATTCAACAATATCAGGGCGCGTGACAAAAAGGTGTATGATTGCGTCAATCATCCCAATCAGCGCCTGCTCGTCCCGCGCAGGCTCCCCGCGAAACCCAGCGATGAGCGGGTAACCGTGGAGTTCATGGATCATTGTCTTGATTTCTTCGCGTTCAATCGGGAGGACACGGGTTGTTGCGTCCCTGAGCAATTCGACGAACGTACCGCCAATCCCTACCGTGATTACCTTTCCAAATGAAGGGTCCGTCCTTCCGCCGATGATCAGTTCAAGCCCCTCCGGGAGCTGCTGTTCGACTATCACCCCTTCAATCACCGCTGAATTATTGAAGGATGCCACATGTTTCAGGATCGTAGCATATGCCCTGCTTGCTTCGTTTGCATTTCTGATGTTTACGATGACCCCCCCCGCGTCGCTTTTATGGACAATCTGCGGTGAGATGATCTTGAACACGACCGGATACCCGATCCGATCAGCCGCTTCAGCCGCCTCAGCTGCGGATGTACTCATCTCATAGCGGGGGACAGGAATCCCGGAGGCTTTCAAAAGTTCATACCCCTCTGCTTCACGGATGAGTGTGCGTGACATCGCTTCTTTTCAGCTCCACACTACAAATCTTTGCAGGGTTGATTAAGAGCATTGCTATAAAAAAAAGAGACATCAATATCCGTAAGGGCGGTTTTCCCTCAGGCATTGCGCCATATCTGCCATGACAGGAAAAATGTCACCCTCAGTCTCGAACCGGTTACGCATCAGCTCCGCAAGGCTGCCGCGTTCGATCCGTTTTTGTATCACCGGCAGGTAGGCACGCTCATCACTGGTTGCATGCTGCCATGCCATTTCATACATCTGGTCAAGCTCAGGTCGCAGTGCAGCAGTGCCATCCCGTATGATTTCATCCAGGAGTGAAAGCAGTACATCGCGGTCAGTGGGCACGCGCAGACTCCGGCAGCGCAGGAGAGCCTTAATGAAAGCACACACTGCCATATCCGAACGGACGCATTCCTGTTCGTCCAGTGCTTTAATCTCCAGACAGCTGCGGGAAAACCTGATGATGGCACCGCCGGAGTTCACCCATTCTTGACAGAGAATATCTGCACCGCGGGACCTGAGCGCGCAAAAGATCTCCTTTTGCATCGATGTATAGTCTTCGATTGACGTGATTTTTTCGGGAATGATCCTATCACAGATAAGCGGGACTCCCTCCTGATTTTTACGGTAATATATGAGGCGGTTGTCAGCATATCCTGTTAACCTTCCTTCCACCATCGGTGAAGAGGCGGTGACCGCGACAAGGTAGGGCAAGAGCGAACGGACGCGGTTATACATCTGCACCAGATCCCTTTCGCGGCTGTATGAGAGATTGATCTGGAGCGCCTGAATGTTCAGCCATCCGTGCTGCTGAATATCAAAGAGCCGGTTATAGACGTCATAATATTCGCTTTCATCGTGATCCCAGACCGCGGTTCTGTCAAGGGTAAGGGTCGGGTGCATGCCAAGCCCGAGAAGGTTGTAGTTATCGCGGAATATATGGTAGAATTTCTGGATGCCATGATAGACCTGCTGTTCAAGAGCTGCAAGGGTATGTTCCGGTCTTTTCGGAATGAATTCAAGCACTGTTTTTTGCAGCTCTTTGCCTATTTTCACATCGCCAAAGAGGATTTCGTTTTTCACTCTCCCGCAGATCTTTTTGATAATCTGGTCAGACACCGGCAGAGGGTTGAACTGGGTGTCATTGATCGAATACTCGTGTTCAGTACCGATTGTCATAGGAAGAACGTGTACGCCCCGTAAACTCTCCTAGGTCTACCGTTTCCGGTTCTATGGTCAGGCAGGGACATCATGTCCGCAGGAGATGTGAGACAATGGTTTGATAGACCAATGGGTAGCATGTGTCTTCTCCGCTTTCGAGCGAAGGATTATCGTTTACCTCAATGACGTAGGCATCCCCGTTGTTATTTTTTATATCCACCCCGTACAACCCGCTCCCAATCGCGTTTGCCGCGTCGATCCCGAGCTGTATAACCGGGGGCGGTACACAATCCGGTGGCACACTCTCAACTCCGCAATAGATGAGGTGCCCGTTCACTGAAGCTTGGATCTTGAATGTCACCGAAGGAATCGTGTACTTGCACGCATAGAGGAGTTTTCCGTCAAGCACACCGATACGCCAGTCATATTTGCTCTCGATAAACTGCTGCACCACGATCCAGTCGGACATCTTGATGAACCGACGCGCCACCTTGAAAAATTCCGCAACGCTGTGGACCTTCTCAACACGCAGGGAGAATGAAGTGGACGGTTCTTTGACCACGAGCGGAGACCCCATCTCATCGAACAGGTGCGACACGTGCTCTACCGAAAGATCATTGCGGGACAAGAAGATGGTCTTGGGGAGCGAAACGCTCTTTTTCATCAAATGAGAGTACATGTTGATTTTATCGGAGCAGATCTGGATCGATTCCGAGTCATCGATCACCGGTATGCCATGGAATTTTGCCATACGTGCGGCGACATAGGTGATGTTCATCGGGTCAGTGCGGGCG
Source organism: Methanoregula sp. (assembly GCA_026394605.1). GTDB lineage: Archaea > Halobacteriota > Methanomicrobia > Methanomicrobiales > Methanospirillaceae > MVRE01. The sequence continues at coordinate 64,066 of JAPKXY010000051.1, forward strand.
CGGATGAACAGCGCGTCCATCTTGGGGATCTTGCAGATATCAACGGGAAATATAAAATCCACATCGTGGCCGAGCTCTTCGGAAACATCCCTGCACCGGATGAGCGCGTTGAGCTGTTCGGAGTTGGACAGGGTTTTTCTGTCAACGAAAATGCCCAGCCTGCTCATAGGAACTCCTGATTGGAAAGATATGCAGAGAGCAGCGCCCGTTCGCTATCAGAAAGCTGCGCGTACCGTGTTGGTGAGAGGGATGAAAGTAAAAAGGCTCCCCCCGCTTTCACAAAGACCAGTTTAACAAGGGGGATACGGAAGATCTCATATATTTTACCTGCATAGTCAGCGATTGTGTTGCATGCACCAACCGTCCGGCCGAATATCGCAGTGCATGTGTGGATCTCCGCCCCCTCGGGATATCTCTGGTAACAGAACGGGTATTTCCCGTTGTTGGTGATGTGTTTGATCACATCCTTAGCCTTTTTGCTATCATCAACGATGAAATAGTCCAGTGTTGTCGAAAAGTAGTTCAGACCATACAGAATTGCCGGCAGCGGGACATATGCCTGCGAAATACCCCATTCGCATACGGGGATGCCGGCAGATGCCGCCCGCTCCAGGCAGATGGGGATGACGTACGCATCGAGCACAGAACTGCTGCTGGGTTCTACCTTTTTCCCCTCGAGTTCATAGCGGAGGATTGTATAGTAGGGTTCGGTCTTGTAATAGTAATTCTCGCTGATGACGTGATAGGTATTATTCCGCTTCAGGATATGGAGTGCGTCCTTGAGCGGTGCCGGTTCTCGCCTTGCATGAGTTTTCAAACCGTTTTTTTTCTGATACCTTGTGACTGCTGCAGGAGAAATGTTTGTGCCGGCACCTGAACTTGGGAGTGGTTGAAGGGGAACCTGTGCACCACCGGTCTGTGCATGAAGTGCTTCTATTTCAGGAATTTGTGGATCTTCCCCCCGATTGTTCATAAGAGGATCGGCCTGCCCTGTTTGTACGTATGCACGATGGTACGACCGGGTACATATGGTAACCAGGAATGCCAGGATGGATTCCCTGATTGAGGATTTTTAAATGCGGTGGCTGAAATACCGTCAATACCATCAGTCAGCGCGGGTTTTTTCACGATATCTGTTCTAAAAGAGGAAGAGGACAGCGGATGGTCCTCCTCATCGTCATCGTCGCTTATGAGACCTTCACTCATGGTTTAACACTAATCCACAAAAGGACGTGGACTATCTGTTGTATCTATTATGACGAGATCGGTTTATAGTAGTTTTGGGTCGTGCAGGGATATACAAGAAAAAGAACGGACATTTGCATCGAAAGTCCAAGTCAGGGTTATCATCATACTTCGTGATGAGAATAACATTCATAACCTTTTATCACCATCAGTAATATTGCATTATGCACATTCCGGCCCCTGATGAGATACGGAACCGACGCGAGACACTTGGGATGAAACAGACAGAGCTCGCAAAACGCGCTGGCATCAGCCAGTCGATGGTTGCGCGGATAGAAGCGGGAAATGTAGATCCCCGGGTAAGTACACTTAATAAAATTATTTCTGTTTTGAACAGCGTTGAGCAGAAGCAGATCACCGCTACTCAGATCATGCACACACCGGTGATTGCCGTCCAGCCGGATGACTCAATTTCCAGTGCCCTCGATATATTCGAAAAAAATAACATTTCACAACTGCCGGTTATCGAAAAGGGAATACCGGTGGGTTGTATATCAGAATCCGTCATTGTCAAAGCGATCGAACAACAGCGCCTGCACAGGGCGCAACCGTTTTATGTCCGCGATTTTACGGAGCCCGGCTTTCCCACAGTCCCCCCTGATATGGATGTGGAGACGGTGATCGACATGCTTCAGCAGAACCATGCGGT
>JAPKXY010000026.1 GCA_026394605.1 Methanoregula sp.
TTGAATATCGCATCATGGGGGTGTCTCCAGTAACTGAAGGTTGGGGATGACTTGAAAAAAAGCGTGTATTAAAGTCAGAATGACTTTCATCCACGTTTGATGAAAATGCTTTTTTGCATTTTCATTCCAAATTGTCAAAAAAACCAATTTTTGAGTTTGCCACAGTGGCGGGGGTGGAGAGAATCGAAGATTTTTTTAAAATCTTCTCCAGTTTGCTCTTCCTTTCGGAACAGCAAATACCCCCAATAACGTCATTTGATATTTTATTAAGCATTTCTACAGAGCCAAATATTTTATATTTTTTTATACTTTTTTGATGATCTTTTTAAAAACCAGTTTTTATTATTACTACCGTCAATGTTAATTATATGCCGTTTTGTCCCTCGTGCGGAAACGAGACTGATCCCGGCCAGAAATTCTGCGGGAACTGCGGGTTACCCTTGGATCAGATCACCCCCCCGCCAGAACCATTTCAGCCCTCGCCTCCTCCGCCGGCACCGTTGCAGGTATCCGGAACTCCTGCTCCCCTGCCACCGGCACCACTCCCCCCGCTTCCTCCTCCACCTCCTTTAGCAGAGACAGGGGCAAAAAAACCCGTTTCAAAAAAGACCGGATTCATCATTGCTGCAGTCGCGGTCATTGCGATTGTCGCTGCCATCTATGGTATCGGCATTCCGCTGATGAAGGGGGGTACTCCGTTCGGAACCGAAATGAAAGCAACACCATCACCAATCCCTGTTGTGACAGCGGTCCCGCCAGCGGTTACCGGTACCACCTCTACCCCACCTCCAACACCGGTCCAGAAACGGGATGACAGGTACGAAGAGACATATGAACAGATTTATGCAAAGGAGCGTGATTATAAATTCGGGGAGCGTGAGGTCTTTTCCCAGGAGCTCACACGACCCCCGCTCTTTATCCAGTTCAATATCACCCCTTCCATGGTTTCACGGGAAAAGCTGGTGGATATCGGACTCTCCACCGAGCACAATATAACAGCGATCTATATCAGCCCCAACGCGTGGTTTGAGGTAAAAGTGCTGGATGCGACTACGGGTGCAGTCGTTGACAAGCGTGGGTTCAACAGGGAGTATAGTGTCATGACAAACCAGGAGTTCATGGTGCGGACAGAAGGGAACTACCGGATCGAAATGTCAGGCAATGACATTTTTGTGTCAATGAAGATCATGACCGGGAACCCGTAACGGGGTGGGGTGCGTACGAGAACATATAAAACTATTTTTTTTCCAGGACTATTGCGAAGGCTGTTTAGCGGGGGGATCCCGTTTCATGGGGGAGACGTCAGATCCCTGCATGTTTCCCAGCGCAAAATTAAACCGTTCACGGATGGTGGGCGGCAGCTGATCTTCAGGAATCGGCTCAAAACCGAATGTCCGGTAAAATGAGACTAATTCGAGGGTTGAATGCATGTATAGCACATCGGATCCGCACGTTTCGATAAGAAACTGCATCAACCGGCGTGCATACCCGCGATCCCTGAACTCGTGCCTGACATAAACACCATCGACCTCGAACCCGTCGGGATGCATCCGGCACCGGGCAACGCCGGCAATTTTCTGTTCGATAAAAATCGCAATGATCCGGTCGGTTTCCGGGTCGCCTTTCTGCTGATGGTACTGCGTCCAGACCTGTTCGGCAAGCCCGAATTCTTCAGGCAATATTTCACGAACCACGACGTCAAGCGTAATTACGGGGAGACGGATCAAGACAGGACGGGTTGACCGCATCGCAATTGCCTCTGCAGTTGCTCCAATCGGGATATTCTTGATGTAATCGTATCGTCCATACCGTGAAAGCAGGATAAGAGAGACCTCCTCACGTTCCGCAACCGTGCAGGTGACAAGGACCGGGTCTCCCGTTCTCACCATGGTTTCGACACTGATCCCATTCTGTTCGAGCTGTTCTTTTATTCCCGTAAGCCGGATGGTGGCACGCTGCCTGAGCAGGTCAAGGTGCCTGAGGGATTCGGCTCTACGGATGACATGAAGCAGGATCATCTTTGACCGTTTAGGGAACAGGAGAAGGCTTTGGATGGTCTCCTCAGAAGGCTTGGAAAGATCAAGGGGGCAGAGAACTGATGAAAAAAGCAAGGGGCAGGCGGCCTGGTTCTCTTGCTTGTGATCAGAAGCGTTGTTATGTGCGTGGATGAGGAGCACATGCTGGCGGGCGTTTCTGACTACCTCATGCGACACGCTGCCAAGCAGAAATTCCCTGATTTTATTCATACCGTGTGCGCCAATAACAATCAGGGATGTATCTGTTGTTTTAGCAATATCCAGAATTGTGCGGGCAACGAAATGGGTATGTATGAGTTCAATGAGGATCTTTGCCATAATCCCCTGCTGTTCAAGAAATTGCTTATCCTGTTGCAGATTCTCTTCAGCAGTCAAAACGCTATCTCTATGGTTATTTTGTTGCTTGTTCAGAGGTGGTTCATGGGGCAGGACCACATGGAGCAACGTGATCTTTTTTATCCCGTGAATTTCGGTAACCCGCTGTACCGCAGCTTTGGAATATTCAGAAAAATCACATGGAATTAGGACATTTTCGTACTCCATAGTACTCATCCTTCTCCAGGATCACGTGACAAACAGGAATGAATAAGAATCCCGGACGCATTCAGACGCGGCATACTAGCATCATACCAGCAGCGGGATTGTCCTGCAAGCAGACAAAGGAGAGATTTCTGAATCGCATCGGGCAGGGGCGGTGAAATAGTCATTCAGAACCTCAAGAGAGCGTCCATCTCATTGTTGACGGCTAATCTTTACAAAGATTACGTAGAGAGATTATTGATTTTCCAGCAGCAGGACCCGGCAACGCCAGCCCGGGCTCTGCTTCTGTCGTGTGAATACGGGAGGTACCCCTGATATCAGGTTATGTATCCGGTTCAACAATCCATCGGTATTTTAAAAAAGCCACCTTTTTATAGGTAATAATAAAAGTAATTCTGATGCCGGAAGAAAGGACGGAATTGTCTGAATTAAAAATCTATTTCCTGATTTGTCTGATTGTAGTGCTCTCAACGTTGATTTTTTTCCTTCCCTTTATTCTCCAGACCGACACTTTTCTATCAATAGGATTTGCGGAAAAAGGGATGCAGGCTGTCTACCGGTACTGGGATGGCCCTCTCTATGTAATCGTCTCAAAGACATTCTATTGTGGCGAAAGCCTCCTGTACAGTGCAGCACGACTCTATCCCGGTTACTTTGCTGCGCACTTTCCCCTCTTTCCGTTCACAATCATGATGCTCTCATTCATCGGTGAATTTGAGGCGATGATTGTTGCTGTGGTGATTTTTTCCTGCCTGTCTGCAGTAATCTTTTATAAAACCGTAAAGGAATTCAGGATAACAACACACCCCTTCCTCCTGACATTATTTTTTTGCTTTTTTCCTCTACGATGGTTTCTGTACAGAAACATCGGGGCAAGCGAACCTGCGTTCGTTTTCTTCTGCCTGACAACCCTGTACTTTTTGAAAAAGGATCAGCTCAATTATTCCCTGATATCCGCCTCGTTAGCCACGCTTACACGGGTATTTGGAATAATCCTGCTGCCGGTGATCGTGCTCTCCCTCTTGATCAAAAAACAGCTGAATTGGAAAAATAGTCTGAAATGCATGATAATTCCGGTTTCATTACTGGCGCTTTTTTTGTATTACTATCGCTCGCTCGGTGATTTTTTTGCTTATCTCCATGTCAATTCCAGCTATATACACGAACCCTTCCAGATAATGACAACATTCGTGAGTTCTCATTTTGGGGAACTGTATGCCATACTTGTTCTTGTCTATGCACTCTCTGCCATCGCTCTGTGGGAGCGGGGTGAGAAAGAGATGGCGCTGTTCATCTTCTGTTATCTTCCGGTCATTTCGCTTGTAGCACACGCAGATGCCAGCAGGTACATGATTCCGATGGCACCCTTTGCCCTGATGGCATTTGAGAATTTTTTTCCAAAGAACAAAACTGCCTATATTTTCATCATCCTGCTCGCTGCAATTTTCTCATTCATCTATGCCTGGACCATGATACCCACGAACCTGATGCCCAAAGACACGTTTACCGCAATTTTAGATGTTATCGCAAATGCAAAAAAATAGGATATGGTTCAATTCCCAGGTACCACTCATTCCCCGGAACGTTGTGTCGTGCCTTAATCCCCCCCCCAACATATAAATATTCTTCTCCCCAACAAGTTGTCATGGTGCCAGCCATGAGTGAGTGTTTTATTTGTCGATAGCATCCGTTTTTTAGACACCACGTTACGGGACGGGGAACAGACACCCGGCGTCTCGCTGAACCCTGAACAGAAACTTGAGATTGCGGTAAAACTTGCGGACATTGGTATCGATGTCATCGAGGCTGGATCTGCCGCTGCTTCTGAGGGTGAACGTCAGGCAATCCGATTAATCTCGGATGTAGGGCTCTCTGCCGAGATCTGCACCTATGTGCGGGCGCTTGCAGAAGACATTGACCTTGCTGCAGATTACGGAGCAGATTCTGTCCACCTCGTCGTACCGGTAAGCGACCTGCACATAGTAAAAAAATTAAGAAAAACGCGCGAGCAGGTTGCCGCAATGGCGTTTTCTGCAATCGGGCATGCAAAAGACCGCGGTCTGATTGTCGAGCTGTCAGGCGAGGACGCATCGCGGGCAGACCAGTCGTTCCTGTGTGATCTCTTTACCGAAGGTATTGCCCGGGGAGCTGACCGGCTCTGCTTCTGCGATACGGTCGGGGTGCTTACACCGGAGAAAGCGGCAGAACTCATACCCCCCCTCGCAACGATTGCACCGCTCTCGATCCACTGCCATGATGATCTGGGACTGGGCCTTGCAAACACCCTGGCTGCCCTAAAAGCAGGCGCGTCCTGTGCCCATACCACGATCAACGGGCTTGGCGAGCGGGCGGGCAATACCCCGTTTGAGGAAGTCGTGATGTCGCTTGAGATCCTGTACGGCTACCAGACGCACATCAAAAAGGAGCAGATCTATTCCCTTGCCTCGCTCGTCTCCCGGCTGACCGGTGTTCCGCTGCCGGTGAACAAGGCTGTGGTCGGTGAGATGGCGTTTACGCACGAGAGCGGTATCCATGCCCATGGCGTGATCCGCGAACCGACCACCTACGAGTCGATCAAGCCCGAGATGATCGGGCGCAAACGGCGCATCGTGCTGGGCAAGCACTCCGGCTCCGCGTCGGTTGAAGCGGCACTCAACGAGCGGAATTACACAACTGATGCGACCCAGCTCAAGGAGATCGTGAAACGGATCAAGCAGCTGGGAGATGAGGGGAAACGGGTGACCGATACCGACCTGATGGCCATTGCCGACGCGGTGCTTGCGATCGACAGCAAACCGGTGATCAGGATGCGGCAGTTCACGGTCGTTACCGGCAACAACGCGATCCCGACTGCATCGGTCACGCTGGAAGTGAACGGGCAGGAGATCACGGGCGCGTCCAGCGGCAACGGGCCGGTGGATGCAGCGATGGAGGTCCTGCGCAAATCGGTCGCCGATGTTGCCGATATCCGGCTTGAAGAATACCACGTGGACGCAATCCACGGCGGCACGGACGCACTGGTCGAAGTAACAGTAAGATTAAGTAAAGACGGGAAGATAATTACATCTCGCGGCGCCCGCACTGACATCATCATGGCAAGTGTCGAGGCGATGATCGCCGGCATGAACAGACTACTGAGGGAAGAGCATGAAACCCGGGGCAAAAATCCTCGTTGAATCACTGCCGCGCGAAGGGACCGAGATCATCTTCGGGTATCCCGGCGGTGTGGTGCTGCCGATCTATGATGAACTCTATGACTCATCATTGCGGCACATCCTTGTACGGCACGAACAGGCAGCAGCGCACGCCGCGGACGGCTATGCACGGGCAAGCGGTCGTGTCGGCGTCTGCCTCGCCACGTCAGGGCCCGGGGCATGCAACCTTGTCACCGGCATCGCAACCGCGTACATGGACTCGGCGCCCATCGTCGCGATTACCGGGCAGGTGCCGACAAACCTCCTCGGCAACGATGCATTCCAGGAATCGGATATCACCGGCATCACGATGCCGATCACGAAACACAATTATCTGGTCAAAAGCGCAGCTGATATCAGCCGCGTGGTACAGGAGGCGTTCTATATCGCGGGCACCGGCCGAAAGGGCCCGGTGCTGATCGATATCCCCAAGGACGTGAGCACGGGTCTCGCTGAAGACACGCCGCTCCCTGAGAAAGTTACCCTCCGCGGGTACAATCCCACTTACAAGGGACACAAGCGCCAGATCGATAAGGCGGTTGAGCTGATCGTGCATGCGGAGCGCCCGCTCATCTACGCGGGGGGAGGGGTCATCGCATCCAATGCTTCAGCAGAACTTGTCAGCCTCGCAACGCTGGTCGGTATCCCTGTTACCACCACGCTGATGGGCATCGGGTGCATCCCCTGCGACCACCCGCTTAACCTCGGTATGCTGGGTATGCACGGTACCGAGTACGCGAACTTCGCGGTTATGGAATCAGATCTCCTGATCGCGATTGGTGCACGGTTTGATGACCGGGTGACCGGAAAGATCGACACCTTTGCCCCACACGCAAAGATTGTGCATATCGACATCGACCCGGCAGAGATCGGGAAGAACAAACGGATTGATGTCCCGATTGTCGGTGACGTGAAGGCTGTCCTGCAGGACATGCTCTCAGGTCTCAAAAAGAACAACGCGTACGAGCCATGGCTTAAGAAAATCAAGCACTGGAAACAGCATCACCCGCTCCGTGTCAAGGACGACGGGCGTCTCCACCCCCAGTATATTGTCCGCGCACTGAGCGAACTTGTGAAGGGCGAGGCGGTCATCGTGTCGGAAGTGGGGCAGAACCAGATGTGGACTGCGCAGCACTTCTGCTTTCACCACCCACGCACCTGGATCACGAGCGGCGGGCTGGGTACGATGGGGTACGGCTTTCCGGCTGCCATGGGAGCGCACTTTGCCCGGCCGGATGTGCCGGTCTTCGACATCGCGGGCGACGGCAGCATCCAGATGAACATCCAGGAGATGAGCACGGTTGCCGCGAACAAGATACCGGTAAAAGTTGCGATCTTAAACAACATGTACCTGGGCATGGTGCGCCAGTGGCAGGAACTCTTCTTTGACCGGCGGTATTCGTTTACCGAGCTGCCGCCTGTTGATTTTGTCAAGATCGCAAATGCCTACGGGATTGACGGCATGCGGGTGGACTCGCCCGATGATGTGGTGCCGGCACTCAAAGCCTCCCTTGACTGCAACGGTCCAGTTGTGATGGACTTCCGGATCGAGCGGGAAGAGAACGTATTCCCGATGGTCCCGGCAGGCGCTGCGATCAACGAGATGATCGGGGGGCATCCGCGATCATGAAGCCGCACACGCTCTCCGTGCTGGTCGAGAACAGGCCCGGCGTACTCTCGCGGGTCACCGGCCTCTTCTCCCGGCGCGGGTTCAACATCGAGAGCCTTGCCGTGGGCACCTGCGAGGAACCGGGTATGAGCAGGATCACGATTGTCGTCATCGGCGATGATGCCAAGGTGGAGCAGGTGATGACGCAGCTCCACAAGTTGATCGATGTAATCAAGGTCTCGGACCTGTCCGAGAATGAACGGGTGGAGCGCGAGCTCGCGTTGATCAAGGTGAACGCGGAACCAGGCACCAGCCGTGCCGAGATCCTGCAGATCGCCTCGATCTTCCGCGCCCTGATTGTCGACGTGGGATCGAAATCGGTCATCCTCGAAGTCACCGGAGATACGGAGAAGATCGATGCACTGGAAAAACTGCTCCGGCAATACGGCGTCAAGGAGCTCGTCCGCACCGGAAAAATCGGCATTCTGCGGGGATCAAAATCGGTGCCGGGTTCAAAATAATTTTTTTTCGGTCATCTCTTTAGCGTTGGGAGTAAGCGCGACCTGTTTCCGTTTTGCACTACTCCTTAAAAAAATGGATTCAAATCCTTGTTATTGATGCAACATTCTCGGAACGTTGTTCTTCCACCTGCTTTATCAGCCATGCGTCGAATTTGAATTGACATTCTGAGGTGCAGGAACTTTCTTTAAAAGCCAGAGCTGTTTCAGACATCTGTGCCGGGTCTCCACCGGAATGCATACACCGGGTATAGCAGCAACTATAGTCGAATGTTGAACTTACGTCCTCGCAGTATGTTATAATCTGGAGATTTTCTGTCTCGTTGCTGAAGGGATGTTGTGCAAGGCAATTATTAACACAGTTCAGCCATGCATTGGGCTGGCATTCCCGGTCAGCTGGACAAGAAACCTCAATCTCGTTTATCTGGTACTCATGTGTCGGTGTCGGGATGATGCCGGGAGTCATTGCCGCCTGCGTTTCGTCAAAAACCGGCTGGTTCGTGCCGTACTGCCGGCACCGCTCTTCTTCAGGAGTGAACCGACGGGGTTCTCCGGTTGCGAGCGCCAGCCAGAATGGTTTGTCAGTGATGGCCGGCCCTTCAGGAGTGATGGTTGACACCTCCGTGTACTGGAGATCAAGGATCCCGAACAGTTTTGCGTGGCGCAGTGACGTAATTGTCATTGTATCCTCACCAAAGCTGATCTGACGGATCGATGGATCTGTAAACATCAGTGTACTTCCGGTCGTCACCAGCCGGCCCGCAACCGGGCTTTCCGGCTGCATATTGCGCAGACTGATAACGACCGTATCATCCTCACACCCGAGTGACGGATCGCCTTTTTTGACCGCGGTGACATCAGCATTGTACCGGCCGGTGCCTTCAGCAGACGCAGCTGGTTCACCGGGTGCATGGGCGGTCTCGATCTTTGTGATCGCGACGCCCTGCAGAGTTCCCGAATGCAGTTTCTCTTCATTGAACGTTTCGGCAATTACTGCCGCCAACTGCGGGGATGCACCGGTGAATGATGCTCCCGACCCATCCCCGCCTGCAGCTGCCTTCGGCCCGGTGCTGTACGAGCCGGTCGATCCGGGAGGACCGCCCGCAGGTGTCGTGGCTGGTGCAAGGATGCCGGGCGTGCCGGCCGGGCGGAGCCCCCCAATGGGCGGCGTAGCAGCCGTTGTCCGGCCTGCCGTGGTTATGCCCTGCGTAGAAGCCGGCTTCAGAGTGGTCGTGGCAACAGGGCCTGCCGTATGAACGGGAACGGGGGTCGTAGGGGCTTTGGTGAGGACAACGGTCGTGGCTTTGGGAGTACCCGTCTTGGCTGGTTGAATGATCGTGACCGGCACAAGGGTGGGTGTCGGGGTCTTTATGACCTGCAGGGTCTGGTTGGGAGCAGGGGTCATTATCTGGACCACGGGAAGGGCAGATGCGATCCAAACCAGCAGGGCAACTGTAAGCATGGTGAAAAGAAGGATACGATAACATTTTTTGAAGACAGGGAAATGTGCCAAGCGACGCATAGGCAAAACCTCATGTCTTACTCGGCGCAGGTCTACATAATTTTTACTGCACTCCTCAACCGTGCACGTGCTGCAGATGACCGGATCAAGTACTTTTTTTATCCTGATAAGAGCGCAGGAGGCACCGGATCACCCCCCCGCACAGCGACGCGTTGCTTGACGAAACGATGACCGGCTGGTATATCCGGAATTAATTTTTTTTTATTATGCCGTACGGATCATCGGATCCGGATCAACGTGAACCATAATTACCATTCACTTCCAACCTAGTATCGTTGACAACCGCAATCCTTGGCGGCGGGCTCACCGGGCTCACGCTTGCCCGGCTGCTCCACGAACGGGGCGACGATGTCATTGTTCTGGAAGCGGAGCCGGCGTACGGCGGGCTCTGCCGGACGAGCGTTAAGAACGGGTTCACCTTCGATGCCGGCGGGTCCCATATCATCTTCTCCCGGGATGCCGAAGTCCTCGCCTTCATGCGCTCCATGATCGAGGGCAATGAGCAGCGGAACAACCGGAACACCAAGATCTTTTACAAAGGGGCATATGTGAAGTACCCGTTCGAGAACGGGCTCTTTGATCTCCCGCCGGACGACCGGTTCTTCTGCATCAACGAGTTTGTCAAAGCGCAGATCGCGTTTGAGACCGGGTCCGTCCCTCACCCGGAAAACTTCAAAGAATGGATCTACTCTACCTTTGGCAAGGGCATTGCCGAATGTTACCTGATCCCGTACAACGAGAAGATCTGGAAGTACCCTGCCGACAAAATGTCTATGCACTGGGTGGAGGGCCGGATCCCCCGCCCGCCAATTGAAGATGTGATCAGGTCCGCGATCGGCATCCCGACGGAAGGGTATACCCACCAGGCGGTCTTCTCGTACCCGCTCCACGGGGGGATCGAAGCCCTCGTCCGTGCGATTGCAGCGCCGGTAGAAGACCGCATCAGGACCGGCTTTTCTGTCCGCTCGGTCAAAAAAACCGGCTCCCGGTTTTGTATCAGCGACGGGAGCAGTGAGGTCGAGGCAGAATTAGTCATCTCAACGATCCCGGTCCAGCACCTGCTGCCCGCGCTCGAAGATGTCCCGGAACATGTCCGGCAGGCCTGCGATTCGCTCATCTACACCTCGCTTGTCTGCGTTGCAGTCGGGGTTCAGGGTAAAGTCCCGGACATCTCCTGGCTCTATGTGCCGGACCCAAAACTCGGGCTGACCAACCGGATCTCGTTTCCCTCCACATACAGCCGCCATGCCGCCCCTGCCGGTTGCGGGTCGGTTCTTGCAGAGATCACCCACCAGCCGGATGACGAGGTGTCACGCATGAGTGATGATGCAATCGTCCGCGAGGTGACCGGGATGCTGGAGGCAATGGGGATTGTTTCAAAAAACCAGGTTGTCTGTTCGCTGGTGACGCGCCAGCCCTTTGCCTATGTGGTGTACGATCTCGAGTACCAGGACAATATCCGGATCGTACAGGACTACTGCACGGCTCGTGGCATCCCCCTTGTCGGCAGGTTTGCCCGGTTTGAATACCTGAACATGGACGGCTGCATCCGCAGTGCCATGGATTTTGTCAGAACCACCGCTGACTGATGGCGTACCGCCAGAAACCGCCATCACCATTAATACACGCGACGGTCAAAAAACGTACAGGAGTCATCATGGTCTCGGTCATCATCCCGACATACAACGAGGAGGAGAATATCGCCCAGTGCCTTGTTTCCCTTACGCACCAGACAGTTCCCCGCGGCACATACGAGATCATTGTCGTGGATGGCGGTTCAACGGACCATACGAGGGAGATTGCACAGAAATATGCCGACAAGGTGTTCATCCAGACGAGTAAAAAAGTGGGCGGTGCCCGCAACGACGGTATTATCGCAGCATCAAATCATATTGTTGCCACCACGGATGCAGACTGCATCATCCCGCCGGACTGGATTGAGACCATTGAGAAGGGATTTGCGGATCCCGGTGTTGTTCAGCTCTATGGGCCCGTCTATCCCATTGAAGAGAGCGTAAAAAATTCGCTCTCGCTTTTTGTGGCAAACAGCTTTTCCCGGCTTGGATATTATACGAGGATCTTCTACTATACCCTCGGGTGCAACACGGCATTTAAAAAAGAGGCTTTTGTCAGGGCAGGGATGTACCGCCCGGTTGATGCGGGTGATGATCTCGAGATCGCCCTGCGCATGAGAACATTCGGCACCGTACGATTTTGTGGTGCAATGAAGGTCGGGTTCTCGATGCGGAGATACCAGCAGTACGGTTCGCTCAAATCCCTGTACGAGTGGATCTATATCGTGGCACATGGTGGCGAGGCCCGGAAATTCAATTATTCAAAAAAGGAGTACAAATAAGTATCAGGTTCAGTCACACGCTGTGCAGCTCGTGCAGCCGGTTCATTTTTTTACGGTAAAAGAACAGTTCTT